>DATKNT010000001.1:0-7254 GCA_035541175.1 Gaiellaceae bacterium
CCAGAAGTGGACGTCCTTGACCAGCGGCCGCCGGCCGACCAGCACCGCCAGGCTCGGCAGGTACAGCACCAGCCCCGAGCCCAGCAGCACCAGGAACCCGGCCGCGTTCAGCCAGTGCAGCACCCGCTCCGTCCGGGAGAACCGTCGGACGTACACCCGGTCAGTACCCATTCGAGCGGCCGACCCATGCGTCCTGGTCGTAGCCCAGCTGCTCCCAGTAGCCGGGCTCCGGACTCCGGACGAGGTTGATCTCCCGCAACCACTTGACGTTCTTGTAGCCGTACATCTCGGGGATCACCAGCCGCAGCGGCGCCCCGTGCTCGCGTGGGAGCGGCTTCCCGTCCAGCTCGTACGCGAGCAGCACGTCCTTGAGGGCGGCCTGCTCGACCGTGAGGTAGTCGACGTACGGCTGCTCCATCGACACGAACTGGAGCGCGCCGGCGTCCGGCAGCGGCCGCGCCGGCTCGAGCACGTCCGACATCCGCACGCCGCCCCAGTGGACGTTCTTCACCGTCCAGCCGGTGACGCAGTGGAAGGTCGAGACCTGGTTCACCCGCGGCAGCGAGCGCAGCTCGTCGTACGTGAACACCGCCGGCTCCTCCACCTCGCCGCCGACCGTCAGCTTCCAGGTCGCGGGGTCGAACACCGGCATCGACCCCGACACGGTGTAGATCCGCCACCCGCCCGTCGGCACCAGCGGGACGAACGACTCCGCCGAGCCGAGCGCGCCGGACACGCGGCTCCAGGCGGCCTTGCCCCAGAACAGGGACGAGACGCCGGCCGCGACCGTGCCGAGGAAGACCGCCCGTCCTACGCGGCGCTCGCCGCCCGGTGCATCCACGCACACATGGTTGCACCACCGGGGGCGGTCATGACGGGCCGGGGGTGACGGGTCTCAGCGGCGGGAGCCGCAGACGCAGGCCCGGTGCCCGCAGCGGGGGCAGACCGGGGCGCGGCGCTCGAGCTTCCGCTTGCCGAAGCCCGCGATCACCATGGCCCAGCCGACCATCAGGGTCGGAAGGATGGTTGCGAATGCGTGGGACGCCGTCATGTCTCGATCGTGACGACACGGGCGCCGGCCCACATCGGATCGTGCCCCGATCCTGGCTGCGGCCGACTACCGAGCCGCCTCTAGGATCGGATCGTGGTGGAGCTCTCGCGCCGGGCGAAGCGGTTCACGATCGTCGCGACGGTCCTCGGCACCTCGATCGTGTTCGTCGACTCCACGGTCGTGAACGTCGCGCTGCCGGCGATCCAGGCCGATCTCGGCGGCGGGCTCGCGGCGCAACAGTGGATCGTCGACGCCTACCTCCTCACGCTCGGCTCGCTCATCCTCGTCGGCGGCTCGCTCGGCGACATCTACGGCCCTGTCAGGACCTTCACGATCGGCGTCGTCAGCTTCGGCGTGGCCTCCGCGCTCTGCGCGGCGGCGCCGACCTCGACCGCGCTGATCGTCTGCCGCGGGCTCCAGGGCGTCGCCGGGGCGCTGCTGACGCCGGCGTCGCTCGCCATCCTCACCTCGACCTTCTCCGGCTCCGAGCGCGGCTCCGCGATCGGGACGTGGACGGCGTGGAGCGGGATCTCGTTCGTGACCGGGCCGCTGCTCGGCGGCTGGCTGATCGGCGCGTGGACGTGGCGCGCGATCTTCCTCATCAACGTGCCCGTCGCGGCGCTGACGCTCGTGCTCACGATGCGCGAGGTGCCGCGCGTGTCGCCTGGACGCAGGGGCGTCCGCGTCGACTACCCGGGCGCGCTGCTCTGCGCGGTCGGGCTCGGGTTGCTCGTGACCGGCTTCATCGAAGAGCCGCGCCGCGGCTGGGGCGATCCGCTCGTCGTGCTCGCGATCGTCCTCGGCGCCGCCTTCCTCGTCGGGTTCGTCGCGTACGAGGCGCGGGCGCCGCAGCCGATGCTGCCGCTGCGGCTGTTCTCGCGGCGGAACTTCTCCGTCACGAACCTCGAGACGTTCGCCGTCTACGGCGGGCTCGCCGCGTGGAGCTTCCTCCTCTCGCTGTTCCTCCAGCAGCTCGCCGGCTGGACGCCGTTCCAGGCGGGGCTGGCGACCGTGCCGGTGACGATCGTGATGTTCCTGCTCTCGCGGCTCGCGGGGCGCTACTCGATGCGGTACGGCCCGCGCTGGTTCATGGCGGCGGGCCCCGTCGCCGCCGGCGTGGCGGTGCTCGCGCTCGCGAGGATCCCGACGGATCCGGAGTACGCGGTCGACCTGCTGCCGGCGCTGCTCGCGTTCGCGGTCGGGCTCTCGCTGACGGTCGCGCCGCTGACGACGACGGTGCTGAGCGAGGCGGGGCCGGGCGACGCCGGCATCGCCTCCGGCGTGAACAACGCGGTCGCGCGCGTCGCGGGGCTGATGGCGATCGCGGTGATCGGCGTCGTCGCCGCGGGCGGCGGGGACCACCTGACGGCGCCTGGCTTCCGCGACGCGATGATCCTCACCGCGGTCCTGCTCCTGGCCGGCGGCGCGATCGGCGCCGCCGGGATCCGCAACCCGCGCCGCTAGCCGCCCGTCGAGGAGAAGTGCTGGTAGTCCGGCGAGCCCGTCCAGCGGCCGCCCCAGAGCCAGCCGACCGCCGCGAACGCCCGCACGAGCGCACCGCCCGGGAGCGCCATCCCCGGCCGCGCGCGCGAGCGGTCGAGGTACGGCTTCCCCGCCGCCGGGCGTACCGTGCCGCCCTCGAGGTACGGGTTCTCGACCGGGTTCACGTCGATCGCCACGCCGTACGCGTGCGCCGACCACTGCTTCGGGCCGGGCGCGACCGCGTAGCGGCAGTTGAACGCCGACGTGTTGTCCGCCGCCATCGAGCGGTCGTCGCTGCCGTGATACGCGTCGATGGGCCGCATGCGACGGATCGGGAACCGCTCCCCGTAGAGCCGCCGGAACACGGCGATCACCGGCGCCGTCACCGACTCGTTCACGACGAGTGTCCCGGCGTGCGACGCGCCGTCGAAGCCCCAGTAGCGCAGGCGCACGCGGCGCAGCTGCGCCGGCGGGACGGGACAGCCGGGACGGTACGACCAGCGGAGCGCCGCCCGCGTCACCGGCGACACCGTCGCGCTGAACGGAGGAACGGCGTGCACCATGTGCCGGTGAGCGTAGCGTCCGTCCTCGCAGCCGCCGCCCTCGCCGCGTGCCCGCACACGCTCGCGGGCGACCTCGCCTCGACGCACGGTGCGTCGCAGCTCGTCACCGTCGAGGCGTCCGGCTTCGGCACGACGGTCGCGTCCCTCGCGCTCTGGGAGCGCCGGAACGGCTGCTGGCGGCTCGCGGCAGGCCCGTGGCACGCCCGCGTCGGGCGCGGCGGCCCCTCCGACCGCAAGCGCGAAGGCGACGGCGCGACGCCGACCGGCGCGTACGCGATCGGGCCGACGGTCTACGGGATCGACCCCGACCCGCGCGTCCGCACCGCCTATCACCGGCTCGTCTGCGGCGACTGGTGGGACGAGGACCCGTCGTCGCCCGGCTACAACACGTTCCGCCACGTCGCCTGCGGGACGAGCCCGCCCTTCGGCGGCGGCAGCGAGGCGCTCTGGCGGGCGACCGTCGCGTACCGGCAGTTCGCCGTGATCGAGTACAACGTCCGGCCGGCCGTTCCGGGACGCGGCTCGGCGATCTTCGTCCACGACGACACGGGCGGCCCGACGCACGGCTGCGTCAGCCTGCCGGCGCCGCAGCTGCTGACGCTGCTCCGGTGGCTCCGCCCCGCCGCGCGGCCGCTGATCGTGATCGGCACCGCCGCAGAGATCCGCCGCTTCTGATATTCATAGGCAATGCCTATGCAGAGCTGCTCGCGCCGAAGTCTGCTCGCGCGCGGCGCAGTCCTCGCGCTGACCGCCGCCGGTGCGGGTGCGCTCGCCGGGGCCGCCGCCGCCGACGTCCCGCCCGATTCCGACCTCGCCTACGCGCGTCTGCTCGTCGCCGCCGACCTGCTCGCGGCGGACTTCTACGGCCGCGCCCTCGCCGCGAAGGTCTTCGGCGCGCCGGAGCAGAAGACGCTCCGGCACGCGGCCTTCAACGAGCAGGAGCACTACGCGGCCGTCGCGGGCGTGCTGACGGCCGCGGGGCAGACGCCGGCGACCGCGGCCGACATCGACTTCACGTACCCGGCGAAGGCGTTCGCCGCGCGCGGCTCGGTCGCGAAGCTCGGCGCCGACCTCGAGCAGCTCCAGCTCGGCGCGTACCTCGGCGCCGCGGACGCGGTCCAGACGGAGCCGCTGCGCGGGATCGTCTCCCGGATCGCCGCGAACGAAGCGCAGCACCTCGCCGTCTTCACGGGCCTCCACGACGACCGGCCGCTCGGCGTCTCGCTGCCGCTGCCGCTCGCCGTCGACGCGGCGTCGAACGCGCTCGCCGCCTACACGAGCTGAGGAGGCCGAGGGACATGGCGAAGGAGCTCTACACCGCGACGGAGGCCGCCCAGGCGCTCGGCATCAGCGTCGACACGCTCCGTCGCTGGGACCGCGAGGGCAAGATCAGGACGAAGCGCGACAGGAGCAACCGCCGCGTCGTCACTGCGCGCGAGATCGCCCGTTTTCGCGGCGACGACGGCGCGCAGCACATGAGCGCCCGCAACCGCTTCCACGGCACCGTTCGCGAGGTGAAGACGGACGGACTGCTCGCCCAGGTCGAGATGGACGTCACCGAGCCGGCGCGCCTCGTCGCGATCATCACCCGCGACGCGGTCGAGGAGCTCGGGCTGAGGCCGGGGATGGCGGCCACCGCCGTCGTCAAGGCGACCTCGGTGATGGTGGAGCACTGATGCGCGCGCTCGCCGCACTCCTCGGCGCCGCCGCGCTCGCGCTCGCCGCCGCGTCCGCAGCCGGCGCGCGCCACGACGCGACGATCACCGTCTACGCGGCCGCCTCGCTCACCGATGTCTTCCCGAAGATCGACCCCGCGCCGAGATACTCGTTCGCCGGCTCGAACACGCTCGCCGCGCAGATCCAGCAGGGCGCGCCGGCCGACGTCTTCGCCTCCGCGAACATGACCCTGCCCCAGCAGCTGTTCCAGAAGGGGCTCTGCTCGCAGCCGGTCGTGTTCACACGCAACACGCTCGTCCTCATCGTGCCGAGGTCGAACCCGGCCGGGATAACGAGCGCCTACGACCTGCAGAAGCCCGGGATCAAGCTCGACGTCGCCGCCACCGGCGTGCCGGTCGGCTCCTACACGCGGCAGATCCTCAAGAACATGGGGCTGACCAGCGTGCTGAACAACGTCGTCTCGAACGAGACCGACGTGCGCGAGGTGCTCGCCAAGGTCGCGCTCGGCGAGGCGGACGCCGGCTTCGTCTACTCCACCGACGCGAGGACGGTGCCCGGCCAGGTGACCGTGCTGACGATGCCCGCCTGGGCCCAGCCGAAGGTGCAGTACGGGATCTGCGTCGTCTCGAGCAGCGGGGACAAGACCGACGCGCAGGCGTTCGTCAACAGGGTGCTGAGCAAGGCGGGCCAGGCCAAGCTGCTCGCCGCCGGCTTCCTCCCCCGCGTCAAGCCGAAGACGAGGTAGCGGTGAAGCGTGCGCTCCTCGGGACGCTCGTCTTCGCCGCGACGTTCGTCACGCTCGCGTTTCTCGCGGTCCCGATCATCGCGATCTTCGTCCACGTCGCGCCGGCGCGGCTGCTCGACCAGCTGTCGAACCCCGTCGTCACCGACGCACTCGTCGTCAGCCTGAAGACGTCGGCGATCGCCGCCGCGCTCATCCTCCTGCTCGGGACGCCGACGGCGTACGTGCTCGCGACGCGCGACGTCCCCGGCCGCTCGTTCCTCGTCACGCTCGTCGAGCTGCCGCTCGTGCTGCCGCCCGCCGTGGCGGGGATCGCGCTGCTCGCGGCGTTCGGCCGCTTCGGCCTCCTCGGCTCCTCGCTCGAGGCGCTCGGGATCACGATCCCGTTCACGCAGACGGCCGTGACGCTCGCGGTCGCGTACGTCGCCAGCCCGCTGTACATCCGCCAGGCGATCGCGTCGTTCGAGGCGGTGGACGCGAACGTCGTCGCGGCGTCTCGGACGCTCGGCGCAGGTCCGGTCAAGACGTTCTTCCGCGTCGTGCTCCCGCTCGCGCGCAATGGGCTCGCCGCCGGCGAGGCGCTCTCGTTCGCCCGCGGACTCGGGGAGTTCGGCGCGACGATCATGTTCGCCGGCAGCCTCCAGGGCGTCACGCAGACGCTGCCGCTCGCGATCTACGCGGAGTTCAACGTCAACTTCGACGTCACGCTCGCGATCAGCGCACTGCTCGTCCTCGTCAGCGCCGCGCTCCTCGTCACCCTGAAGACGATCCTCCAATGGCAACCCTCGAAGCAGCGTTCTCGCTCCCGCTCCGGGCTCTTGAGCTGGAGTTAGCGCTCGAGGTCGAGGGCACGCTCGCGCTCGTCGGGCCGTCGGGCGCGGGCAAGACCTCGGTGCTGCGGGTGATCGCGGGCCTCGCGAGGCCGCCGCGCGGCCGCGTCGCGCTCGGCGACGACGTCTGGCTCGACGCCGAGCGGAAGGTCTTCCGGCGGCCGGACGAGCGCCGCGTCGGCCTCGTGTTCCAGGAGTACGCCCTCTTCCCGCACATGACCGTCCGCCAGAACGTCGGGTACGCGGGCCGCGGGAAGGTGGACGAGCTGCTGGAGCGGTTCCACCTCGCGGCCCTCGCCGACGCGCGGCCGCCCGAGCTCTCCGGCGGGGAGCAGCAGCGCGTCGCCCTCGCGCGCGCGCTCGCCCGCGACCCGGGAGTGCTGCTCCTCGACGAACCCCTGTCGGCGCTCGACGCGCACACGAAGGCGGCGGTGCGGCTCGAGCTGAGCGAGCTGCTGCACGAGCTCGGGCTGCCGGTGCTGCTCGTCACGCACGACTACGAGGACGCCGCGGCGCTCGCGGACGAGGTCGGCGTCCTCGTCGACGGGAGGCTGCGGCAACGCGCTACGCCGGCGGAGCTCGTGGCGCGGCCGCTGGACGCCTTCGTCGCCTCGCTCACCGGCGCGAACCTCCTGCACGGGCGCGCGCGACGCGTCGCGGGCGACCTGACTGCGGTGCGGCTCGCCGGCGGCGAGGAGCTCTTCTCGACCGACGAGGCCGAGGGCGAGGTCGGCGTCGTCGTCTATCCGTGGGACGTCTCCGTCGCGCGCGCGCACGCCGACGACTCCGCGCTCAACGTCATCCGCGGCGAGATCGGCTCGATCGTCGAGGTCGGCAACCGCATCCGCGTGCGAATCGGCCCGGTCACCGCCGAGGTGACCGCCGCCTCCGCGCAGCGGCTCGAGCTCG
>DATKNT010000002.1:0-13049 GCA_035541175.1 Gaiellaceae bacterium
CACGCGCACTGCTCATCGGCACGATCGTGGCCGGTGCGACGGCGGTCACGGTCGCGGCCGTGAAATGCGTGGACGGGCCGACGACGACGCTCGCGCTCCTGGCGGCGGGCGTCGTCGCGGCCGAGGTCTTCCAGGTCCCCGGTGACGAGAAGGCCGTCGACCCGATCGAGCGGCAGTCGTTCAGCCTCTCGTTCGCCGTCATCGGCGCCGCCGCGCTGATCCTCGGGCCGTGGGCTGCGACGCTCGTCGCGCCGCTCGGCGTCCTCGTCGTCGACTCGCTCCACGGCAAGCGGGTCGAGAAGACGGCGTTCAACGCCTGCATGTTCGCGCTGATGGGATTCGCGGGCGGGTGGGCGTTCGTCGCGCTCGGCGGGCAGGTCGGGGCGCTCTCGCTTCCGCACGACTTCGTCGCGGTCGCCGGGCTCGTCGTCGTCGCGTACGGCGTCGAGATGCTGCTGCTCGGCTCGATGCTCGCCCTCACCACCTCGCAGCCGTTCTGGCAGCACCAGCGCGAGAAGGCCCGCGACGAGTTCCCTGCCGCCGCCGGCGAGGCCTCCCTCGCCATCGTCCTCGCGTGCCTCGCGGAGTCGCAGCCGTGGGCGATCGTCGCCGTCGTGCCGCTGACCGCGGCCGTCCACGGATGGCGCGCCCGGTTCGCGTTGCTGCGCACCGAGACCGAGCACGCGCTCGAGACGCTCGCCAACATCGTGGACGAGCGCGACACGTCGACCTATCGCCACTCGGCCCGTGTGGCCGAGTACGTCCAGGAGCTCGCGGCCGCGCTCGATCTCCCCCCGGCGGAGGTGAAGCGCCTGCGGTGGGCGGGGCGCCTCCACGATCTCGGCAAGATCCGCGTCGACGGGACCGTGCTGCGCAAGGCCGGACCGCTCGACGAGCACGAGCTCGAGTCCGTGCACCTGCACCCGAGGCTCTCGGCGCGCCTGCTTCGGCGCTTCCGGCTCGCCGCCTCGGAGGCGCAGGCGGTCGAATACCACCACGAGCGCATGGACGGGCACGGCTACTACGGCGTGAGCCCCGACGACATTCCGCTCGCGGCCCACTTCCTCATCGTCGCCGACGCCTACGACGCGATGACGAGCGACCGTCCGTACCGGCCCGGGCTCCCGCGCGAGGAGGCGCTCGAGCAGATCGAGGCCGAGCTCGGCGCGCAATTCCATCCCGTGATCGGAAAGGCCTTCGTCACGCTCCAGCGCGGGATCGACCCGCGGTCGGTGCTCTCGCCCGCCGAGCGCGCCGAGCTCCGCCAGCTTCAGCGTCGGGGGCCGCGGGTACGGCTCGGGCGGCGCCTGCCGCAGCCGCGGACGTTCGTCATCGCAGGCACGATTGCGGCGCTCGGCGCCATCGGGCTCGTCGCCCCGCTGCTCGCGCTGTGCGCGGGGCTCGTCGCCGTTGCCGGCGCCGTCCTCCACCTCACGTCGGCCGAGCGCTCGGTCCGGCTCACGGCGGCCATCGACCGGGCCGCCGCCTGCGAGGCCGCAGGCGGCGACGGCTTCGCGCTGCTCGTGGACGGCATCGTCGAGTCCGCGACGCTGACGTGGGCCGCCTACGTCTCCTGGAGCGACCGCAGCCTCGACGCCACGGTCGAGCGGGAGTGGAGGACCGCCGCCCGCCAGCCGAGCCTGGAGGCCGTGACGAGCTGGCTCATCCGCGAGCTCGAGTCCCGCGAGAGCGTGATCGTCGCCGACGGCGTCGAACTCGGCCGCTCGGGACGCTTCCTCGCCCTCGTCCTGCGGCACGGCGGCTCGCCCGTCGGCTCGCTCGTCCTCGGCTTCGCGCGACCCCCGGGTCAGCACGTCGGCTTGGCGCTGGCGCGGCAGCGCGACACGCTCACGGAGATGCTCGCCGGTGGGGAAGCGGCGCCCGCGCCGCCCGTCTACCGCGCCCCGCTGGCGGCGGTGTCCTGAGTGGTCCTGCTCGCCGGGATCGCGATCGGGCTTGCGCTCGCGGCCGGCCTCGGCGGTCGGCCGGTGCGCCTGCTCCGGCTCACCTTCCGGAGCGGCTGGACCGTCGCTCTCGCACTCGGCCTGCAGATCGTCCTGTTCTCGCGGCCCGGCCACTCGATGCCCGACGGCCTCGCCCGCTCGCTGCACCTCGCGACGTACGCGCTCCTGGCCGTGTTCATCTGGCGCAACCGGCAGATCCGCGCGCTGCTCCCGCTCGGCGCGGGCATGGCGCTGAACGCGCTCGCGATCACCGCGAACGGCGGGAAGATGCCGCTCTCCGCCGCGGCCGCCCGCTCGGTCGGCTTCGACCCGGGCAGGCACTCGAACGTCTCCGAGGACGCGCACCGGCTCGCGTTCCTCGGCGACGTGTTCGCGCTGCCCCGGGGTCTCCCGCTCGCCACCGTCGTCTCGCCGGGCGACGTGCTCATCGTGGTCGCGACGATCGCGCTCGTCACGGTCGTCTCGCTCGGCGAGCGCGACCGGGCGACGCTCGATCTCCGGCGGCTGCGGGAGCCGCTGCGGAGCCCGCAGTTCCGGAAGGTCGCCGCAGCCCGCGGCATCTCGTTCCTCGGCGACTGGCTGACGATCGCCGCCGTCGTGGGCTGGGTCTACCGGGGCACCCATTCGACCGGCGCGGTGGTGATGGTCATGCTCGTCCGGCTCGCGCCTCCGATCCTCGGCGGCGGCCTCGCCGGCGTCGTCGTCGACAGGCTGCCGCGTCGCGGGCTGCTCGTCGGCCTCGAGCTCGCACGCGCGGTCTGCGTCGCCCTCGCGCTCGTCGCGATCGTGGAGGGCTCGCGGGTCGCCGTGCTCGTCGCCCTCGGCTTCTCCGGGACGCTCACCGCGGTCGCAAATGCGGCCACCTCCGCCCTCGTGCCCACGCTACTGCCGTCGGAGCAGCTGCCGGCCGGGAACGCGCTGCTCGCGCTCCTGAAGGACATCGCCATGGCGACCGGCGCGGCGGGGGCAGGCATTGCGCTCGCCGCGGGCTCGGCGGCGCCAGCGCTCGCCGTCGACCTGGCGAGCTTCATCGGCGCGGCCCTGCTCCTCCGCGGGCTGCGCGCCGTCCCGGCCGAACGCGACGGCGGCCGGGCGCTCGACGGCTTCCGCTACCTCCGCGGGCGGCGGATCGTGCTCCTGCTCGTCGCGTCCTTCAGCACCGCGACGATCGCCACCGGTCTCGTGAACGCGACGCTCCCGAGCCTGCTCGCCGGGCGAGGACTGGGAGCCGGGGGCTACGGATTCGGCATCGGGGCGCTCGCGGCGGGCGCCGCGGTCGGCGAGGCGCTCGTCGGCCTCACCGCGCTGAAGCCGACCGCGGACCGTTGGATCGGTTGCGGCCTCATCGCCGTCGCCCTTCTCTTCGCAGGGCTCGCACTCGCCGACTACGGCGCGACGGCGATCCTCTGCCTCGCGGCGATCGGCTGCGTGGACGGCACCACCGACGTCGTCTACAGCACCGTGCTCCAGCGCGAGGCCGATCCGCGCATGCTCGGCGCCGTCTTCGGGTTCTCCACGTCGATCATGACGACGACGATGGTCGTCGCCTTCGCCGTCGCGCCGCTCGCCGGGCGCCTCGTGGGGCCGGTCGGCGTCGTCTTCCTCGCGACCGGGATCCTCGCCCTCGGCGGACTCGTCGGGCTCGCGGCCGTGCACGGAACGCGGCGGCCCGGGGTCGGCGCGCCCGCGCCGACGCCGGGCTGACGCGCGTTGTGCGGTTCTCACTTGACGCGCGCGTACGCGTGTGAGAGATTGCCGTCTGCCAAGTCCCTGTGGGCCCTCGGGTTCACGGGGACTAGGCACGTAAGGGGACGTTTTGCACGCGCCGGAGCGCGACGAGCGACGCCCCCGAGAGGACGGCGATGACGATCGCCATCGGATAGGCGGAGTGCGTTCCCGCGACGCCGACGAGCGGCGCCGCCGCCGCTCCGACCGCGAACTGGAAGATCCCGATCAGTCCCGACGCGCTCCCGGCGACGCTCCGGTGGCCGGCGAGCGCGAGCGCGCTCGCGTTCGGAAGGATGAACCCGAGGCTCCCGACGAGCGCGAACAGCGATGGGACGATCCCGGCGAGCCCGATCCCGGCGACGACGACCGCCAGCAGCGCGAAGCCGCCGCTCGCCGAGGCGACGACGCCGACGGCGAGCAGCCGCCGCACCGTCGTCCGCTGCAGCATCACGCGGTTCACCTGGCTCGCGCCGACGATCCCGGCCCCGTTCAGGGCGAAGATCGCGCTGTACAGCTGCGGCGAGCCGCCGTGGATCGTCTCGACGACGAACGACGACCCCGCGATGTAGGCGAACATCGCGCCGAACGAGAACGCGAGGACGAGCAGGTAGCCGACGAAGGCTCGGTCGCCGATCAGCTCGGCGACGGTCCTCCGCGTCTCGGCGAAGCCGCCCTCGTTGCGCAGCTCCGGCGGCAGCGTCTCGCGGAGCCAGAGCATGGTGCCGGCGGCGAGCACGACGCCGATCGCCGCGAGCACCCAGAAGACGCCGCGCCACGACGTGACGCGGAGCACCTGCGCACCGAGGACGGGAGCGAGGATCGGCGCGAGCCCGTTCACGAGCATCAGCGTCGAGAGGAAGCGTGCGAGCGCGTCGCCGGCGTGCAGGTCGCGGGCGACCGCGCGCGAGACCGCGATCCCGAAGCCGCCGGCGGCGCCCTGCAGGAACCGGAAGACGATGAGAAACGCGGCCGACGGCGCGACGGCGCAGAGCGCCGAGGCGACGGCGTAGACGACGACGCCGGCGAGCAGCGGCCGCCGCCGTCCGAACCGGTCGCTCATCGGCCCGGAGACGAGCTGCCCGACCGCGAGCCCGGCGAGGCACGTCGTCAGCGTCAGCTGTGCCGCCGACGCGCCGACGCCGAGGTCGTTCGCGAGTTGCGGCAGCGCCGGCAGGTACATGTCGTTCGACAGCGGCCCGAAGGCCGACAGCGATCCGAGCAGGAGGATCAGGCGGACACGACTCACATGCCGACCGTAACCCGTGCGATGATCGCGACGTGATCCTCGAGCTGTCGACGGACGAGCTTCTCTCGACGACGCGCGCCGTCCGCAAGCGCCTCGACCTGACGCGGCCGGTCGAGCGGGAGGTGCTCGAGGAGTGCCTCCGGCTCGCGCAGCAGGCGCCGACGGCGAGCTACTCGCAGAACTGGCACTTCGTCGTCGTCGAGGACGCGGACAAGCGCGCCGCGCTCGCGGAGCTCTGGCGCGACGTCGCAGGCCCGTACCTCGAGCGGCGCCCTGCTCCGAACGAGCAGTTCGTCCGGATCGGCGAAGCGGTTCGCCATCTCGCCGCGCACCTCCAGGAGGTGCCGGTGCACGTGATCCCGTGCGTCCAGGGCCGCACCGAGGACAAGCCCGTCGCGTGGCAGGCGTCGATCTTCGGCTCGATCATCCCGGCCGCGTGGAGCTTCATGCTCGCGGCGCGCTCGCGCGGGCTCGGCACCGTCTGGACGACCTTCCACCTGCTGCACGAGCGCGAGGCCGCCGAGCTCCTCGGCATCCCGTACGACGAGGTGATGCAAGTTGCGCTGATCCCGGTCGCGTACACGATCGGGACGGACTTCAAGCCGGGCCGGCGCAACCCGCTCGACACGATGGTGCACTGGGACCGCTGGTAGCTCGCGAGGCTGCGCCTCGCTCGCTGGGAAACGTGCTGCACGCGGCCGAGAGCGCGGTCTCGGCCGCGTTCCGCGCTGACGGCTCGCTTGGGTCTCGTCGGGCGGCGCATAGTGCTCGAGGCGCGGCCGCGGGTGCGCCTTCGGCGCATCCGGGGCAGCGCGCCGCGGGCGGGCCTACGCGGACGTCCGGCCCTGCGGGCCGAGTCGTCCGCTTCGGCCTGCGCTCCACCGCCGGCCTGCCGGAGTGTGCGAGCGCGGACGTAGCCGGATGGCCGGAGGCCGGAGCTACGGCCGCGCCGGCGGGGAGCGGCCGATTCCGGCTTGCCGCGATCGGCCGCTCACGACCGAGGCGCGCCGCACCGCGAGGTCCAAGCGAGCCGTCAGCGCGGAGCGCGCGGGAGACCGCGCTCTCCCGCGCGCGCAGCACCGTTCCCAGCGAGCGAGGCGCAGCCTCGCGAGCTACAGGTAGCGCCCGAACCAGTCGAGGATCGCCTCGAAGCGCTGGACGCGGTGCAGCGGCGAGCCGGAGCGGGACAGCTCGTGTCCCTCGGCCGGGAAGCGGAGCATCTCGACTTCCTTCCCGAGCAGGCGCAGCAGCGTGAACAGGTGCTCGCCCTGCTCGACGTTGCAGCGGAGGTCGTTCTCCGAGTGGAGGATCAGCAGCGGCGTCTCGACCGCCTTCGCGTACGTCGTCGGCGAGAACTCCAGCCAGGTGTCGACGTTGTCGAGCATCGGCCCGCCGAACTGACGCTCGAAGATCCAGAAGATGTCGCTCGAGCCGAACGCGCTCACCATCTGGTTGACGGCGCGCTCGGAGACGGCCGCCTTGAAGCGGTTCGTGTGCGAGACGATCCACGAGGTCATGAAGCCGCCGTACGAGCCGCCGATCACGCCGAGCCGGTCGGCGTCGAGGAAGTCGAAGCGCTCGAGCGCGGTGTCGACGACGGCCATCGCGTCCTCGTAGTCGACGGTGCCCCAGCCGGGGCCGGCGCCGTCGAGCGGCCCGCGGATGGCGCGCCCCCACGCCTCCGAGTAACCGGAGCTCCCGCGCGGGTTCGAGTAGAGGACGGCGTAGCCCGCGCCGGCGTAGACCTGGAACTCGTCGAAGAAGCCGGTGCCGTACTGCGAGAACGGGCCGCCGTGGATGCTGAGCAGGACCGGGTAGCGCTCGCCCTCCTCGAAGCCGGCGGGCCGGACGACCCACGCGTCGACCTCCGAGCCGTCCCGCGAGACGGCGGTGAAGCGCTCCGGCTCGACGAGCTCCCGGCCCTCGACGAACGCGCGGCCGACGTCGGTGAGGCGGCGCCCCTCGACGCCCGCGTAGAGCTCGCGCGTCGTCGTCGTCGTGGTGGAGACGAAGGCGAGCTTCCCGTCGCGCGCGTCGTAGCTGCCGATCCACTGCTCTCCGCCGACGAGCAGCTCCGGCTCGGCCGAGCCGTCCGCCGCCACGGTGTAGAGGTGGACGTTGCCGCCGTCCTCGACCGTGAAGACGAGGCGGTCGCCGTCCCAGAGCGGCTCGCGGATCTCGGTGAACGCGTTCGCCTGGCGGTCGAGCGACATGGTCAGCAGCCGCGCACCGGTTCCGTCCGCGGCCATCGCGCCGATCCGGCCGTGGTGCGGGAACGTCCCGTCCTCGAGCTGGTAGCGGTACGCGATCCGCGTCCCGTCCGGCGAGAACGACGGCATCGTGTACGAGCCGTCGTCGCCCGTCAGCTGCTGCGGCTCGCCGCCGTCCGCGTCGACGACGTAGAGGCGGCTGATCAGCTCGACGTCCCACCGCTCGCCGCGCAGCGAGCTGAAGACGATCCGCCTGCCGTCGGGCGACCAGGCCGGCTCGGCGTCCTCGCAGTCGCCGTCGGTGAGCTGCCGCGGCTCGCCGCCGTCGACGCCGACGACGAACACGTGCTTGCGGCGGTCGGCGGTCCAGCCGACGTTGTCGAGCTTGTAGACGAGCCGGGTCAGCCGCCGCGGCGCTCGCTTCTTCTCGTCCTCCTCGTCGTACGCCGCGTCCCGCACGCGCAGCGTGTACGCGAGCCGGGTCGAGTCGGGCGACCAGGCGACGTCCTCGACGCCCTCCTTCGCCTCGGTCAGCGCGCGCGCCTCGCCGCCCTCGGCCGGGATGACGTAGAGCTGCGGCGGCGTCTTCTCCTCGCCGCGGGTCGACGTGAACGCGAGCCAGCGCCCGTCGGGCGACCAGCGCGGCGCGGCGTCGCGCCTGTCGGAGAAGGTGAAGCGGCGGGGCTCGCCCGAGCCGTCGAGCGGGGTGACCCAGATCGCGCTCCGGACCTCGTTCGCCTCGCGGTCGATCGACCAGGCCTGGTAGGCGACGAGCCGTCCGTCGGGCGAGAGGCGCGGGTCGGCGACGCCGACGAGCTCGTAGACGTCGTCGGGCGTCATGCCTGCCACGAGGCGGGACTCTACTCGGCGATGCGGGCGAGAGGATTCGAACCTCCAGGGAGCTTCCGCTCCAGCGGGACCTAAACCCGCCGCGTCTACCAGTTCCGCCACACCCGCGGGCCTCTCAGGATAGAAGCAGCGGCCGCGGTCGTGATACCCTATGGGGGTATGTCTGCCTCGATCGTCTACTCCGTCCCCGGGATGCACTGCGACCACTGCGTCGCGGCCGTCCGGGAGGAGGTCTCCGCGGTTCGCGGCGTCGAGTCCGTCGAGGTCGACCTCGCGAGGAAGCTCGTCGTCGTCCACGGCGACGGGCTCGACGACGCGGATCTTCGCGCGGCGATCGACGAGGCCGGGTACGACGCGGAGCCGGCATGACGGCGACGCGCGAGCGGACCGAGCTCGACCTCCGCGGGATGACGTGCGCGTCGTGCGCGGCGCGGATCGAGCGCAAGCTGAACAAGCTCGACGGCGTCGAGGCGACCGTGAACTTCGCGACCGAGCGCGCGAGCGTCTCGTTCGATCCCGACTGCGTCGGCGTCGACGACCTCTGCCGTGCGGTCGAGGCCGCCGGCTACGGCGCCACGCCGCACGAGGCCGGCCACGCGCACGACCACGCCGACGACCGGCTCGGCCTTCGCCTCGCCGTCGCGATCGCGCTGACGGCGCCGCTCGTCGTGCTCTCGATGGTCCCGGCGCTCCACTTCTCCGGCTGGGAGTGGCTCGCGCTCGCGCTCGCGACCCCGGTCGTCTTCTGGAGCGGGCTCGGCTTCCACCGCGCGGCGCTCGCGGGCGCCCGGCACGGCGCGGCGAACATGGACACGCTGATCTCGCTCGGCACGCTCGCCGCGTGGACGTGGTCGACGGTCGTGCTCGTCGGCGGGCTCGACGCGGACACCTACTACGAGGCGGCCGGCGTGATCACGACGCTGATCCTCCTCGGGCGCTACCTCGAGCAGCGGGCGAAGCGGCGCAGCAGCGCGGCGATCCGCGCACTCCTCGAGCTCGGCGCGAAGGACGCGCGAGTGCTCCGCGACGGCGAAGAGACCCTCGTCCCGGTCGAGGAGCTTCGGCCAGGCGACGTGTTCGTCGTCCGTCCCGGGGAGAAGGTCGCCACCGACGGCGTCGTCGTCGAGGGAGCCTCGGCGCTCGACGAGTCGCTGCTGACCGGGGAGTCCGTGCCGGTCGAGGTCGGCCCCGGCGCCGCCGTCGCCGGCGCCACCGTCAACACGTACGGCCGGCTCGCCGTCCGCGCGACGCGGGTCGGCTCGGAGACGGCGCTCGCGCAGATCGCCCGGCTCGTCGAGGAGGCGCAGGCGGGCAAGGCGCCGGTGCAGCGGCTCGCCGACCGCGTCTCCGCCGTGTTCGTCCCGCTCGTGATCGTCGTCGCGCTGCTGACCCTCGCCGGCTGGCTGCTCGCCGGCGGCGGGGCCTCCGCGGCCTTCACGGCGGCCGTCTCCGTCCTGATCATCGCGTGCCCGTGCGCGCTCGGGCTCGCGACGCCGATGGCGCTGCTCGTCGGCACCGGGCGCGGTGCGCAGCTCGGGATCCTGATCAGAGGGCCGGAGGTGCTGGAGCAGACGCGCCGGATCGGGACGATCGTCCTCGACAAGACCGGCACCGTCACCGAGGGGCGGATGGAGCTCGTCTCCGTCACCCCGCTCGACGGCGCGGGCCGGAGCGAGGCGCTGCGCCTCGGGGGCGCGCTCGAGTCCGCGAGCGAGCATCCGGTCGCGCAGGCGGTCGCCGCGGGCGCGCGGGCCGAGCTCGGCGCGCTCCCGGCCGTCACCGGGTTCCGCAGCGTCCCCGGCGTCGGCGTCCGCGGCGTCGTCGAGGGCCACGACGTCGAGGTGGCGCGGCAGGACGGGGCGATCACCGTCTCGTGGGACGGCGGCCCGCGCGCGACGCTCCTCGTCCGCGACGCGGTCAAGCCGACTAGCGCGGAGGCGGTGCGGGAGCTGAAGGGGCTCGGGCTGACGCCGATGCTCCTGTCCGGCGACACGCGCGCGGCGGCCGAGGCGGTCGCCGCCGAGGTCGGGATCGAGCGCGTGCTCGCCGAGGTGCTCCCCGGCGGCAAGGTCGCCGAGATCCGCCGGCTCCAGGACGGGGGAGAGGTCGTGGCGATGGTCGGCGACGGCGTCAACGACGCGCCGGCGCTCGCGGCTGCGGACCTCGGTCTCGCCATCGGCACCGGCACCGACGTCGCAATCGAGGCGTCCGACCTGACGCTCGTCTCCGGTGACCTGCGCGCTGCCGTCGACGCGATCCGGCTCGCGCGGCGGACGCTCGCGACGATCAAGGGCAACCTCTTCTGGGCCTTCGCCTACAACGTCGCCGCGATCCCGCTCGCCGTCGCCGGCCTCCTGAACCCGATGATCGCGGCGGCCGCGATGGCCGGCTCGAGCCTGTTCGTCGTCGGCAACAGCCTACGCCTCCGGCGCTTCCGCAGCGTGCGAGCGAGAGGAGCCGTATGAGCGCGACGGAGCACGCCGTCCCCGGCTACCACGCCGACAAGGACGCGCTGATCAAGCGGCTGCACCGGATCGAGGGCCAGGTGCGCGGGCTCGAGAAGATGGTCGAGGATGACCGCTATTGCATCGACGTGATCACGCAGATCTCTGCGGTGACGACCGCGCTCGACAGCCTCGCGTTCCGGATCCTCGACCAGCACGTGCAGCACTGCGTCGCCGACGCGCTCGCCTCCGGCGACGAGTCGGCCGCCGCCGAGAAGAGCCGTGAGCTCCTCGACGCCGTGCACCGCTTCGCGAAGACCCGCTAGCGGCGCGCGACGACGACGTACGCGACGGCGCCGAGCATGCCCGCCCAGAGCGCCGTCACCGCCGTCACGAGGATCCACGTCCAGGCCGTCATCGGAGCGGACGTGAGCTTCGTCGCCGCCCGCCGGTCCTCCTTCTCCCCGAACGGGTGATTCGTCAGCCGGCGAGCCGCTCGATCCCGGCGGCGGCGCGGGCGAGCGCGTCGCCGCCGAAGAGATACGGCGTCGCGTTCGGAATCCGGTGCTCGGGCCGGTCGAGCTCGTCCGAGCCGCACGCCGCGTTGACCGCGTACCGGATGGGGATCTCGTGGCAGACGACGAGGATCGTCGGCTCGGCCCGCGCGAGCAGCCCGCGGAACGCGCGCGCGTAGCGCAGCGCCGCGTCGTCGAGGCTCTCGCCCTCCGGGAACGGCACTCCGCGATCGGGATGCTCCCGCTTCCACGCTTCGTACGCGTCGATCGACTCACCCTCGAGCGAGCCGACGTCGACGTCGTCGAGGAGCGGCTGCTCGAGCCTCGGCACGTCGCGCCCGGCGAGGATCGCATCGGCCGTGTCCCTCGTTCGAGTGAAGCGCGTGTGCACGCAGAGGTCGATCGGCAGCGACGCGAGCTGGCGCCCGAGCCGCGCCGCCTCGGCCCGCCCCGTGTCCGTCAGCGGCGCCGGGACGGCCGGATCGCCGTTCACCCGCCGCTCGACGTTGAGCGTCGACTCGCCGTGCCGGGTCAGGACGAAGAGGCGCATCCGGCCCGAAGCCTACGACGCCGGAGGAGCCTCGCCTGCTTGAATGGATCCGGGATGGAAACGCAGGTCGAGGAGTTGCCGGAGAACAAGGTCCGGCTCACGGTGCAGGTGCCGTCGCACGACGTCCACCACGCCGTCGAGCACGCGGCCTCCGACCTTGCGGCGACCGTCAAGATCCCCGGGTTCCGCAAGGGCAAGGTCCCGCGCCAGGTGCTCGTCCAGCGGGTCGGCAGGGAGCGGCTGATGACCGAGGCGGTCGAGAGCCACATCGGCGGCTGGTTCTGGAACGCCGCCGCCCGGTCGCGCGTGCGCCCCGTCGAGCAACCGGAGTACGACTTCGAGCTGCCAGCGTCCGACGACGAGGACTGGGAGTTCACCGCGACCGTCTCCGTCCAGGCGAAGCCGGAGCTGCCCGACTGGAAGACGCTCGAGGTCGGCTACGCCGAGCCCGAGGTGCCGGAGGAGCTCGTCCAGCGCGAGCTCGAGGCGCTGCAGGCGACGGTCGCCGAGCTCGTCCCCGTTGAGGGACGCCCCGTCGCGCCGGACGACACCGTCGTGCTCGACCTCGTCTCGGCCCAGGGCGAGACGCGCCGCGACTACGTCGTCGAGCTCGGACGCGCGGCCGTCGTCGAGGAGATCGAGCAGGGCATCGCGGGAATGAACGCGGGCGAGAAGAAGGAGATCGAGTTCGAGCTCGCGGACGGGTCGAAGCAGTCGGTCTCCGCCACCGTCAAGGAGATCAAGGAGAAGGTGCTGCCGCCGCTCGACGACGAGCTCGCGCGCTCGGCGAGCGAGTTCGAGACGCTCGCGGAGCTGCGCGCCGACATCGAGTCTCGGCTGCGCGCGCAGATCGCCGAGGAGGCCGAGGCGCTGTTCCGCGCCGACGTCGCCGACGCGCTCGTCGCCGCGTCGAAGGTCGATCCCTCCGGCCCGCTCGTCGACGCGCGGACGCGCGAGCTCCTGCGCGGGCTCGCGCGCCAGGTCGAGGCGCGCGGCGTCTCGCTCGACACCTACCTGACGATGACCGGCCAGTCGGCCGACGACCTGGTGGCGCGCCTCCACGCCGAGGCCGCGCGGTCGGTCGCCCGCGAGCTCGTGCTCGAGGCGGCGGCCGACGAGCTGAACCTGACGGTGCCCGACGAGGAGGTGGAGCAGGTCGTCCGCGAGCAGGCGGAGGCGCTCGGCGAGGACGCGGACGCGACCATCCTCCGGCTCCGCGAGTCCGGCCGGTTCGAGAGCCTCCGCGACGACCTGCGCATGCGCGACGCGCTCGACCGCGTCGCCGCCGAGGTCGAGCGCATTCCCAAGGAGCTCGCCGCCGCGCGCGAGGCGATCTGGACTCCCGAAAAGGAAAAGGCACCCTCGGACACGAAACTCTGGACCCCCGGCAGCGGAGGAGCGACATGAACCCCTCGAATCTCGTCATCCCGTCCGTCATCGAGCAGACCTCCCGCGGAGAGCGCTTCTTCGACATCTACTCGCGGCTGCTCAACGAGCGGATCATCTTCCTCGGCACGCCGATCGACGACCAGGTCGCGAACCT
>DATKNT010000003.1:0-3793 GCA_035541175.1 Gaiellaceae bacterium
TCACCCGAGGGTGCGCTGGAGACGCGCCTCCTCGTCCGAGACCCTCGAGCCGAGCACGTTGAGGGCGCGAATGCGGTTGTCGTAGGCGACGACGGCCGCGATCTGCGCCTTCTGCGCGGCCACGGACTGGTTTCCCACTGCGGCCTCGTTCAGGGCGTGGAGCAGCGCCGGGATCGCCGCGTACCGCTTCCGCCGGAGACCGTCGGCGAGCCTCGCGGCGGCGCGGCGCACGTGCTCGAGCGTCGCGATCTGCTGGGCCCAGACGGGTTTCGACGCCGGCGGCGGATCGAGCCGGCGAAGCCTCGCGATCACCGGCTCGAGCGCCGCCCCGTAGCGGTCGAGCGCCGCGGCCCGTGTCGCGAGTGAGGCCTTCTTCGTCCCGAGGACCCGCGTCAGCTCCGCGTTCGGAGCGCCGAGGAGGACGAGCGCCCCGGTGAACGCCGGGATGAACCGGGCGAGCTGCACGACCTCGCCGGCGAGCTCGTCCTCGGCGCCGACGTACCGGAGCAGCAGCACGTGCAGCTTCGCCGCGTCGGCCGGGGGACGGACGGCCCGGAGCCTGCGGTCCAGCCGGCTGATCGTCGCCTGCGCGCGCACGAGCTCGCGGCGCGCGGCGGGAGAGCCGCCGCGCCGCCTCGCGAAGTCGCGGTTCGCCTTCGAGACGTCGAGCAGCGGCTTCGCCAGGCTCTGCTCGATCGCGTCGACCCTGAGGATGTACGCGGCGACGGCGTCGCGCCGGGCCGTGCTCTTCCCGCCGCAGCCGGCGGCGACGCCGCAGAGCGCGACGGCCGTCAGCGAGAGCGCGACGAGCCGGGCCATCTAGCGCAGGAGCTCGACGTCGGAGACGGTGCCGTCGCCGTGGCGGAAGACGAGCTTCACGAGCCCGCGTCCGGGGACGAACCAGCTCGTCCGCGTCCCGCTCCCGAACGGGAAGCCCGCTTGCCGGAGCGTACTCCGGACGGCGAGGGCTCGGAACGTCCCCGCCGGCACCCGCACCGTCTGCAGGCCGAGCACGCGCGACTCCCCGGTGACGCCGAAGATCGCGTAGGCGCGCCCGCTCGCGCGGCCGGCCCAGCTCATCCCGGCGCGCGGGTACGCGGGCAGGATCGGCTCGAAGCCGAAGTTCATCAGGTCGAAGGCCGTGAAGAAGTGGCGTCGCTGCTTCGGCGGCAGCGAGCCCGGCCCGAGCTTCGGCAGCGCCGCCGTCGACGCCGCCTTCGTCGACGCCCAGACGTTCTCGAGCCCGCTGCCGACGCCGGAGGTGTAGCCGTAGAGCGCGGCGACCTTGATCGGCCCGGAGAGGCTCTTGACCGCGAAGCGCGCCGCGCCGTTCGCGGCCGCGTCGACGGTGAACTGCTCGACGACCGGGGACTTCAGGTAGCGGGCGTTCGTCCACCGGTAGACGGCCACCCGGCCGGGGTCGAGCGGGAAGTAGTTCGCGTCGGACGGGGCGGCCTGCGGCTTCTGGTTCGTCTGCAACAGCACCGCGGTCGTCACCGGCGCCTTCGAGCCGCCCGCGTGGTCGAAGACGACCTTCACCGGGCCGACGCCGTACACCCACCAGGTCGTGCGGACGCCGCTGCCGTACGGGTCGCCGAGGGCGCCGGCCTGCGTGATCTGCGACCGCACCTTCGCGGCCGCGACCGGATGCGGGAACGCCGGCACCGACACCGTCTCCGTGCCGACATAGACGCTCGTGCTCTGGACGTCGTTCTGCGTCCCGCCGCTGCTCGTCCACGAGAGCCCGCGGACGAGCGGCTCCTCGAGCAGCGGCGCCCGGCTCCCCCAGATGACGTTGTAGTACGCGCTGGCGAGCGAGTTCCCGCACTGCGCCGTCGACGGGCAGAGGATCGGAAAGCCCGCCGGCGGCGCGTTGCTCGTCCAGCTCGTGTTCGCGAGTCCGGAGTCGGTCTCGCCGAAGGAGACCGAGCCCGTGCTCGCGGGCGCGGCGGCGGGGTTGCCCTGGCCGTCCGTCGTCCACGCGAGCGTGAAGGCGCTTCCCTTCGTGCTCTTGACGGTGACCTTCTCCTTCGTCGGCGTCGTGTTGTAGACGCTGTCCGTCCACTCGTACACCCAGGTCGCGCCGGAGCCGTGGGGCAGCCAGCCGTCCGCGAGAGCCGGCCCCGCGGCGCCGAGGCCCACCGCGGCGGCGAGCCCGAGCATGACGAGACCCCGAGGCACGCGGTAGAGAGTAGCCCCGACGACTCCCGACCACGGTGGCGCTACGAGGAGAACGTCGATGAGACTTCGGTCGCCGGCGTCCCTCGCGGCAAGCCCGTCGAGGCACCGCCCGCGCGATCGCTGCGGCCCTCAGCCGAGTTCGCTCGGGTCCGCCTCGACGTCGGGGATACCGAGTTCTTGCATTGCCTCCGAGAGATCGCCGTCCTCCAACTCCTCCGGCGGGACACCCGTGTGCTCCTCGATCTGCTTGGCCTGGGCCGCCGACATCTTCTTCGTCCCGATTGCGACCATGCCGGCAGCCAGGACGAGGCGGCGCCGCGCCACCCTTCGTCTCCGTCGCAGTGCGCGTCTGAATCTCGGCATCGGAAACCTCCTTCACATTGCCCCCAAGGGGCAGGATAGGCGCCGCCTGGCGCCCGTTCCTCCTCAGCTTCGAGACCTGCTGGTTGAAGCCCCCGCAAACACCGTCGATTGTTCCACTCGGGATCCTTCAGCGTCGAGGACGCGACGTGCCCGGGCATCTCGTTCAACCGAGACACGTCACCGCGGTCTCATTCGCCGCCGCGACCGACATGCGCGGGCGCGGCACCCTCAGACTCGCCTCCCACCGCGGGCGACCGCCAGGTCGCCTCGGCGAGCGAGCGGTAGGCCGCGCTCGCGCGGCCGTCGCGAAGCGGATGAGTCGCTTCCCGGCTTCGCTTACAACCGTGACTGAACTCCGGTCTTCGTGCAACTGCACGAGTCATGCTCGCCCGGGCGAGGCTCTGTTTGGTGGGGGTGTGGCTTTCAAGACGACTCGAGGGCGCGGACGGCGTCCTGGACGCGTCCGCCGACGCGGTCGCTCCCGACCGCAGCGACGACGCCCGTCCGCTCGAGCAGGCCGAGCACGGACCCGTGGACGCGGGCCAGGGCGAGCGGGATTCCGGCGTCGGCCAGGCGGGTTGCGAGCATCAGGAGCGCCTCGGCCGCGGGGACGTCGAGGTCATAGGTCATCTCGAGATCGAGTACAACGGCGCGTGCGGGAGGCTCGGCCTCGGTGGCGTCGGCGTAGACGCTGTCGACGATCGACTCGGCGTTGGCGAAGAACAGCTCGGCGTCGGGTCGGACGACGAGCGTCGTCGGGTGCGCGCGTGCGTCGGGATGCCTCTCCAGGTCTGCGAAGCCGCCTTCCGGCAGCTGGCCGAGGCGCCGCACGGGTGCTCGGGCCGCGCGGACGGCGATGCGCACGATCGAGAGGGCTACGGCGAACACGAGCGCGACGAGCGTGTCGAACGACAGCACCGCCAGCATTGCAATCACTGCCAGGGCGAAGTCGATCTTCCGCAGGGCGTACAGCTGCTTGATCCGCCCCACCTTGATCATGCCGCTGACGGCGACGATGACGATGCCGCCGAGCGTCGCCTCCGGGAGGCCCTCGAACAAGGGCGTGAGGAAGAGCGCGACGAGGACGGTCGCGCCGGCCGCGACGATTCCCGCCATCTGTGTCTGCATGCCGGCGCCGTCGGCCGCGGAGGACTTGGAGAGGCTGGCGCCGATCGTGAATCCCTGGAAGAGGCCGGCGCCGACGTTGGCGGCGCCCAGGCCGGCGAGCTCCTGGTTGGAGTCGAGCGTG
>DATKNT010000004.1:0-11855 GCA_035541175.1 Gaiellaceae bacterium
ACCAGAGCCCGGCCGCCGGCACGTCGGCGGGGAAGGGCTCGACCGTGTCGCTGTCGGTCTCGCGGGGCCCGAAGACGACGTCGGTCCCGGACGTGACGAACCTCGACGTCTCGACGGCGACGAACGACATCCAGGCGGCGAATCTCAGGGTGCGCATCGTCAACGTCACCGTCACCGACCCGAGCCAGGACGGGATCGTCCAGAGCCAGAACCCGCAGGCGGGCCAGCAGGCGCCGCTGAACTCCACGGTGACGATCAACGTCGGCCGCTTCACGGCCACCACGACGGCGACGACGCCGGCGCCGACGCCGTGACGGCGCCGACATGACCGGGCGCACGCGGGTCGCGATCCTCGCCGGCGGGCGCTCGAGCGAGCACGACATCTCGCTCGCCTCGGCCCGCTCGGTGCTCGCCGCGCTCGATCCGGCGCGGTACGACGTCGTCGGCGTCGCCATCGGCCGCGACGGCCGCTGGGCGCTCGACCCGTCCAAGTTACAACGTGTCACCAGCAGGGACAGGCCCGCGGAGACGCTGCCCGTTCCGGCCGAGGGCGGGACGCTCGCGGCGCTCGCCTCCGTCGACGTCGTGCTCCCGATCCTGCACGGCCCGTTCGGCGAGGACGGGACGGTGCAGGGCCTGCTCGACCTCGCCGGCATCCCGTACGTCGGCGCGGGCGTCGCCGCGTCCGCGCTCGCGATGGACAAGGACCTGTTCAAGAAGGTCATGCGCGACAGCGGCATCCCGGTCGCGCGCCACCACACGATCCGCCTCGGCGACCCGGTGGAGAACCCGCTCGGCTACCCGGTGTTCGTCAAGCCGGCGCGGCTCGGCTCGTCCGTCGGCATCTCGAAGGTGCACTCCGAGTCGGAGCTCGGCCCGGCGGTCGAGCTCGCGCGGCGGCACGACGAGAAGGTGCTCGTCGAGGAGTTCGTCGCGGGGATGGAGGTCGAGTGCGGCGTCCTCGGCAACCGCGTGCCGCCACCGGTCGCGTCGCTCCCCGGCCGCATCGACACGCTCGACCACGAGTGGTACGACTTCGCGTCGAAGTACGACGAGGGCGGGATGGAGCTCGTGATCCCGCCGGAGCTGCCGCAGGAGACGATCGAGCTCGTCCAGCGCCGCGCGGTCGAGTCGTTCGTCGCCGGCGAGTGCGAGGGGATGGCGCGCGTCGACTTCTTCGTCCGCGACGACGGCGAGGTCGTGCTCAACGAGCTGAACACGATCCCGGGCTTCACCGCGACGAGCGTCTACGCGAAGCTGTTCGAGGCGTCGGGCATCCCGTACGAGGAGCTGCTCGACCGCCTGATCGCGCTCGCACTGGAACGCCACGAGCGGCGCGCGACGCTCGAGTACTAGCCGGCGGTGACCTCGTTGAGGTGCGCGACGTCGCCCGGCGGGAGCCGGGTGATCCAGACGACGTAGTAGCGCGCGGTCGCGCCGTCCAGGCGGAACGTCGTCGAGGAGCCGGCGGTCTGCGACGCCGAGTCGTCGGCGAACCCGCCCGACGGCGAGTCGCCGGCGAGGATGCGCGCGCTGAACCCGGGCGTGTCGGTCGTGACGGTGACGGCGCCGAGCTTCACCGCGCTGCCCGCGTCGAGGACGAGGCCGACGCCGGACTTGAGGCCGCCGAACGCCGGCGAGTCGTACGTCTCGGTCGCCCAGAACGTCGCCTCGTTCCCGTCGGTCGCGAGCGGCGCGGCCGCGTCGTGCTCGCCGGGCGCGCCCGTCCCCTGCGGGTCGTAGCCGGTGATGCCTCGGAGCGTGACGGCGCCGGCGCCGCCCCCGCCGGAGCCGGCGGGCGATCCTCCGTGCCCGGCGGTGAGCACGAGCACGACGGCGGCGGCCGCGACCGCGACCGCGGCGAACACGGCCACGACGGCGACCCGCGACGAACGCCGCGGGCGCTCCCGCGGCAGCACGCGTGTCGCCTGCGCGGCGGCGGGCGCCGCCGGCGCGACGACGGTTCGCTCCGCCTCGGGCGCGTCGAGCCCGGCGAGACACGCGCGCAGCTCCTCCGCGAAGTCCGCCATCGACGGGAACCGCCGCCCGGGCTCCTTCTCGAGCGCGCGCGCGACCGCGGCGGCGACGCGCGGCGGCACGTTCCGCAGCGGCGGCGCCTCCTCGTTCACGTGCTTGAGCGCGACGACGACCTGATTCCCGCCGGGAAACGGCACCTCGCCGCTCAGCAGCTCGAAGAGCAGGACGCCGAGCGAGTAGACGTCCGCCGACTTCGTCACGTGCTTCCCGCTCGCCTGCTCCGGCGACAGGTAGTTGCTCGTGCCGAGCACGGTCCCGGTCAGCGTCAGGCCGCTCTCGGCGTCGAGCGAGCGCGCGATCCCGAAGTCGGTCACCTTCACCTCGCCGTCGCGGCCGAGGAGGACGTTCTGCGGCTTGACGTCGCGGTGCACGACGCCGCGCTCGTGCGCGTACGCGAGGCCGTCCGCGACGCAGATCCCGATCTCGAGCGCGCGGCGTGCGGGCAGCCGCCCGGTGCGGTCGAGCAGCTGCCGCAGGTTCTCCCCGTCCACGTACTCGAAGACGATGAACTGCCGGCCGCCGTCGCTGCCCCGGTCGATCACGGTGACGACGTTCGGATGCGAGAGCTGCGCGACCGCGCGCGCCTCGTGGCGGAAGCGGCTGACGTGCTCGTCGTCCGCGCCGAGCCGCTCGTGCAGGATCTTCAGCGCGACGCGCCGCTCGAGCTGGCGGTCGTACGC
Source organism: Gaiellaceae bacterium (assembly GCA_035541175.1). GTDB lineage: Bacteria > Actinomycetota > Thermoleophilia > Gaiellales > Gaiellaceae > Palsa-739. The sequence continues at coordinate 2,718 of DATKNT010000004.1, forward strand.
CCGGTAGACGCTCGACATCCCGCCGCTGCCGACGAGCTCCTCGAGCTCGTAGCGGCCCGCGATCACCTCGCCGGCCACGGCTCTCGCGCTACACGAGGACGGCTTCGAGCGCCTCCTGCCAGACGTCGAGCGCCTCGTCGAGCTCGGCGTCCGTGATCACGAGCGGGCACAGGACCCGGTTGCAGTTCGAGTGGACGCCGGCCTTGAGGAGCAGCAGCCCGCGTTCCGCCGCCTCCTCGGCGACGCGCGACGCCAGCTCCGGCGCGGGCTCCTTCGTCTCCGGATCCGCGACGTACTCGACGGCGAGCATCGCGCCGAGGCCGCGGACGTCCCCGATCTGCGGATGGCGCTCCTGCCACTGCAGCATCCTGCCTCGAATGACCTCCCCGATGCGGTCGGCGCGCTCCACGAGCCGCTCCTCCTCGAACACGTCGAGGACGGCGAGCGCGGCCGCCTGCGCGACGGGATTGCCGACGTAAGTACCGCCGACCGCCGACTCGCCGGGCGCGTCCATGATCGTCGCCTTCCCGAGCACCCCGGACAGGGGCAGCCCCGCGGCGATCGACTTCGCGACGAGCATCAGGTCCGGCTCGACCCCGAAGTGCTCGATCGCGAACATCCTCCCGGTGCGGCCGAACCCGGTCTGCACCTCGTCGACGATCATGACGATCCCGTGGCGGTCGCAGATCGCGCGGACGCCCTCGACGAACGTCTGCGGCGCGACGACGAACCCGCCCTCGCCCTGCACCGGCTCGAGCACGATCGCGGCGACCGTCTCGGCCGCGACCTGCGTCACGAGGGCGCGCTCGAGCGCGGCGAGCGCGTCGAGGGCGGAGATCCCGCGGTACTCGTTCGGGAACGGGACGCGGTACACCTCGGGCGCGAACGGCCCGAGCCCCGCCTTGTACGGGTGCGTCTTCGACGTCAGCGTCAGCGACAGCAGCGTCCGCCCGTGGAAGGCGCCCTCGAACCCGATCACCGCCGGCCGGCGTGTGTACGCCCGCGCGAACTTGACGCCGTTCTCGACCGCCTCGGTGCCGGCGTTGAAGAACGCCGCCTTCGCCGGGCCGGCGAACGGCGCGAGCGCGAGCAGCCGCTCGGCGAGTGTGACGTAGACCTCGTAGGGGACGATCGTGAAGTCGGTGTGCAGGAACCGCGCCGCCTGCTCCTGCACCGCCTCGACGACGCGCGGGTGCGCGTGCCCGACGGCGAGGCAGCCGACGCCGCCGGAGAAGTCGATGAAGGTGTTGCCGTCGACGTCGGTGAGCGTCGCGCCGCGCCCTTCCGCGGCGACGATCGGGAGGTAGAGCGAGAGCGGCGACGCGACGACCGCCTCCTTGCGGGCGACGATCTCGAGCGAGCGGGGGCCGGGGATCGCCGTCTCGAGGTGGATGGAGCGCGTCACGGCCATGGGCTCAGGATATCCGACTGCATGGACGCATAATCGGCATACAGCGGCCCGCTCTACAGGTGCGGCGCGTACAGCGGCGGCAGCGGCGGCGGCGGCCCGGGGGCGAGCGCCCTCGCCGTGTAGATCCCGTTCGCGTTCCAGAGCATGAAGCCGCCGGCGTCGTAGTTGCGCGCCGCCTGCACCTGGGCGAGCACGTCGGGGAGCCTGTACGTCCGCCCGAGCGAGAAGTCCTGCAGCCACGGCACGAGCTGCGCCTTCGTCCCGGCGAGCTTCGCGCGGAAGTCGCGCAGCGAGTCCCCGACCGTCTTTCCCGGCTCCGCGCTCGGGTCGCGGAGGTTGTACTCGCCGGAGCCGTAGTGCGACGGGTACGTCATGGGGTAGATCGTGTCGACGACCTCGCCGATCTGGCCCGGGTACTGGCCGACGCCGAGGTCGTGGTTGCCCGAGAGGCCGAACACGTCGGCGGAAACGCGCACGCCGAGCGGGTGCAGCCGCGACGCCGCGAAGGAGAGGAACGCGGCGATCGTCTCTCCCATCGGCTGGGAGTGCGGGCCGGGGTAGCGCGCGTCCGCGACGTCGCCGTCGCTCGGGAAGCGCACGTAGTCGAACTGGATCTCGTCGAAGCCGGCCTTCGCCGCGGCGACCGCGACATCGACGTCGTATCTCCAGGCGGCGTGCGAGTACGGGTTGAGCCAGGCGAGACCGCCGCTCGTGCGCCAGACGCCGCCGCTGCGCGTGCGCACGGCCATCGCCGGATGCGCCGTCGCGGTGACGGGATCCTCGAAGGCGACGACGCGGCCGATCAGGTAGACGCCGGCCCTGTGCACCTGCGCAGCGACGGCGCGCGCGTCGTAGTACGGGTGGGCGGCGCCGTCGCCGCGGGCGAGCGCCGGAGCGCCGCGGACGAAGCCGACCTCGCCGTACTCGTCCTTCACGTCGAGCTCGATCGTGTTGAGCCCGTGCTTGCGGAGCGCGAGGTACGACGAGAGCTTGCCCGGGATGCCGGCGAGGTCCATCGAGACGTGCACGCCGCGCAGCTCCTGCGGCAGCGTCGAGCGGAACGGGCTGACGAGCGCGGCGGAGCGGTCCGGCCTGAGGCTCACCGAGTCGGATCCGGCCAGCAGCCTGCCGGCGAAAAGCGAGACGAGGATGATTCCGGCGACGATCGCGAGCGCGGTGAGCCGCCGCCGCCGCACCTGGCGGCGGCGCAGCTCGAGGCGCTGCGCGCGCAGCGCCGCCCTGTCCATGTCGCTGACGGTCGCCATGGAGGACCCCAGATGGTAGTTGCCCGAAGGCGCCGGGCGGGGCCGCCGTAGAATCGCCCTCGTGGTTCTCTCCGACGCCACGATCGCGCGCTACCTCGCCGAGGGGCGGATCGAGATCGAGCCGTACGACGCGTCGCTCCTGCAGCCGTCGAGCGTCGACGTGCGCGTCGACCGGCTGTTCCGCGTCTTCCACAACAACCGCTACCCGTTCATCGACGTCAAGGTGGAGCAGGAGGAGCTGACGGAGCTCGTCCAGGTCGACGACGACCATCCGTTCGTCCTCCATCCCGGCGAGTTCGTGCTCGGCTCGACGCTCGAGCGGATCCGGCTCCCCGACGACCTCGTCGCGCGGCTCGAGGGGAAGAGCTCGCTCGGCCGGCTGGGGCTGCTCATCCACTCGACCGCCGGTTTCATCGACCCGGGCTGGGACGGGCACGTCACGCTCGAGCTGTCGAACGTCGCGAACCTGCCGATCACGATCTACCCCGGGATGAAGATCGGGCAGATCTCCTTCATGCAGATGACCGAGCCCGCGGCGATGCCGTACGGCTCGTCCGGGATCGGGTCGAAGTACAAGGGCCAGCAGGGGCCGACGCCGAGCCGCTACTTCAAGAACTTCGAATCGGGCGAATGACGGTCCTCGTCACCGGCGGAACGGGATTCGTCGGCGGTCACGTCGTGCACGCGCTGCGGGCGCGCGACGTGCCGGTGCGCGCGCTCGTGCGCGATCCCGCACGCGCGCCGCGCCTCGGCGCGTGGGGCGTCGAGCTCGTCCGCGGCGACGTCACGGACGCGGCGTCGCTCGCCGCGGCGTGCGAGGGAGCGGACGCGGTCGTCCACCTCGTCTCGATCATCACCGGGAAGCCCGCCGACTTCGAGCGGGTGATGGCCCAGGGGACGCGGGATCTCGTGGCGGCGGCGACGGGAGCCGGCGTGCGCAGGCTCGTGCTCGCGAGCGCGCTCGGGCTCGACGAGCGGTCGCGTGGCGCGGTGCCGTACTACGCGGCGAAGTGGGAGATGGAGGCGGCCGTGCGGGAGTCCGGGCTCGAGCACGTCATCTTCCGGCCGAGCTTCGTCTTCGGGAAGGACGGCGGTGTGCTGCCGACGTTCACGCGGCTCGCGCGGGTCGCGCCGGTGACGCCGATCGTCGGCGACGGTACGCGGCGGATGCAGCCGATCTGGGTCGAGGACGTCGCCGAGTTCTTCGCGCGCGCGCTCGAGACCGGAAGCGGCGTCGTCGAGCTCGGCGGCCCCGACATGGTCACGTGGAACGACTTCTGGGATCGGCTGAAGCGCGTGCTGGGCAAGCGCCGTCCGTCGGTGCACGTCCCCGTCGGCCTCATGCGCGTCCAGGCGACGGTGCTCGAGCGGCTCCCGAGCCCGCCGCTGACGCGCGACCAGCTGACGATGCTCGAGCTCGGCGACAACGTCGTGACCGACCCGGCACCTGCCGCCGCGTTCGGCGTCGACCTCGTCCCGCTCGACGAGCAGCTGCGCCGCGCCGTCTAGCTGCGCCGCTCGTGCTCGAGCAGCCGGCGCTTCGTCTCCAGCCCGCCGCCGAAGCCGGTGAGCGCGCCGTCCGCGCCGACGAGGCGGTGGCACGGGAGGACGATCGGGAGCGGGTTCGCGGCGTTCGCCGCGCCGACGGCGCGCGCTGCGCGCGGCACGCCGAGCCGCAGTGCCTGTTCGCCGTAGCTCCTCGTCTCGCCGTAGGGGATGGCCGCGAGCGCGAGCCACGCCCGGCGCTGGAACGGCGTCCCCTCGAGGTCGAGCGGCAGGTCGAACGCGCGCCGCGAGCCGCCGAAGTACTCGCGCAGCTGCGCCGCGGCGGCCTCGAGCACCGCTTCGTCACCGCCCGCGCCCGGCTCGCCCGGCCAGAGCACGCGGCGCAGCCCGCGCTCCGATGCGGCGAGCCCGAGCCTCCCGACCGGCGTGTCGAGGTGCACGTGCGAAGATTGCCTGCGTGACGAGTCGCGGCGTCGTCTATGCCGAGCCGGGAGCGCCGCCGGCCGTCGAGGAGATCGCGCTCGACCCGCCGGGCCCGAACGAGGTGCAGGTGCGCGTCGAGGCGTGCGGCGTCTGCCACAGCGACCTCCACGTCGTCGCGACCGGCGGCTGGGGGATGCGGTTCCCGATCCTGCTCGGCCACGAAGGTGCGGGAGTGGTGGAAGAGGTCGGCGAGGGCGTGACGTCGGTCGCGCCGGGCGACCGCGTCGTGATCGCGTGGCGCGCGCCGTGCGGCGACGCGTGTCCCGCGTGCCTTCGCGGCGACCCGCGGCGCTGCTCGAACAACCGGCGCGCGCGTCGGCGCGTGCACCGCGCCTCCGACGGCGCGCTGCTCGCCCCCGTCCTCCGCTGCGGCTGCTTCGCCGACCGCGCGATCGTCCACGAGGCCTGCGCCGTGAAGGTGCCGGAGGAGCTGCCGGTCGAGCAGGCGTGCCTGCTCGCGTGCGGCTTCTCGACCGGCGCGGGCGCGGCGCTGTGGGCGACCCCGGTGCGGCCGGGATCAGCGGTCGCGGTGATCGGCTGCGGCGGCGTCGGCCTCGCCGTCGTCCAGGGCGCGCGACTCGCCGGCGCGGAGCGGATCGTCGCCGTCGACGTGCTCCCGCAGAAGCTCGCGTGGGCGCTCGAGCTCGGAGCGACCGACGCGGTCGACGCGTCCGGCGGCGACGCCGTCGCGCAGGTGCGCGAGCTGACCGGCGGCGCCGGCGTCGAGTCCGCGTTCTCGGCGATCGGCGCGCCGTCCGGTCTCGTCGAGGCCGTGCGCATGTGCGCCTACGCCGGCACCGCGACGCTCGTCGGCATCCCGCCGCCCGGCCGCACGCTCGACCTCGACCCCGACGCCGACCTGTTCCAGCCGAAGGTGGCGATCGCCGTCACGCACGGCGGCGACACGATCCCGCAGGAGGACTTCCCGTACCTCGCGCGCGAGGCGCTCGCGGGCCGGCTCGACCTCGCCCGCTTCGTCACGGCCGAGATCGGCCTCGACGAGGTGCCGCGCGCGCTCGAGGAGCTGCACGACCCGCAGGGGATCAGGACGGTCGTGCGCTTCTAGCTCTTGCCGAACGCGGCGCGGCGCTCGACGTCGGCCGGATCGACCATGTGCCCGTCGCGCGCGACGTAGCCGTCCTTGCCGCCGACGATGAAGAGGACGGCCTCCTCGTCGAACGGGTTCGAGACCTTCCGCGGCGTCGTCGACTCGCAGTGGAAGAGCCCGCCCTCGCCGAGCTCGCACGTCTCGCCCTCGACCTCGACGCGCACGCGGCCGCGGTGGACGAGGTAGAGCTCGTCCTGCGTGTCGTGGTAGTGGAGGAAGCCGTCGAAGTGCGGCGGGTAGACGACGGCGTTCACGCCGAACGCGGTGACGCCGAGCGCAGCCCTGACCTTCCGGAAGCCTGGACCGTCGCCGAGCTCGTCGAGCGACGAGAAGCTGTGGCTCACGCGTTCTCGCCCTCGCCGGTGCAGGCCGGCGATGTCTCCGCGAGCGGCAAGCGCCCGAGCAGCTCCGCGAGCGTGCCCCGCTCCTCGTCGCTGAACCGCGAGCCGAACAGCTCCTCGACGTCGGCGCGATGCGTCGCCTGCGCCGCCTCGAACTTCTCGACGCCGGCGCCGGTGAGCACGGCGTACGTCACGCGGGCATCGGAATCGCAGCGGGCCTTCGCCACCCAGCCCGCGCGCTCCAGGCCGTCGAGCAGCCGCGTGATCCCGGAGGCGGTGAGGAGCACCGTCCGGGCGAGGTCGACGCGGCGGAGCTTGCGGCCGTCGGCGTAGTAGAGCTGGACGAGGACGTCGAAGTCGCTCAGCGTCAGCCCGTGCTGCGCCTCGAGGCGCGCCGACAGCTCCCGCGTGACGGCCGCGTGGGCCCGGAGGAAGCGGATCCACGCGCCGAGCTCGGGCTCCGTGGTAACTTGTGCGCTCAATACTTGACTAGACAAGGTTTCCTCGCTAAGATCTTTGACACCGCAAGTATATACCGCTCAGCCCCAGGAGGCAATAGCACCGATGTCAGTCACCGAGATCACCAAGGAGTTCGCGCCGGCCGGCACGTGGAGCGCCGACCCGGTCCACTCCCACGTCTCGTTCGAGGTCGCCTACGCGGGCGTGAACACGTTCCGCGGCGGGTTCACCGACTTCAGCGTCACGCTCACGGGCGGCGAGGAGCCGACCCTCGAGGGCACGGCGAAGGTCGCCGGCGTCGACGTGAAGGACGAGAACCTCAACGCCCATCTCCAGACTCCCGACTTCTTCGACGCCGCGCGGTACCCCGAGCTGTCGTTCCGCGCCACCGGACTCCGGCGCCTCGAGGGCGGCCGCGTCGAGGGCGCCGGCGAGCTGACGATCAAGGGCGTCACGCAGCCGATCGAGCTCACGGGCACGATCGCGCCGGCGCCGGTCACCGACCCGATGGGCCGCGAGCGCCTGGGCCTCCGGCTCGAGACGTCGATCGACCGCACCGACTTCGGCGTCAGCTGGAACGCGCCGAACCAGACCGGTGGCGACTACGTCGCGAACGACGTCAAGCTGATCGCCGAGCTCGCGCTGATCCGGCAGGAGGCGTAACGGCTGTGAGGATCCTCGCCGTCTCCGGCAGCCTGCGCCGGGACTCGCACAACACGCAGCTCCTGCGTGCCGCCGCCGAGGCCGCGCCCGAGGGGATCGAGGTCGAGCTGTGGGACGGGATCCGCGACCTGCCGCCGTACGACGAGGACATCGACACGCCCGAGCCCCCGGAGCCGGTCCGCCGGCTCCGGGAGGCCTGGGCCGCCGCCGACGCGATCCTCTTCGCGACGCCGGAGTACAACGGCTCCGTCCCGGGCGTGCTGAAGAACGCGATCGACTGGGGCTCCCGACCGAAGGGCGCCGCCGCGTTGACGAACAAGGACGTCGCCGTGATCGGAGCGAGCACCGGCCAGTTCGGCGCGATGTGGGCGCAGGCCGACCTCCGCAAGATCCTCGGCATCGCCGGCGCGCGGGTCGCACCGGTCGAGCTCGCCGTCCCGCGCGCGCACGAGATGCTCCCGGACGACCACGAGGCGCAGCTCCGCGAGCTGCTCGAGACGTTCGCCGCCGAGGCGTCGACCGTCGGTCTCGCCGCCTAGCGCTGGTACCAGGCGGCCGTCCCGGCCCAGTCGTGGAGCCCGTAGTAGTCGGGCTTGCCGCCGAGGTCCGCCTCGACCGTCGTCCTGCCGGTGGCGAGGTCGAGCAGGACGAGCCGCTCGGGCGCGCCGAACCGGGTTGCGTGCTCGACGAAGAGCACATGGCGGCCGTCCTGCGAGAACCGCGCGCCCTCTGCCGAGACGGCGCGATTCGCCGGCGCGACGAGCGGCCGCCGCGTCCCGTTCGGGGAGAGCAGCCAGATCGTCCGCTGCGCGGAGTCGATCGTCCCGTCCTCGTCGCCCGGCATCCGCGTGACGGTGGCGACGATCGAGCGGCCGTCGGGCGAGCAGCTCGGGTCGTACCAGCTCCGTGACGGGTCGGCGCTGAGGTCGCGCGGCGTCCACGACGGCGGGGCGACGAGCTCGAGCGACTTGTGCGCGCTGACGTAGCGGTCCTCGCCGGACGCGACGACGACGCCGGAGCCGCAGGGGACGACGAACTGCGAACCTCCGACAACCGCCGGTTCGACGGGCACCGTGCGCCCGCCCGCGGCGGAAACGACGAGGAGCGGCAGTCCGTCCGCGGCGATCGACGCGGAGTCGTACGTGTCGGTCCGGAACAGGACCCAGCGCCCGTCCGGCGTCCAGAGCGTGAGCACCGGCTGGCCGACCACGCCGTCGGGCGAGCGGTAGAGCAGCGTCCGCCGGCCGCCGGCGAGGTCGACCGCCCAGAGCGAATACGTACGGACGGTCCCCTCGGCGGCGATCCGCGAGCCGCCGGGCGAGAAGCCGTCGGCGCTCCAGCCCGCCGGCAGGATCCGGCGCGGCGTGCCGCCGGGCCGGTCGAGGAACACGCCCTTCGCGGTGGTGACGGCGAGCCGCTCGCCCTTCGGCGACCAGCGGAGGTCGGGGTCGCCGCCGAAGCGTCCCGTCTTGGCCGCGAACGGCCGGCAGAGCGGCCCGCCGGCGGCCGGGACGAGATAGCTCCCGACGCTGAGCCAGCGCCCGTCGCCGCTCCAGGCGATCCCCTCCCAGCTCGGGATCCAGACGTGCGCGACGACGCGGTCGCGCCGCGAGGACACGTCGAGCACGTGCAGCGACTCGCCGCGGAGGTATGCGACTGCGCCGAGCGGCCCGGGCTGGAACGGCGGCGCGGGCCGGCACGTCGCGGGCACGAGCGCCGCGAGTGCGAGGGCGAGTTCGAGCACGCCTCTCGTTGTACCGGAAAGACGAGGGGCCGCTCGCGCGGCCCCTCGATCCGGTTACCAGCGTTGTACTTGGCAGAGGCGCTTCCTGCTCCGGCGTAGCCGGTGGTCCGGCGGCCGGGCGGCGCGAGACGCGTCGTCCCCTACGCTGGCTAGGCGAT
>DATKNT010000005.1:0-5577 GCA_035541175.1 Gaiellaceae bacterium
GGGTACCAGAGCGGGATCATGTCGGCCGCGATCGCCGGACACGGGCTCACGGGCAAGCCGGCCGACGTGCAGGCGCTCGTCGCGTTCATCGACGCGCAGCGCTAGCCGGGACGCGCGAGACTGTCGCGCATGAATCGCACTCCGGACGCGATCACGGCCTCGACGCGGCTCGTCGCGCTGCTCGGGCACCCGGTCGCGCACTCGCTCTCGCCGCAGATGCAGAACGCGGCGTTCGCCGCGGCGGGGCTCGACTGGGCCTACGTCGCGCTCGACGTCCCCCCGGACCGGCTCGAGGCGGCGGTGCGCGGGCTCGCCGCGGCCGGCTTCGCCGGCGCGAACGTCACCATCCCGCACAAGCGCGCCGCCGCCGAACTCTGCGACGAAGCCGACGGCGACGCGGTGAACACGCTCGTCTTCGCCGGCGGCGGGCGGATCGTCGGCGTCAACACCGACAAGGAGATCGTCGCCGGGATCGACGCGCGCGTCGTCTGCCTGATCGGCGCGGGGGGCGCGGCGGCGGCGCTGCTCCCCGGGCTGCGCGGCGAGGTGCGGCAGTTCTCGCGGCGCGGCGAGTGGCCGCCGGACGCGACGGGCTGCGACCTGATCGTGAACGCGACGCCCGTCCGCGACGAGCTGCTCGTCGAGCCGCGCGCGGGCCAGACCGTCGTCGACCTCGCGTACGCGGCCGGGGCCGGCGACACCGCGCTCGTCGCCGCCGCCCGCGCCGCCGGCTGCGACGTCGTCGACGGCCGCGAGGGTCTCGTCCGGCAGGGCGCGGCGAGCTTCGAGCGCTGGACCGGCGTCGCTGCGCCGGTCGCCGCGATGCGGGCCGCTTTAGGGTTACCCGCGTGACGCTCGAGCTGGCAACGGCGGGCGAGTCGCACGGGCCGGCGCTCGTCGCGATCGTCTCGGGCCTCCCGGCGGGGCTCGTGCTCGACCGGGCGGCGATCGACGCCGACCTGCGCCGGCGCCAGCAGGGCTACGGGCGCTCGCCGCGGCAGCAGATCGAGACGGACGAGGTCGAGGTGCTCGCCGGGCTCCGCCACGGCCGCACGCTCGGCACGCCGCTCGCGCTCGTCGTCCGCAACCGCGACCACAAGAACTGGACGTGGGGGATGAGCCCCTGGCCGCCGGAGGGGGAGGCGTCCGGGAAGGGGACGAAGCCGGTGACGCTGCCGCGGCCGGGGCACGCCGACCTCGCCGGCGTCCAGAAGTACGGGCTCGCCGATGTCCGCGACGCGCTCGAGCGCGCCTCCGCGCGGCACACCGCCGTCCAGGTCGCCGCCGGCGCGGTCGCGAAGGCGCTGCTCGCCGAGATCGGGATCGAGGTCGCCGGCACGGCGCTGCCGCGGGCGGGTGCCGATCCCGCCGCGGTCGACGCGGCCCGCACGGACCGCGACACGCTCGGCGGCGTCGTCGAGGTGGGCGCGCAGGGCGTCCCCCCGGGACTCGGCTCGTACGCCCGCAAGGAGGACCGGCTCGACGCGCGTCTCGCCGCCGCGCTCGCCGGCATCCAGGCGGTGAAGGGCGTCGAGATCGGCGGCGGCTTCGGGCTCGCCGGGCTCCGCGGCTCGGAGGCGCACGACGAGATCGTCCGCGACGAGCTCGGGCTCCACCGCACGTCGAACCGCGCCGGTGGGATCGAGGGCGGGATCTCGAACGGCGAGGAGATCGTCGCCCGCGCGGCGATGAAGCCGCTGCCGACGCTGATGAAGCCGCTCGCGTCCGTCGACCTCGAGACGGGCGAGGCGGCCGAGGCCCTCGTCGAGCGGAGCGACGTCTCCGCCGTCGAGGCGCTGGCGGTCGTCGCGGAGGCGGCGGTCGCGTGGGAGCTCGCGCGCGCCGCCCGCGAGAAGTTCGGCGGCGACGCGCTCGCCGACTTCGTCGGCGCGTGGCGGGCGTATCTCGGGCGGATCGAGTGGCGCCGCCGCTGACGAAGCACGTCGTCCTCGTCGGCTTCATGGGCGCCGGTAAGTCGACGCTCGCCGAGCAGGCCGCGGCACGCGCCGGCTTCGCCGTCCACGACCTCGACGAGACGATCGAGCACGCGGTCGGCGACATCGCGTCGTACTTCGAGGAGCAGGGCGAGCCGGCCTTCCGCGAGCTCGAGGAGGAGGAAACGTTGTGGGCGCTGCTCGAGGCGCCGCCGACCGTGCTCGCCCTCGGCGGCGGCGCGGTCACGTCGCCGGCCGTCCGCGAGGGGCTGCGCGTGCGCGCGATCACGCTCTGGATCGACACCGACGTCGACACGTGCTGGGAGCGGGCCTGCGGGTCGGGCCGGCCGCTCGCGCGGGACGAGGCGGAGTTCCGGCGCCTCTACGACGAGCGGCGGCCGCTCTACGCGGAGGTCGCCGACGCGGTCGTGCGGGACGCCGACGACGTCGTCCTCGCCGCGGCGGGGATCCGCGTCGAGCGCGGCGCGATCCACCGGCTCGGCGAGCTCGTCCCGGGCGACGCAGAGATCGCGCTCGTCTCCGATCCGAACGTCGCTGGCATCCACGGCGCCGACGCGCAGCTCGCGCTCGGGCAGCGGCTGGCGCAGGTGCACGAGCTTCCGCCCGGCGAGGAGGCGAAGACGCTCGCGGCGCTCGACCGGCTGTGGCAGGACCTCCGGCTCGACCGGAGCGGGACGATCGTCGCGCTGGGCGGAGGCTGCACGACGGACGCGGCCGGGTTCGCGGCGGCGGCGTACCTCCGGGGTGTCGCCTGGGTGCCCGTTCCGTCGAGCCTCGTCGCGCAGGTCGACGCGGCCATCGGCGGCAAGACGGCGATCGACCTGCCACAGGGGAAGAACCTCGTCGGCGCGTTCCACTGGCCCGCGGCGACGGTGATCGACCCCGGACTCCTCGAGACGCTGCCGGAGGCGCAGCGGCGCGAGGGGATGAGCGAGGTGGTGAAGACCGGCCTGCTGGCCGGCGAGCCGCTCTGGGAGCTGCGCGACGACGAGCTCGTCCGGCGCTGCGCGGCGTTCAAGGCGGCGGTGTGCCTCCGCGACCCGCTCGACACGGGTGAGCGGGCGATCCTCAACCTCGGCCACACGTTCGCGCACGCGCTCGAGGCGGGCGCGCGGTTCCGGCACGTGACGCACGGCGAGGCGGTCGGGCTCGGCCTGCTCGCCGCCCTGCGGCTCTCCGGCCGGGATCCGGCGCCGGTGGAGGAGATCCTCGCCCCGGCCAAGGTGCGCGTCGACCGTGAGCTCGCGTGGCAGGCGATGCACCGGGACAAGAAGGTCGTCGGCGGCGAGCTCCGGCTCGTCCTGCTCGACGACGACGGCCCGCGCTGGAACGTCACCGTCCCGGCGGAGGACGTGCGCCGCGAGCTCGACGCGCTGATCGACGGGTAGAGTCGCGCGCGTGCGGATCCTCGTCGTCAACGGCGTCAACCTCAACATCCTCGGCCGGCGCAACCCCGAGATGTACGGGTCGCTGACGATCTCCGAGCTCGAGGGTCGCATCTACGACTGGGGCCGCGAGCTCGAGCTGACGGTCCAGTGCCGGCAGACGAACGACGAGAGCGAGTTCATCCACTGGTGCCACGACGCGTACGAGACGGTGGACGGCGTGATCGTCAACCCGGGCGCCTGGACGCACTACGCCTGGTCGATCCACGACGCGCTCGAGCCGCTGACCGTCCCGATCGTCGAGGTGCACCTGTCGAACGTCGACGAGCGGGAGGAGTGGCGCCGGATCTCGGTGATCCGCGACATCGTCGCGGCGCGCTTCGTCGGGCGCGGCCCCGACGGCTATCGCCTGGCCCTCGAGTACCTGAAGGAGCATCAGTGAACGACCGGATCACCCGCCTGCGGGAGTCGCTCGAGGAGCCGCTCCTCGTCACGAACCCGAAGAACGTCCTCTACCTCGTCGGCTTCCAGAGCTCGAACACGGTGCTGCTCGTCGACGACGAGCGCGTGCAGCTGTTCACCGACTTCCGCTATCTCGAGGCGGCGCAGGCGGTCGAGGGCGTCGAGGTCGTGCCGACGAAGCGGGCGATCGTCGCGGATCTGGCGGGTCGGCTGTCGGGGCGCGTCGGCGTGGAGGCGGCGACGCTCCCGTACGCGCAGGTCGAGACGCTGCGCGGCGGCGGCATCGAGGTCGTTCCGCGGGTCGGGGTCGTCGAGCGGCTGCGGGCGGTGAAGGACGAGCGCGAGCTCGATGCGATCCGGCTCGCGTGCCGCATCACCGATCGGGTGTACGAGCGGCTCAGCGAGGTGCGGTTCATCGGGCGGACCGAGCGGGACGTCTCCTGGGACGTGACGCGGCTCGTCCACGAGGAGGGCGGCGACGGTCTCGCGTTCGAGACGATCGTCGGCGCCGGGCCGACCGGGTCGCGGCCGCACGCGCGCGCGGGCGACCGGGAGATCGGGCGGAAGGAGCTTGTCGTCATCGATGCCGGCTGCACCGTCGACGGGTACGCGTCCGACTACACGCGGACGTTCTCGACCGGGCCCGTCGACGAGGATGCGCGGGAGGCGTACGCGGTGGTGCTCGCGGCGCAGGAGACGGCGCTCGGCGCGATTCGGGCCGGGCTGCCGGCGAGCGAGGCGGACGCCGCCGCCCGGCGCGTCGTCGAGGAGAGCCGGTTCGCGGGGACGTTCGGTCACGGGCTGGGCCACGGCCTCGGACTGGACGTGCACGAGGACCCGCGGATGTCGACGGAGACGACCGACGTGCTGGCGGTCGGCAACGTCGTGACGGTCGAGCCGGGCATCTACGTCGAGGGACGTTTCGGCGTGCGGATCGAGGACGACGTCGTCGTCACCGCCGACGGCAGCGAGAATCTCACCGGCTTCACGAAGGACCTGCTCGACGTCTCCTAGAGCCACGTCCTGGTGCCAGGCACCGGGACGTGGCCGGCGGCGACACGGTGACCTGAACGGACGGCTTGCCACGACTGGGCGTTTCGGCAAGTCTCGAGTGGTGGCACGACCTCCACGAGATGCCGCCGCCGGGTTTCATCACATCGGGGTCGGTGCGGCCGGCCCTGCCGAGTACTTCAGAGACGACATCGACCGATTGAACTGGACGAGACTGCTCGTTCGAACACTCGGTCGATATGACTGGACGTGCATCGCGCTCTGCCAGCTTTCGACCCACTGGCATGCGATCGTCGAGATACCCGATGCTTCGTTACCGGACGGGATGCACTACTTGAACTCCGCGTACGGAAGAGCCTTCAACGCTCGTCACGACCGAGTCGGTTATCTCGTCCGCGATCGGTACTGGTCACGGCGCAAAGCGACCGACACCGAGCTCCTGACCGCCTTCCGCTACGTCGCGCTCAACCCCGTCGAGGCCGGCGTCGAGGAGCGACCCGAAGACTGTCTCTGGAGCAGTTATGCGACGACCGTCGGCCTCGCTGAGACCTTCCCGTTCGTAGACCCGACTGTCGTCCTGATGCAGTTCGGCCCAACGCGCGCCGCGGCCATCGCAGGTCTGCAGCGCTTCGTCGGCAACGGTCTCTAGACGGCACGGGCCCTTCGGAACCTGCTCTGCCTGGTCACGTCCTGGTGCCAGGCACCGGGACGTGGCCCGAAGAGACGCTCGACCGGCGGAGCCGTGCCGCTAGACTGGCCCGCCG
>DATKNT010000006.1:0-18147 GCA_035541175.1 Gaiellaceae bacterium
ACGATCAGGAGCACCCCGGCGGCCGCGAGCAGCGAGCCCGCGACGATCGTCCGCGTGCGCTGGAGCTTGAGCTGCGGCACCTCTGCGGCGACGAGCCAGACTCCGGCGATCAGGATGAGCAGGAACCCGACCTCGGCGAGGCGGATGCCCGTGTGATGGGAGAGAGCGGCGAGCATGTCCATGCCAACAGTCTTCTCCGCCGCCGGCCGCGTGTCCACCGGCGAGCTCGGGGATGGCATACTCGTCCGCGTGATCGACGAGCTCCAGGCGGCGGCCGAGGCGCTGAACCGGGGCGATCCGGAGCCGTTCGCGTCCCTGTTCGCCGAGGACGCGGAATGGCGCGGCGTGCCGCGGAGGTTCCTCTGGTGGCAGATCGCCCCGCGCTGCCACGGCCCCGACGAGGCGCGCGAGGTGCTGAGCCACCAGATCCGCAAGCGGAACGGCCGGGCGATCGAGCGGCGGCCGGAGTTCACCCGGGTGGGCGACAAGATCGTCGGGACGCTCGACTGGATGAACGTCGACGGGACGAGGCAGACGCGCTACCACGTGCTGACCGTGAACGGCGGCAAGATCGTCGGGATGCGGTGCTACCGCTCCCGCCTCGACGCCGAGCGGTTCATGCGCGCGTAGTCCCGCGACAGAAGAAAGAGCCGGCGGGTGAGGCTGCGGCTCCCACACCCGTCCGGCTCTTCGAACCAAGAGTTGGACGGGCTGCGGCCCACCGTCCTACCCCTAGCTGATGCATATCGTCGGCGTCCGCGCGCCCGGACCCGAGCCTCGTCCGAGTGAACCGATCGAGTGAACCACCGGTTCAGCGATAGGTGAAGCTGCCTGCTGTCACCGATGATTGCAGTACCACGGGCCCCGATGCGGCGGGGGCTCGAGGACTCCAGACAGGCGCTCCCCGGTCGGGCGGATCGAGTGAGGCGCCGGCCAGACGGGCGAATCCGATGCGGCGGCTTCGCCCGTCTCGCACGTGCGCGCGCTACGCCTGCAGGGCGGTCGCCTTCGCCTGCGCGAACTCCTCGTCCGTCAGCGCGCCGGCGTCGTGCAGCTCGGCGAGACGCGCAATCTGGTCGGCTGCAGTTGAGCCCCCGGACCGCCGGTGGCCGGCGCCGGCGGCGCGCGAGCCCAATGCGCGCACGGATGCCGTCATCCCGGCGCCTGCGAACGCCGCGTCCGGGAACTCGCGCACCGTCTGCCGGCGGAGCGCCTCGAAGCCGAGCGCGATGAGCGCGCCGAAGAGGAGGATGCCCCACCAGGTCCCCAGCGCGTGCGTCGGGGCCCAGAGGATGACGAGGAGGTAGATCGCACCGAGGACGGACCAGCAGACGCCCGGCCGCCGCTCGAGCATGGGCGCCATCCAACGGCGCACCGCGACGGCGACCCTTGTCGGCCCGGCGAGGGTGGCGCCGAGCATCGCGACGAGCCCGTAGAGGATGAGCGCACGGCCCGTCTGGCCGAGGATGGAGCTCTCGATCGCCCAGAGGTGGTGGGCGGCCGGACGGTTGGCCGGCTTGACGAGGCCGTCGATCACGTAGCTACCGCCGGTGCGGCGGACGATGAGGACGAGCAGCCCGATGACGACGAAGGCCCAGCCGATGTTGCGGAGCGTCTCGCGGCGCCGGCCGCGGGCGAGATAGATCGCGAGGCCGTAGAGGACGAGCACGAGCACGATCGCCCAGGCGCTCGCGGCCTTGAGGATCCGCACGCCGGTCTGGGCGGCCGAGAGCTGGCTCGACTTCATCACCGTGATGACGCCGGCGTTCGCCGGCAGCTTGTCGAGCGCAGCCGAGGGCAGGCCGAGCTCGGCGCCGAGCTCCTTCACGAGCTGGCTGAGGTTCACCGTGACGACGCCGTTCCCGGTCGAGATCCCGTAGCCCGTCTTGTTCTCGAGGACGTTCACGAGCTTCTGGTGCGCCACCGCGCTCGCGTTGACGAAGGTCTGCTGGACGCGGGGCCGCGCGAGCAGGAAGTCGACGCCGTTGGTGGCGGGCTCGCGCAGCGCCGCCGAGACCGGGCCGGCGATCCCCTTCAGGTTCTTCGGCAGCTGGTTCTTCAGCTGCTGCTCGACGTCGATGTTGCTGTACAGCTGGTCGACGAGGTAGATGGAGAGCGCGCTGCGGATCGCCGGGTCGTTGATCAGCTCCGCGCTCGACTTCTTCCACTGGTTGTTGTCCAGCATCTGGCGGTCGACCCAGACCGTGAGGACGGTGATGAGGGCGAGCAGCGAGGCGAGGATCACGAGGGTCCAGACGGTGATCCGGCGGCTGCGGCTCAGCTTTGGGGGTCGGGCGGGCACGGCGGGCGGCGCGGGCGCGGGCGGCGGCGGCGGGGCGGCCGGCGCTGCGGTCTCTTCGGGCGGTGTCTGCGAGTCGGTCACGGTCTCGATCCTCTCTCGCCCGCGCTCCGGGGGCGACGGAGCGGGCATCCCGTCGGGGGGTGTGGCTACACGCCGCGAGCCTACATCGGCCACGCCGCGGCGAGTCGCCGCCGGCTCTCGGCCAGGTACTCGGGGATCACCTTCACGTCGGCGAGGACGGGCATGAAGTTCGTGTCGCCGCCCCAGCGGGGGACGACGTGGAGGTGGCCGTGGTCGACGATGCCCGCTCCCGCGACCCGGCCGACGTTCCAGCCGAGGTTGAAGCCGTGAGGGCCGTACACGGCCGCGAGGGCCTCGAGCGCCGCGGCGCCGAGCCGGTGCACCTCGAGCGCCTCCGCCTCGTCGAGCTCGGCGAAGTTGACCCCGTGCCGGTACGGCGCGACGAGCAGGTGCCCGGACGAGTACGGGAAGCGGTTCAGCAGGACGAACGCCCGCTCGCCGCGGTGCACGACGAGGTGCTCCTCGTCGTCGCCGGCCGCGGCGGTGCAGAACACGCAGCCGTCGGACTCGTCCGGGGACTGGACGTATTCGAGCCGCCAGGGCGCCCAGAGCCGCTCCACGCGGGAGAGGCTACAGCCAGCGCTTCCAGCGGAAGAAGCCGATCATGCCGATGCTGACGGCGAGCATCAGCACGAGCGATCCCCAGAACGCAGGCTCGCTGTTGAAGCCGGGGAAGTGGACGTTCATCCCGAAGAAGCCGGTGATGAACGTCAGCGGCGTCAGCACGACGATGAAGATCGTGAGCACGTAGAGGATGTCGTTCTGCCGGTGGTTGATCACCGACTCGTTCGTGCTCTCGAGCGCCTCGACGACCTCCTTGTAGTTGTCGAGCAGGTCCCAGATGCGCTCGCTCGCGTCGACGATGTCGTCGAAGTAGAGCTCGAGGTCCTCCGGCAGGAACCGCTCGACGCCGCGCTCGAGCTGGCGCAGCGTCGGCCGCTGCGGCTTGATGATCTTGCGGTAGGAGATGATCTCCTGCTTGACCTTGTGGATGTCGCGGACGAGCTCCTTCGAGTCGCCGTCCTCCAGCTCCTCGTCGACCTGCTCGAGCTTGTAGCCGATCTTGTCGAGGATCGGGAAGCAGTAGTCGTAGAGGTCGTCGAGCACCTCGTAGAACAGGCGCCCGGAGCCGCGGCGGAACAGGTTGGCGCGGAACTCCTCGTTGTCCGCGCAGCGGCGGAACAGCCGGGAGACCGGCTTCAGCTCGACCGTCGGCAGCGTCACGAGGTAGTCGGCGCCGAGGAACACGTCGAGCTCGCCGGCGTTGAGCCGTCCGATCGCCTTGTCGTAGACGGGGAAGTGGAGGACGGTGAAGAGGTACGCGTCGCCGTCCTCGGTGTAGACGTCGACCTTCGGCCGCTGGCGGCGCGACATCACGTCCTCGACGTCGAGCGGATGCCAGCCGAACCGGGCGGCGAGCGCGAGCGCCTCCTCCTGGGAGGGCGACTCGAGATGGATCCAGGTCAGCCCGTCGGACTCGAGCTCAACGATCCGGGGCCGCGGCTCGGCCTCCGGCTGCCCGGCCTGCGACCCGTCGCGACGGGTCCGGATGCGAGGGAGGCTCGGCACCGGTACTGAGAGGGTCGGCGGTCGCTTCCGCGGTCATGTTCGGCATGTTAGCCGGGAGTCCCTGCCGCGACGGGTCCCGCGCCCGGGCTGACGCGCACGCCGACGGGCAGGCGGCGCTCGAGCGAGAGCGCCCAGGCGGCGCAGGCGAGGTTGACCGCGGCCGCGCACGGCCAGAGCAGGAGCGGGTCGTGCTGGAGGAAGAAGCCGCCGATCGCGGGGCCGACGATCCAGCCCGCCTGCCAGGAGAGACTGGCGAGCGCGAGGTAGCGGCCGACGAGCTGCGGCGGCGCGAGGTCGGCGGCGAGCGGCGCGTGGATCGCGCCGTGCAGGCTCTCGCCGAACGCGAAGACGAGCGTGGCCGCCGCGAAGACGACCGCCGCGGCCGTCGCCGTCAGCCACGCGCCGCCGGCCCAGACGGCGAGCATCGCGCCGGCCCAGATCACTCCCATCAGCGCGAGCCCGCGCATGCGGCGGCGCCCCTCCATCAGCTTCACCACCGGGAGCTGGAAGAGGACGATCCCGATCGAGTCGAGCGCGAACACGGCGCCGATCTCGGGCTCGTTCACCCCGGCGACGTTCTTCGCGAACGCGGGCAGCAGCTCGACCATGAGCGCGATCGCCGCGGCCATGAACGTGGCGTTGAGGAGCGCGAACGAGACGACGGGACGGTCGCGCCAGACGAGCCGCCAGCTCCCCGAGTCGCGGTCCGGGTGCAGCTCGGGCGCGCGCACGCGCAGGAGCACGAGCATGTACGCGACGAACGTCGCGCAGTTGATGACGAACAGCGTCGTGAACGTCGACGGGTGCGCGACCGACGCGATCAGCCCGGCGACGAGGCCGCCGAGCGCGACACCGAGGTTCATCACGAGACGCTGCAGCGCGTACGCGCCGGGTCGCTTCTCCGGCGGCGCGAGCCCGGCGAGGAGGCTCGACTGCGACGGCCAGAACGAGCCGCTGCCGGCGCCCCAGACGACGTAGACGGCGAAGGCCTCGCCCGCCGTGCGGATGTGCGGCATCAGTGCGAATGCGACGGTCATCACCGCGAGCGACGCGAGCAGCACCCGCTTCGGGCCGATCCGGTCGGAGAGGCTCCCCGCGACGAAGCCGCTCGCGAGCGCGACCGCCGACTGCGTCGCGGCCGCGAGCCCGGCGAGCCCGAGCGGGATCCCGCGGACGTTGTGGAGGTAGATGATCAGGAACGGGAGGACGACGCCGCTCCCGAAGGCGTTCAGGAGCCCGCCCGCCTGGAGGATGTAGACGTCGTGCGGCAGCCGCGGGTCGAGGCTGCGCAGGTACGCGACGGCCCGGCTCACGGAGCGGTCGCCGCGAGGTCGGCGCGGCGCGCCGCGTCCTCCGAGACGAGGCCGCCGGGCCGGCCCGCGCCGAGCCCGGCCACCGTCATCGGCACGCCGAGGAGCAGCATGAAGAGGAGCGTCGCCGTCCAGCCGCCGGTGGCGGCGTGGAGCGCGCCGGCGATCAGCGGTCCGAGCGCCGCCATGCCGTAGCCGATCGCCTGCGCCATCCCGGCGAGCTCGGCGGCGCGCCGCGCGTCGGGCGAGCGCATCACCATCAGCGTCAGCGACAGCGGGAAGGCGCCGCCCTGCCCGGCCGCGAAGATCGTCACCCAGAGGACGGCGGCGCCGGGCGCGACGATGAGCCCGGCGATCGCCGTGATCTCGAGCCCGCAGAACACCGCGACGACCGGGCGCTGGTCGCGCACGCGCGTCGCCAGCATCGGCGCGACGAGCGCGGCCGGCACGCCGCCGAGCATGAAGACGGAGAGGAGAGCGCCCGCCGCCGAGTCGCTGAAGCCGTGCGCGCGCAGGATCGAGGGCAGCCACGTCAGCGCGCTGTAGAACACCGCCGCCTGCGTCCCGAACAGGACCGTCAGCTGCCAGGCGAGCCGGCTGCGGAGCAGGGGCCGCGCCTCGCCGACGCCGCCGCGGATCGCCGCGGCGTGGCGGCCGTGGTCGCGCGCGACGGCAACGACGACGAGGGCCGCCGCCGCGAGCGCCGGCAGCGTCCAGATCGCGAGCGACCCTTGCCAGCCGAAGGCGCGCTCGAACGGGACGGCGAGCCCGCCCGCGAGTGCGGCGCCGACACCGAGCGCGGCGGTGTAGAGCCCCATCAGCACGCCGACGCGCTGCGGGAACCGCGCCTTGATCACGGCGGGCACCATCACGTTCGCGACGGCGATGCCCGCGCCGGCGAAGATCGTCCCGGCGAAGAGCGCTCCCGTCGAGCCGGCGGCGCGCAGCGCCGTGCCGACGCAGAGCGGCACGAGCGCGACGACGAGCACGGTCTCGCCGCCGAACCGCCGCCCGAGCGGCGCCGCCGCCACCGCCAGCAGCCCGAAGCAGAGCACCGGCAGGCTCGTCAGCAGCCCCGCGACCGTGGGCGACATCCCGAGCGCCCGCTCGAGATCGGTCAGCAGCGGGGGGACCGAGGCGACGGCGATGCGCAGGTTGAACCCGACGAGGACGAGCGCGATCGCGAGGAGCGGAAGCCTGCGCACGCGCCGAGCCTAGCCGGGAGGCGCGCCCTCGTCCCGTGCCGCTGCGCGTCAGTGCTTGAACATTGCCCGGGCCATCCCGCCGACGACCACGAGGAGCCAGACGGCGATGACGAGGTCAGCCGCAGCGGAGTTGTGCAACATGGAGACCGACCTCCGCTGAGTTGAAGATGCCCGCCCTTCGCCTGAAGGTAGCGTCCCGGCCCGCGTCGGGCATCACTCGGACGGGCGAGTCGGCCCGAAGTCGACGTCCTTCGTCTCGACCGTGCCGGCGGTCCGGCCCGGTGCCGTCTGGTACGTCCAGTAGAGGTTCGTGTGCGCGATCACGAGGTCCGGGGGCGGCGCGCCCCAGGCGGTCTGGTCCTCGGTCGTGTGGGCGTCGCTGACGAGCGTCGCGTCGTATCCCCTGGCGAGCGCGCCGTGGAGCGTCGAGCGGATGCACATGTCGGTCTGCGCGCCGGCGACGACGAGCCGCCCGACGCCGAGGCCCGACAGCACGGACTCGAGATCGGTGTCCTCGAAGGAGTCGCCGTACTGCTTCTCGACGAGCGGCTCGGCGTCGTCCGGGGCGAGCTCGGGGACGATCCGCCACTCGTCGCTGCCCCTCGCGAGCCCGTCGTCGTTGTGCTGGACCCAGACGACGGGGATGCCTTCAGCGCGCGCCTTCTCGACGAGGCTGCCGACGTTCGCGACGACGGCGTCGCGCTCGTGCGCCCCGGCGACGACGCCGTTCTGCACGTCGATGACGAGGAGCGCGGTGTTCGGCCGGTTCTCGAGCGTGGTCATCCCGACCCCCTGAGGCGATGGACTCCTTCCGCACCCTACGCGAGGGACACGACCCGGGGCCAGACCCTCGGACCTGTCCGTTTCGGGACACGACCCGGGGTCAGACCCTCGGACCTGTCCGTTTCAGCGGCCGCCGCCGCGACCGGCAGGCGCATGGTTTCCTCCGTTGAGCGAGCGAGCCCGCTCCGCGGGCTCGCAAGACGGCATGCGCCCGGCAGGA
This sequence comes from Gaiellaceae bacterium, assembly GCA_035541175.1. GTDB lineage: Bacteria > Actinomycetota > Thermoleophilia > Gaiellales > Gaiellaceae > Palsa-739. The sequence goes on from DATKNT010000006.1 coordinate 7,471, forward strand.
ATCGAACCTGCGACCTCGCGCTCCGGAGGCGCGCGCTCTATCCCCTGAGCTACGGGCGCGTCGGGGAGGGGAAGTCTAGCCGCCGCCGCGGGGCGGGCCACACGAGCATCGCCAGCAGGGCGACGACGAGCGCGTTCCGCAGGATCAGCGTCCACGTCACCCACGGGGTGCCGAGGTGCCAGACCTCGACGTAGCGGTACGGCTCGAAGATCTGCGTGACGCCGAGGATGACGACGAGGAGCACCGAGGCCCGGACGCCGCGACGGCCGCCGACGAGCGGGACGAGCGGGACGAGCCACAGCAGGTACTGCGGCGAGAACACCTTCCCGAAGACGATGTACGCCGTCACCGCGGCTGCGCACGCGGTGACGAGCTCGTCCGCCGTCCGCGGGCCGCCCAGGTAGAGCGCGTAGACGCCGACGAGCGCGGCGAGCGTCAGGAACGCGGACGCGGTGGAGAGGGCGTGGGGCAGCGAGCCGGCGAGCCCGTGCGACGCCGCCGAGGCGACGACGTGCAGGTGCAGCCCGAAGAGCTCGTGCGCCGCCTGGAGCACGGTCGCCCCGAGCGACTCGATCTCGAGCGGGCGGCTCGCCTCCCGGTGGATCGACCAGCGGATCCCGTGCGGGCCGACGATGGCGAACGGGCCGACGACGAGGAGGATCACCGCGAGCGCGGCGCCGGCGCCCGCGCCGACCGCGCGCCACCGTCCGCGCCGCCAGAGCTCGAACAGCGCGAGCGGGATCAGCACGATCGGAAAGACCTTCGCGGTCGCGCCCGCGGCCGCGAGCGCGCACGCGAGCACGCCGCGCCGCGCGACGAGCGCGGCCACCGCGCCGGTCGCGAGCAGCGCCGGCCAGTAGTCGTAGTGGAAGAGCGCGATCGGCCCGAGCAGCGCGGGGGTCACGCCGGCGATGCAGAGTGCCGCGTACGCGTGCCGCCGCGACGCGCCGAGCCCGGCGAGGGCCCACGTGACGGCGAGCAGCAGGAGCAGCGCGAGCACGAGCAGCTCGACGCGGAACCAGAAGTACCAGGTGTTGGAATGGCCGAAGAGGACGCGCAGGTAGACGGGGATCACGAACGTCGGCAGCGACCCGGGCGGGTACTCGACGTCGAAGTCGCGGTACGGGACGAGGTGGCTCGTCATCAGGTTGCCCCAGTACTCGTACTCGCGCGCGTCGCCGAACAGCCACTTGGCGAAGATCGGCGTGAACGAGACGAACGCCCAGGAGGCGACGGTCAGCGCCGCGCCGGCGAGCAGCGGACGCCGGTAGCTACGAAACATGCGCCGGGCGGCGGAGGGACGAGAGCAGCCCCGACGCGAGGGCGGCGCCGACCCAGGCGAACAGCAGCCAGTTCAGCACCTCCTCCGGCGGGAACGACAGGTGCACGTACCAGGTCTGCAGCCCGAACGGCAGCGGCGGCACGGACGAGCTGAGCCACAGCGTCACGACGAGCGCGCCGAGCGCGGCCGCCGCCAGCGGCACGGGCGAGCCGCCGCCGCGCCGCGACCACGCGCACAGCTGCGGGATGCAGAGGAGCAGGAACGCGAGTCGGTAGTCGAAGTTGTTCCCGAAGACGTACGTGCCGGCGTACACGGCCGCACCGGCCCAGAACGCGTCGAGCCGCCGCTCGTCGCTGCCGCCGTCGCCGCCGCGGCCGGCGAGGAGCAGCCCGGCCGCGAGTGCCGCGCCGAGCGCGATCACGGCGAGCCGCACGTAGCGCACCTCGGAAGCACTCTGCACCCAGCTCACGCCCGCGAGCCGCAGCGCCTCGACGACGACGCCCGCGCCGTACGAGTTGACGACGACCCGCGGGATCACGTGGCGCAGCGTCCGGATGTCGTGCAGCGTCGCGATCGCGTACACGCCGAGCACGACGAGCGACGCGAGCGCCGCAGGCCACCGCTTCCGCACGCGCACGAGCACGAGCCCCGCGAACGCAGGGAAGAGCTTGAGGATCCCGGCGAGCACGATCGGCACGGCGCCCGCCCAGGGCGAGCGGCGCACGAGCACGAGCCCGAGCACGACGAGCGCGAACATCAGCAGGTCGACGTTCCCGCGCTCGACGCCGAGCATCGTCGCCGGTGCGATCAGCGCAACGCCGTAGACGGCGCCCTCCCAGAGCGCGAGCCGTCCCGTGACGACGAGCGCGGAGGCGAGGAAGACGACCGCGATCGCGATCCCGAGCGGCACCGTGTCGCCCTCGCCGAGCCCGAAGACGCCGAGGTGGGTCCAGATGCGCGGGTAGTTGGCCGGCCGGTGGAAGGGGTCGCAGGGGTTGTCCGGGAACGCCTGGATCCCCTTGTGCGTGCAGTCCCAGGCCGAGGTGACCGAGCGGAGGTCGGCGAACGAGAGGTCGCCCGGCTCGACGCCGACGTGCGCCCACGGCGTCGTGCCGGTGGCCGCCCGGACCGAGAGCAGCACCGCGAGGAAGACGACGACGATTGCCGCCGCGAGCACCCGTCCGTCGAGGTCGCGAAGGCGGCGTCGCATCGGTTCCGAGGCTACAGCAGTTAGCCTCCGGCCCATGGACGTCACTGCGCGCATCGTCACGCTCGAGCTCGCGGAGACGTTCGTCATCTCGCGGAGCGCCCGGGACACCGAGGACGTCGTCGAGGTGACCTTGAACCACAGCGGCGTCCACGGCCACGGCGAGGCGGCTCCGATCGACCGGTACGACGAGAGCGCCGAGTCGGCGCTCGCCTACGTGGAGGAGCACGCCGGGCTGGTCGGCGACGACCCGTTCGCGATCGAGGAGACGCTGGGCCGGCTGCCGGCGCGCGAGTTCGCCGCGCGCGCCGCGATCGACGCGGCGCTCCACGACCTGCAGGGGAAGCTGATCGCGCAGCCGGTGTGGCGCCTGCTCGGGCTGCCGCGCTCCGGCCCGCCGACGACGTGGACGATCTGGCTCGGCGACCCCGACGACATGGCGCGGCGCGCCGAGCGGGTCGCGGGCCGGTTCGCGCGCCTGAAGCTGAAGCTCGGCGCTCGCGACGGTCTCGACGTCGAGCGCGTCCGCGCGGTGAGCGAGGTCGCCGGCGTTCCCCTCCAGGTCGACGTGAACGAGGCGTGGAGCCTCGACGAGGCGCTCGACGCGCTGCCGCGGCTCGCGGACCTCGGCGTCGACTACTGCGAGCAGCCGCTCCCGGCCGGCGACCCGGACGGGCCGGAGCTGAAGCGCCGCTCGCCGCTCCCGATCTACGTCGACGAGGACTGCCACACGCTCGCCGACGTTGCGCGGTGCGCCGAGCGCGCGCACGGGATCAACGTCAAGCTCGCGAAGTCCGGCGGCATCCGTGAGGCGGTGCGCATGGTGCACGCGGCGCGCGCGCTCGGGCTCGGCTGCATGCTCGGCTGCATGGTCGAGTCCGGCCTCGGGATCGCGGCGGCCGCCCAGATCGCGAGCCTCTTCGACCACGTCGATCTCGACGGCAACATCCTCATCGCCCACGATCCGTGGCCGGGTGTTCGGCTCGTCGACGGCGTGCAGCTCCCGTCGGAGCACCCGGGGCTCGGCGTCGCGCGCGCATCTGCATGAGATAGGCATGAAGCAGACGCGCTACCTCATCCTCGCCGAGGGCTTCTCCGGCGACAGGCACTACGGGAAGACGATGCGCGGCGTGCTCCGCTACCGCCGCGACGACGTCGTCGCCATCCTCGACTCGGCGCGTGCCGGCGCGACCGAGGAAGGCGTGCCGGTGCTCGGCAGCGTCGACGACGCGCTGGCCCTCGGCCCGAACACCGCGCTCGTCGGCGTCGCGACGCAGGGCGGCCGCTTCCCGCCGGCGTGGATCGAGATCCTGAAGCGCTGCGTCGCCGAGGGCCTCGACGTCGAGAACGGCCTGCACGTCTTCCTCTCGGACATGCCCGAGCTGCGCGAGCTCGCGGCGCGGAGCGGTGCCGAGATCCGCGACCTGCGCCGGCCGCCGCGCGACCTGTCCACCGCGACGGGCGCGAACCTCGCGGTGCCGGCGACGATCGTGCTGACGGTCGGCTCGGACTGCGCGATCGGGAAGATGACCGTCTCGCTCGAGCTCGACCTGGAGGCGCGACGCCGCGGCGTCAGGTCCGCCTTCGTCCCGACCGGCCAGACGGGCATCGCCATCGCCGGCTGGGGAATCGCCGTCGACGCGGTCGTCGCGGACTTCGTCGCGGGCGCCGCCGAGCAGCTCGTCGTCGAGGGGGCGGCGCGCGGGGGAGAGCTGCTCTGGGTCGAGGGTCAGGGCGCGCTGCTCCACCCGGTCTACTCGGGCGTGACGCTCGGCCTCTACCACGGCTGCGTCCCGCACCTGCTCGTGCTCTGCCACGAGGCCGGGCGGACCGAGATCGAGGGCGTCGGCGGCGGCCCGCACCGGATCCCTCCTCTGAGTGAGCTCGTCGAGCTGCACGAGCGGGTGGCGCTTCCCGCCAGACCGGCTAGGGTTGCGGCCGTGGCGCTCAACACGCGTCTGCTGGACGAGGGAGAAGCGCGGGCGGCGCTGGCGGCGGCCGAGGAGGAGACGGGCCTGCCGGCAGACGACCCCGTGCGGTTCGGCGCGGGAAGGCTCACGGAGGCCGTCCTCTCTGCCGACAAAGGGTAGGACACGCGGGCGCCGAAACCGGCGTCCGTCAGTCCGGACCGACAGAAGGGACGAGTTGCGGTGAAGAGGATGCTCGGAGTTGCGGTAGCCGTGGGCGCGCTCGCGCTCGTGCCGGCCGGCGTCGCCGGCGCGGCCAACCCGCAGATCGGGTTCGCCGAGGACCAGACGAAGTACGCGAGCGACGGCGGGAACGCGCTGTTCAACGAGATGAACAAGCTCGGCACGACGACGAACCGCGTCGCGGTGTTCTACAACGCGGACGCGCCGACGACGATCCAGGACCAGTCCTTCCTCGACAGGATGATCCCGGTCGCGCAGGCGCACCACGTCCAGGTCGTGTTCGCCGTCTATCCGATGAAGGCGACGATGGCGCCGACCAACCCGGCAGCCGCCGACACCTTCTGCGACTACGCGGTCAAGGTCATGCAGCGCTATCCGTACGTGCGCAAGGTGATCATCGGCAACGAGCCGAACCAGCCGCGCTTCTGGCAGCCGATCTGGAACGGCAGCACGCCGGCGTCGCCGGCGGCGATGGAGGTCGTGCTCGCGAGCTGCTACGACAAGCTGAAGGCGTTCGACCCGACGCTCGACGTGATCGGCGTCGGCCTCTCGCCGCGCGGCAACGACAACCCGGGCGCGTCGGACAACTCGTCGATCTCGCCGGTGCGGTGGATCGCCGCGCTCGGCGCCGCGTACAAGCAGAGCGGCCGGACGAAGCCGCTGTTCGACGAGTGGTCGTGGCACTGCTACCCGAACGTCAACACCGACGAGGTCGAGACCGGCTACGCGTGGCCGAACACGGGCTGCGTCAACGCGGCGCGCGTCAAGCTCGCGCTCTGGGACGCCTTCCACGGCACCGGCCAGCCGACGCTCGAGGGCTACCCGATCGACACGACCGGCACCGACCTGTTCGGCCGCGTCTCGAAGATGTTCATCGACGAGACGGGGTGGCAGGTCGACACGACCGGACGGGCCGGCTACGTGAACGACGAGAACGTGCCGGTCGTCTCCGAGGCGAAGCAGGCCGAGGACTACGAGAAGCTCGTGCACCTCGCGAACTGCGAGCCGACGCTGACCGCGTTCCACATCTTCCACGAGATCGACGAGTCCGACCGGACCGGGTTCCAGAGCGGCGTGCTCCGCGTCGACTTCAGCGAGCGGCCCTCGGCGACCGATCCGAGCAACTCGGTGCAGCATGCGATCGCGGCGGACAAGGGCCAGTGCCCGGGCGGCGTGTGGCAGACGCTCGGGTCGTTCCTCTACTCGAACTCGGCGGTCGCACCGCTCTACACGAAGTTCCCGTACCAGGCGCCCGCGCCGCTCGCGTCGCCGACGATCTCCGGCGGCGGCAAGTACGTCGCGATGCAGGCGGGCGAGGGCTTCACGTACTCGGTCACGTTCAAGGCCGGGAAGAAGTCGTCCACGCCGGTCACGGGCTCGGCGCCGCGCACCGTGGCGACCGTCAAGGTCCCGGCCGGCTACGGGCTGGGAACGGCGGTCGTCGTGCTGAAGGCGGAGACGAATCCCGCCCGCACGAGCACCGTGACGGTGAGCCTCAAGAAGTAGACGTCGTCAGGTCAGTCGGCCCGTCCGGGGCCGCCGGTACCGTCACGGCGCCCCGGGCGGCAAGGGAAAGGGGTTTCGGGAAATGAGAACGGGGGTCGTCCTAGCACTCTGCTGCGTCCTGCTCGCGGGCGCCGCCGCCGGCGTCGCGCGCACCGCGTCCGGCCAGTCCACTCCGCCGATCAACTGGGGCGTCGCCGACGACGCCTCGAAGTACGCGGACGACGGCGGCGCCTGGTTCTACGGCGAGCTCAAGGGTGCGAACCTCACCGAGAACCGCTGGACGCTCGCGTGGGACCCGAGCAACCCGACCGCGATCGACGAGCTCCCGTTCGTCCAGCGCGCGGCGCCGATCGCGCAGGCCGCCGGCATCCACGTCGTCCTCGTCCTCTACTCGCAGAAGGGCTCGCTCCACGACCCGAACGGCTTCTGCAACTGGGCCGCGATCGTCGCGAGCACGGTGAAGCAGTGGGGGATCCACGACTACACCGTCTGGAACGAGCCGAACACGCGGCTCTACTGGACGCCGCAGAAGAACGCGGCGGGACAAGACGTCGCCGCGCCTGCGTACGAGGCCCTGCTGGCGAAGTGCTACGACGCGATCCACGCCGCCGACCCGGACGCGCGCGTGATCGGCATGGGCCTGTCGCCGCGCGCCTCGACGCCGGAGTCGAACGAGCCGCTCGTCTTCCTCCGCGACGTCGGCAAGGCGTATCGCGCCTCCGGGCGGACGCTGCCGATCATGGACCAGCTCTCGATCCACCCGTATCCGAACCCGAGCGCGCCGACGAGCCCGCCGAACGTCGGCTACCCGGACCCGAACCGCTTCGGAATCCCGGACCTCGCGCGCGTCAAGCAGGCGGTCTGGGACGCGTTCAACGGCACCGGCCAGCCGACGACGCTGAACGGGCTGACCTTCCGCATCGACGAGGTCGGCTGGCAGACGGACACGACGAAGTACACGCAGTACGTCAACCCGGAGAACGTCAGGGTCGTCAGCGAGCAGGTGCAGGCGAACGACATCCGGACGATGGTGACGAAGTACTTCGCCTGCGACCCGACGGTCACGGACGTCGAGCTGTTCCTCCTCGTCGACGAGATCTACCGGAACGGCAAGGACGCGAACGGCGTCGTCCGCGGCGGCGGCTGGCAGAGCGGACTGATGACGGCCGGCGGCCAGGGCGTGTCGCAGCCGAAGCTCGCGTACGCGCAGGACGGGCCGCTGTTCGGCCAGGGCCGCGCGGCGTGCACCGGCTCGATGACGCAGTGGGCGCCGAACATCGCGTCGGCCCAGAGCGTCAAGCCGAAGAAGGGCAGGCGCTAGAAGCTCGTCGGGATCCGCCCGGAGCCGTCGTGCTCGATCCTTGACACGAACGCGTGTTCGCTGTAGCATGGCGAACACATGTTCGTCAAGCTCCTGATCCTGCTCGTCGCCGCCGCGCTGCTCGTCGGCATGGCCGCCCGCACCTCGCACGGCGCCGGCCCGGAGCGGGTCTACGTCGTCAAGCCGTCGGACACGCTCTGGACGATCGCCGCGCGGAGCTACGGGGGCGACCCGCGCGCCGCGGTCTGGGAGATCGAGCAACGGAACCGGCTGCGGACGGACACGCTGCGCCCCGGGCAGCGCCTCGTTCTCCCGTAGCTACATGCCGCGGTAGGCGTGCCCGGCCATCGCGTCCGGGTCGAGCATGACGTTGACGATCGCCGGCTCGCCCGACGCGAGCGCGCGTTCGAGCGCGGGGCGGAGCTCGTCCGCCCGCTCGACGTGCTCGCCGTGGCCGCCGAAGGCGTCGACGAGCCGGTCGTACCGCGACGGCGCGAGCCGCGTCGCCACCTCGGCGTCCGTGCCGTAGATGCCGATCTGCGGGATGCGGATCTCGCCCCAGGCCGCGTCGTTCCCGATCACGAAGACGGCCGGGATGCCGAGCCGGGTCAGCGTCTCGAACTCGAAGCCGTTCAGCCCGAACGCGCCGTCGCCCGCGACGACGACCACCTGCGAATCCGGCTCCGCCGCCTTCACCCCGAGCGCATACGGCGGGCCGACGCCGAGGCATCCGAACGGCCCCGGGTCGAGCCAGCGGCCCGGCTTGTGCACGCGGAGGACGCGCGAGACCGCCGCGACGACGTCGCCGCCGTCGCCGATCACGACCGTGCCCGGGTCGAGGACGGCGTCGAGCTCGGCCCCGAGCCGGTAGTGGTGGAGCGGCCCGCGGTCGGACTCGATCTCGGCGCGGTGCTCGTCCCACCAGGCCTGCTCGGCCTCCCGGAGGCGGCCCAGCCACGCGGTGCGGTCGGAGGCGGGGCGGACCGAGTCGGCGAGCGCGCCGAGGACCGCCGCGCAGTCGCCGGCGATGGCGACGTCCGGCACGCGGTTCCGCCCGAGCTCCGACGCGTCCGCGTGCACCTGGATCAGCGTCGTCTCCTCCGGCAGCCGGCCGAAGCGGAGCCGGAAGTCGAGCCCGGTGCCGGCGACGCAGACGACGTCCGCCTCGGCGAGCGCGGCCCCGCGCGCGTGGGCGAAGACGAGCTCGTCCTCCGGCGGCAGCGCGCCGCGCGCCGAGCCCTGGAGGAACACCGGCAGCCGGCCGGCGTCGACGAGCTCGCGCAGCTGCTCCCAGGCGCCGTCCCACCAGACGGCGCTGCCGGCGACGAGCGCCGGTCGCTCGGCGCGCGAGAGGAGGTCGGCCGCGCGGGCGATCTCGTCCGGGTCGCCGAACGAGCGCGGCGGCGCGGGTGCGGGCGGGAGATCGCCGGGATCGCCGGCGTCGGCGAAGAGGACGTCCATCGGCAGCTCGAGGTAGACCGGACCGCGCGGCGGCGCGAGGGCGTGGCGGAACGCGGTCGCGACGAAGTCGGGGATCCGCTCGGCGTCGCCGCAGACCTCGGCCCACTTCGTGATCGGCTCGAACAGCGAGAGCTGGTCGAGCTCCTGGAGGGCGCCCTGCCCGGCCTGGACGAGGGGCCGCGCGCCGCCGACGACGACGAGCGGCGTCTGCGCGACGAAGCAGTTCGCGACCGCCGTGATCGTCCCGGTGACGCCGGGGCCCGCGGTGACGACGGCGACGCCGCACGCGCGGCGCATCCGTCCCCACGCCTCGGCAGCGTGCGCCGCCGCCTGCTCGTGGCGCACGTCGAGCACGCGGACGCCCTCGTGGCGGCAGCCCTCGTAGATCGGCATGACGTGGCCCCCCGACAGCGTGAAGATCGCGTCGACGCCCTGCGCCGCGATCGCCCGCGCCGCGAGCCTCCCGCCCTGGAGCTTCTCGGCCACTGCCGGCGAGCCTACCGCGTGGAGGCTCCTATGCTTGCCCGGTGGACCTCGATCTCGTCTTCCTCGGCACGTCGGCGTCGATGCCGACGGCGCAGCGCTCCCCCGCCGCGTTCCTGCTGCGGCGCGGCGGCGAGCGGCTGCTGTTCGACTGTGCCGAGGGGACGCAGCGGCAGCTCCAGCGCTCGTCGGCGGGACTGCCCGACCTCGAGGAGATCTTCCTCACGCACCTGCACGCCGACCACTTCCTCGGCCTGCCGGGGATGCTGAAGACGTTCGCCCTCCGCGGCCGGGAGGAGCCGGGGCTGACCGTCTACGGGCCGCCCGGGACGAAGCAGCTGTTCGGGCAGCTGCGGCCGTTCCTCGGCCGGCTGCCGTACCTGCTGACGGTGGTCGAGGTCGTGCCGGGCGAGACGCTCGAGCGCGGCGACTACCGGATCGCCATGTTTCCGGTCGACCACGGCGTCAGCGCGGTCGGCTACGCGCTCGTCGAGGACGAGCGGCCCGGGCGGTTCGACGTCGAGACGGCCGACGCGCTCGGCGTCCCGTCGGGGCCGGAGCGGGGGATGCTCCAGCACGGCGAGCCCGTCACGCTCGCCGACGGCCGCGTCGTCGCACCCGGGTCGGTGCTCGGCCCGGCGCGTCCCGGCCGGAAGGTCGTGCTCACCGGCGACACCGCGCCGGCGCCGTCGGTCGTCGAGGCGGCGCACCAGGCCGACCTGCTCGTCCACGAGGCGACGTTCTCCGACGAGGAGAAGGAGCGGGCGCGCGAGACGATGCACTCGACGGCGGCCGAGGCGGCCGAGGTGGCGCGGCTCGCCCAGGTGCGGCTGCTCGCGCTGACGCACGTCTCGACGCGCTATTTCGGCCCGGAGCTCGCGCGCGAGGCGCGGGAGATCTTCCCGGAGACCGTCGTGCCGCGCGACTTCGACGTGATCGAGGTGCCGTTCCCCGAGCGCGGCGAGCCCCGCCTCGTGAAGGGTGGCGCCCGGCCGGAGCCGGCGGAGACCGTATGATCCCGTGGCGATGATGCGCATGGTCCAGGTCGCGGTGGCAGGCGACGTCACGGAAGCAGAGGAGCTGCAGGAGATCCTCCGGAACGCCGGGATCGACTCCGAGCTCGAGACCGACGGCGAGGACGATCCGCTGACCGTGCTCGTCCCGGAGTCGTCGCTCGAGGCGGCGCAGGACGCGATCGAGGCTCTCAGCGAGCCGGACGACCTCATCGCCGAGCCGTAGGCCGGACTTCGGCGCGCGCGCCGCGCGC
>DATKNT010000007.1:0-10031 GCA_035541175.1 Gaiellaceae bacterium
GTGTGCCGCCGGTCGGGGGCGTCCCGTCCGTGGGAGGCGGGCTGGTGCCGGACGGCGGAGGGCTCGCGTCTCCTCCGGTAGTCGTCGCTCCGGTGTCCGTCGGCGGGCTGCTCGGAGTCGTCGATCCGGCGTCCGTGCCGCCGCTCGTGTCTCCGCTCCCCGAGCCCGCGTCGTAGAGGCCGCGCGTCGGCAGCGGCGGCTGGACCGCCGTCGCTGCGCCTTGTCCATCGACGCCCGCGGCGTCGACGGACGCCGCCGGCGGCGGCGTCGCCGCGGCTTGGCTCGGCGCTGGGGTTGGGGCGGGCGCGGTCGAGTCGACGACGGTCGGCGCCCCGGAGAACGTGGCAACCCGCGGCGCATGCGTCCGGGAGCTCGCGGACCGGCTCGAGAGGCCGTGCGTGTCGGTGACGACGACGACCCGGACCGGCCGCGTGCTCCGAACGGCGGCCGGCTTCGGCTTGACGGAGACCGTGCGCGCGGCCGGGACGCGCGGCAGCGGCGCCGGCCGCACCACATGCGGCACACGCAGCAACGGGAACGACACCGCCGGAACGGTGAGCTGGGGGATCGGCGCCGCGATCGAGGCGAACCCGGGAAGCCGCAGCGCCTGGACGACCGGCGCGACGTAGATCGCGAGCATCGTCGAGGCCGCGAGGCACGCAAACGCGCTGCCGAGCCACGACCGGCGCAGAGCGGTCAACCCGTAGCCGGGTGGCCGAACGGACCCCCTCACCGCATGAGCAGACGTCACCGCTCCCCCTCGGTCGCCGCCCGTAACGCCGCTGATGATCCCTAGCGTCGAGAACCTTGGCAGCGATCTCCGCTCATTTCAAGGTCCGAGGGGAAATCCGCTGCACATCACCCGTCGGTCGAGCTCATCAGTAGAGGCTCGCCGCGAGCCGCTTCCGGTACCGGGTCGTCAGCGGATGCTCGTGCCCGATCTCGCCGAACAGGCCGACGGTGAGCTCGATCAGCCGCTTCTGGTCGTCGCCGTGCGCCGCGACGATCGCCGCGAGCAGCAGCTCGAGCACGCGCTCCTGGTCGCCCCGCTCGAGCGCAGCGACGATCTCCGGATGCTCCCCTGACGCAGTGAGCTCGACGGCGAGCCGCTCACTCGCCGTCGGACCCGTCAGCTCGTCGAGGAACTCGGCGACGGCGGCCGGCGGCAGCGCGCCGACGAACTCGGCGACGACCTCGCCGTTGCGGAACGCCTTCACGGCGGGGATGCCCTGGATCCGGTAGCGACCCGCGAGCTCCGGGTTCGCGTCGACGTCGACCTTGGCGAGCGCGAACTCGCCGTCGCGCGTCTCGGCCTCGCGCTCCAGCACCGGGCCGAGCGCGCGGCACGGGCCGCACCAGGCCGCCCAGAAGTCGACGAGCACGGGCAGCTCGTGCGAGCGCTCGACCACGTCGCGCTCGAAGGTCTTGGTCGTCACGTCCATCCAGGCGCCGCCTTCGTCGTTCTAGTGGGGCAACGGCTGGCGGCCGCGGGTGTCGAGATGGAGGAGGGAGTAGAGCGGGCAGACGCCGACGGCGGCGGTGACGATCATGATCCCTGCGATCACGAACAGGATGATCCCGCCGATCGAGCCCGCGCCGAGCAGCACCGCGACGAGGATCGCCAGTGGTGCGACGCCGAAGCCCCGGATCACGCGGTCGAGGGTGCTCATGTTCCTGGCCATCTCAACGCCTCCTTGCCGGAATGATCACGTCCCCGTATACAACTATACAACTAATCCGTTTATTCCGCCCTCGGCGCCTCGCAGCAGAACGTCTCGAAGCACCTCGCCGTGCTCGCCGACGCGGGCATCCTCGGCCGGTCGCCGCCGACGAGGCCGCGGAGGCGCTGCAGGCGCGGCAGGTGATCGCGCTCGACGTCCGCGAGCGCGGCGAGTGGAAGGCCGGGCACATCGCCGGCTCGAAGAACATCCCGCTCGGGAGGCTGCGCACGCGCAGCGGCGAGCTCGACCCGAAACGCCGCTACGTTGCCGTCTGCCGAAGCGGCTCGCGCTCCGCCCGCGCGACCGCGCAGCTGCGCAAGGCCGGCTACGACGGTCGTCAACCTCAAGGGCGGCATGGCCGGCTGGCAGCGCGCGCGTCTCCCGCTCGAGCCGCGCAACGGCCGCGTGCGGTAGCCGTCGCGGCGATGATCAGCCGAACGGGAGATGGAGGCCGCGCGCCCAGGCTGCGACGTCGAGGAGCAGCTGCTCGCGGCTCTTGTGGAAGCGGCAGGCGACGAAGTCGAGACCCTCGAGCGCGAGCTGCTGCGCCTCCGAGTCCGTCCCCGACGGTCGCGACGCGCACGGCGGCTCCAGCCGCGGCCGGGCACCGAAGGCCTGTGCTCCGGAGGCCAGCTCCGCGCCGACGAGCGCGGCTGCGACGGCGAGGGCGACCGCGGCAGCGCCGGGCCGCCGTCGTGACGCGCCGCCGCGGAGCACGGCGAGCGGCGCGAGGGCGAGGAGGCCGAGCAGGCCGGCGAGGAGGTAGGAGCGCCGGAAGCCGCGGGTGATCGTCGCCTCGACGACGCCGTCGAGCTCGCGTCCCATCCGCGTCAGCACGGGGTCGTGCCGGGAGCCGAGGGTGCTCGCGAAGTCGGGGAGCTGCTCGCGCGGCGGCCGGGCGAGGACGGGTGCGACGTCGAGCGCGAGCCGCGCCTTCGCCGTCAGCGACACCGGCGCGTCGAGCACGACGGAGATCCCGCGGAGCTTGGCGTCCTGTCCCGCCGCCGTCAGATCGGCCGTCAGCAGCGGCGTCAGCAGCAGAATCCCGGCGACGAGCCCGGCGTGGCGGATCCAGACCGTGTGCGCGGCGCCGTCGGCCGACGGCCCGGCGTCGGCGAGCACGCGCTGCGTGAGTCCCGGCAGCAGCAGTCCGAGGCCGGCCCCGGCGATCGCGAGCGCGGCGATCACCCAGAGCACGTTCCGCGCGGGGAGGAAGGCCATGCCGGCGAGGCCGGTCGCGAGCAGGACGGCGCCCGCCGGCTCCGCGCCTGCGAGGCGGGACGCGACGGGCTGTGCGAGCAGCGTCGCCACCGGGATGACGCTGACGACGGCGGCGGCCGCGAGCGGTGTCAGCCGCCAGACGTCGACCAGCTGCACGACCGCGAGGAAGAGCAGCCCGACGAGCGCCGCGGAGGCGAGCGCGAGCGCGACGCTCGCGGCGTGCCGCTTCGGCCCGGCGGTCCGCTCGAGGGGCGCGAGGTCGGCGCCCCCGGCGCCAACGGCGAGTGCGGCGACGAGGGCGAACGCCGCCACCGGCGCCTGTGCGAGGAAGATCGCCCGCCAGCCGGCGACGTCGGTGAGCGCCCCTCCGAGGGCCGGCCCGAGCGCGGCGCCGAGCACGCCTGCGCCTGCCCAGAGGGCGGTTCCCCGCTGCCGCGTCCTCGCCAGGCTGCGGATCAGCGGCAGCACCCCGACGAGCAGCAGCGCGGCTCCCGCGCCCTGCACGACCCGGCAGCCGACGAGGAGCCAGGCGCTCGGCGCCGCGGCGCAGCCGAGGGAGGCGACGAGGAACACGAGGGCGCCGAGCCGCGCGGCCCGTGGGGCCGGAAGGGCCGCCGGCCGCGTGCGCGAGTAGGCGAGCGCGACGACGGCCAGCGACAGGTTGTACGCGGTGACGACCCAGGCGACCGAGGTGATCGAGACGTCGAACCGGCGCAGCAGGTCGGGAAGCGCGAGCACGACGATCGACGAGTCGGCGAACGCGACCGCGACCGCCGCCAGGAGCGCTGCGAGCGCGAGCGCGCGACCCGCGCGCGAGATCCGTCCCGAGGACGACTCCATCGACGTCATGGACGTCGGATCTTCGCGAGTGTTGGCGGCCGGCGTGGCAAAGTGCGCACGTCATGGCTGCGACCGCGAGAGCCGTCGGGATCACGAGGCCGGGAGGCGTCGAGGTCCTGGAGGTGGTCGAGCGCCCGGTGCGGGAGCCCGGGCCGGAGGAGGTGCGGCTCGCGGTCAAGGCGGCGGCGGTGAACCCGACCGACATCGGCGTCCGCGAGCGCGGGATCGAGGGGATCGAGCCGCCGTGGGTGCCCGGCATGGACGCGGCGGGAGTGGTGGAGTCGGTCGGCGAGGGCGTCGACCGGCTGCGCGCCGGCGAGGAGGTGATGGCGGCGGTGTCGCCGCGGCGGCCGGAAGGCGGGGCCCAGGCGGAGCTCGTCGTCCTGCCCGCCGCTTCGGTCGTGGCGACTCCCGACGGGGCGACGCTCGAGCAGGCGGCGACGCTGCCGATGAACGGCCTGACGGCGCTGCTCTCGCTCGAGCTGCTCGACCTCGCCCCCGGGCAGACGCTCGGCGTCAGCGGCGGCGCCGGCCAGCTCGCCTCGTACGTCATCCCGCTCGCCCGGCTCCGCGGCCTCCGCGTCGTCACGGACGCCGCCCCCCACGACGAGGCGCTCGTTCGCGGCTTCGGCGCCGACGTCGTGCTGCCGCGCGGCGAGGGCTTCCCGGCGGCCGTGCGCGAGGCCGTTCCGGGCGGCGTCGACGGCTTCGTCGACACGGCGCTGCTCAAGCGGGACGCCTTCCCCGCGATCCGCGACGGCGGCGCGCTCGTGGCGGTCCGCGGCTGGGACGCGGGCGAGCCCGAGCGCGGCATCGACATCCGCCCGGTGATGGTCTTCACCGTCCTCGAGCGGACCGACTGGCTCGAGCAGCTGCGCGGGCTCGTCGCCGACGGCACGCTTCGGCTCCGCGTCGCCGCGGCCTACCCGCCGGAACGGGCCGCCGACGCGCAGCGCGCGATGGAGGCCGGCGGTCTCCGCGGCCGCGCCGTCATCGTCTTCTGATCCGAGCGCCTCAGCCGTGCATGACGGCGCCGCTGCCGGTCACGCTCGTGCTCACCTGCGCCGGGTTGCCGACGTACAGGACCGCGCCGCTGCCCGGCACCGCCGCGTCGAGCGACCGGCTCGAGTTGACGAGGATCCGGCCCGAGCCCGAGACGACCGCGTGCACGTCCCGCGCGACGAGATCCTGGAGTTGCGCGTCGCCGGAGCCGGCGAGCGTGACGTCGAGCCGGCCGACGCTGCCGCTCGCCCGCAGCACGCCGCTGCCGGGAAGGGCCAGCGTCAAGGCCTTCCCGTCGACGTTCTCGGCGGTGACGACGCCGCTGCCGCTGAGCGACATCGCGTCGAGCGTGGGCACCGTCACCGCGACGCGCATCGGCGCCTTCGTGCTGTAGCTGCCGACGTCGTCGACCACGAGCCGCCCGTTCACGACGCGGGTGGAGACGCGGTCGAGCAGGTTCGAGTCTGCGTGGACGACGACGGACTGCGGACGGCCGACGCGGACGGTGACGATGTTGGAGCCGGCGAGCTCGACGGCGGCGAACGCCGGCAGCCGGCGCGTCTGCGCCGCCGCCCTGTCGTTGCCCTGCTCGGTGCCCGAGCTCGAGGAGCGGCCGAAGACGCCGGAGCGCCCGAGCAGCACGCCGAGGACGACGAGCGCGACCGCGGCGGCGAGGAGCGCCACGCGACGCCCGTGCGGGTGACGGTGCTCGGGAACGGGTGTCGGCGCGACGGTCAGGGCGGTGTCCTCCAGCGGGTGCTTCGTCCGCCCCGGGCGCCCTGCCATCCGGGCAATCCCGTACCTGCGCCTCCCGCGGCGCGGGCGGCGGCGGTCGGCTAGCGTCCCGCGCATGAGCGACGAGACGAAGGAAGAGCCGAAGGCCGCCAAGGCCGAGTACGAGCCGCCGGCCGGAGCGGAGACGACGGGCACCTGGAGCGGCGGGGCCGAGCCGATCCCGTACACCGCGAGTGCGAGCTGGATCGTGCTGCGCAAGCAGGAGAAGCCGGCGGCGGAGATCTTCTCCGTGTCCTACGTCGCGGACGCCGCCGACCCGGACCGGCCCGTGATGTTCGTCTTCAACGGCGGACCGGGCGCGTCGTCCGCGTACCTCCACGTCGGCGTCGTCGGCCCGCAGCGCGTCGCGTTCCCGGCGGACGGCACGCTCCCCGAGCTGCCGCCGCGGCTCGTCGAGAACGAGGCGTCGTGGCTCGCGTTCGCCGACCTCGTGTTCGTCGACCCGGTCGGCACGGGGTTCAGCCGCGTGATCGAGCCGGACAAGAAGAAGGACGACGCGGCGAGGAACGGCAAGGACGCGAAGGACGACGCGGCCGACCCGAAGGAGTACTTCGGCTGGAAGCGCGACCTCGAGTCGCTCTGCGAGTTCATGGGCCGCTGGCTCTCGAGCCACGGGCGCTGGGCGTCGCCGATCTTCATCGCCGGCGAGAGCTACGGCGGCTACCGCGTCGGCCGGCTCGTGAAGATGCTGCAGGAGACCGCGGGGATCGGGCTGAACGGGGCGATCCTCATCTCGCCCGCGCTCGAGATCGCGTCGCTCGCGGGAACCGACTACGACGTGGTGCCGTGGGTGGACCTCGTGCCGACGATGGCCGCGGCCGCGGCGCATCACGGGCGCTCGCGCGCGTTCGCGGCCGGCACGCCGCTCGACGAGGTCCTGCGCGAGGCGGAGGCGTTCGCGACGGGCCACTTCGCGTCCTTCCTGGCGCGCGGCGCATCGATGGAGCCGCCCGAACGCGAGCGCATCCTCACACGGCTCGCCGACCTGATCGGGCTTCCCGGCGACCTCGTCGCCCGTGCCGAGGGCCGGATCACGATCCGCGTCTTCACGCGCGAGCTGCTCCGCGACGAGCGGAAGGTGCTCGGTCTCTACGACGCGACGCTCACCGTCACGGACCCGTTTCCGGACCGTGACCCGTTCGCCGGACCCGATCCGACGCTTTCCGGGTTCAGCCCCGCGTACACGATGGGGATCAACCGGCTGCTTCGATCCGAGATCGGCGTCGAGACCGACCGCGAGTACGAGCTCCTCAGCTACGAGGTCAACCGCGCCTGGAAGGACGACACGGAGGCACCTGCCTTCCAGCCGGCTCCCGGCGCGACGGACGACTTCCGCTACGGCATGTCGCTCAACCCGCACCTGAAGGCGTTCATCGCGCACGGGCGCTACGACCTCGTGACGCCGTACTACGCGAGCGACCGGCTGCGGAACCTGATGCGGCTCGACCCGGACACGGCCGCCCGCCTGACCGTCCGCCACTTCGGCGGCGGGCACATGTTCTACGCCTGGGAGGAGAGCCGGCAGGCCTTCTCCGAGGCGATCGCCGCGTTCGTCGCGGACGCGCTGTAGTCATCGCGCCCGGTTTCTCGAAACGTGGCAGTGTGGTGAACTCCACCGGCTCGGGAGTGCCGCCACCTTCCGTGAGCGCACCGCCCGTCGTAAGCTCGGGCCGTGTCCGGGCAACCCGAGCCGGAGCAGCGCGGGGAGGCGACGAGGTTTCGTTTCCCGACCGCGTTCACCGTGCTCGCGGCCGTCCTGCTCCTCGTCTGGATCGCGGCGTTCTTCGTCCCCGCGGGCACGTACGCGAAGGACGCCTCGGGAGCGCCGAAGCCGGGGACGTACCACGAGCTGCCGTCGTGCTCCGCCACGGTCGCCACGTCGCCCGCGCTCGACGTCGAGTCGCCGGCGGAGAGCGGTCAGGCGCCGGCGGACGCCGCGGCCGCGCCGGGCGCGACCTACGCGGAGGCGGGGCTGCCGTGCGTGGACACGTCGTTCACGTTCCGCTTCAAGCAGCTCTGGGACGCGACGCCGAACGGCCTCTACGGCGTCGAGAACGGCAAGGGGTTCGTCGGGCCGTGGGAGGAGGGCCTGCTCTACGGCTCGGCCGCGATCTTCCTCTTCGTCCTCGCCGTCGGCGCCTTCATCACCGTGACGATGAAGACGCAGGCGATCCAGACCGGGATCGGGCGGCTCGCGCTGCGCTTCCGGCACAGCGGCTCCGTCCTCGTCGCGATCCTCATGGCCGTGTTCGCGCTCGGCGGGACGAGCTACGGCATGTGGGAGGAGACGCTCGGCTTCTTCGTCCTGCTCGTCCCGCTCGCGCTCGCGCTCCACTACGACCGGATGGTCGCCGCGGCGATCATCTTCCTCGGCGCCGGGACGGGGGTGATCGCCTCGACGGTGAACCCGTTCGCGACCGGAGTCGCCTCCGACGCGGCCGGGATCACGATCGGCGACGGGATCGGGCTGCGGATCGCGATGTGGTTCGTCCTCCTCGCGCTCGCGATCGCGTACGTGCTCTGGTACGCGCGGCGTGTGCGGGCGACCCCGGAGAAGTCGGCCGTCGGCGTGTCGCCGGGCGACGCGGCCGAGGCGGAGAGGCTGATCTCGGACGTGCCGGAGCTGACCGGCCGCCAGAAGCTGATCCTCGTGCTCTTCGCCGGCACCTTCCTGCTCATGATCTACGGGTTCATCCCGTGGAACGACCTCTGGCACGAGGGGTTCGGCAAGAACTTCCCGCTGCCCACCTTCGCCGACTTCTACTTCCCGGAGGCGGCGACGCTCTTCCTCGTCATGGCCGTCGTCATCGGGCTCATCGCGAGGCTCGGGGAGGAGGGGACCGTCACGACGATCGTCACCGGCGCGGCCGACTTCCTCGGCGCCGGGCTGATCATCGTGCTGGCGCGCGGGATCACGGTCGTGATGAAGAACGCCTACATGACCGACACGATCCTCCACTGGATGGAGAACGCCGTGTCCGGGACCTCGAAGGGCGCGTTCGCGATCATCGCGTTCATCGTCAACCTTCCGATCGCGTTCCTCGTCCCGTCGTCGTCGGGGCACGCCGCGCTCGTGATGCCGATCCTCGCGCCGCTCGCCGACTTCGCGGGCGTCTCGCGGGCGATCGCGGTGACGGCGTTCCAGTCCGCGTCGGGGCTCGTCAACCTCGTGACGCCGACCTCTGCCGTGATCATGGGCGGCCTCGCGCTCTCGAAGATCGGGTACGACCGGTACCTCAAGTTCGTCTGGCCGTACTTCGTCGCCGTCTTCGTCGTCGTCTGCGCCTTCATCGGCATCTCGGCGGCCACCGGCTGAGCCGTGAAAGGAGAGAACATGGAAGCTGCCACCGCAACGGCGCTCGGAGCGAACTCCGAGGTCGGCACGCTGCGAACCGTCATCGTCCACCGGCCGGACCTCGCGCACGAGCGGCTGTCGCCGGCGAACTGCCACGAGCTGCTGTTCGACGACGTCATCTGGGTCCGGCGCGCGCGCCAGGAGCACGACGCGTTCGTCGACCTGATGCGCGGGCGCGGCGTCGAGGTGCTCGTGTTCCACGACCTGCTGGCGGAGACGCTCGCGACGGCGGAGGCGCGCGACTGGATCCTCTCGCGGCGGGTGCGGCCGGAGGAGGTCACCGTCATGTTCTGCGACGAGCTGACGGCGTGGCTGAAGGAGATGCCGGCGGACGAGCTCGCGACGCGGCTGACCGGCGGCATCACCGTCGCCGAGGTGCCGGAGGACATCGGCTCGGCGATCGGGCGGGCGCTGCGCCCGACGGACTTCGTGATCGCGCCGGTCCCGAACCAGCTGTTCACGCGTGACACGAGCGCCTGGATCTACGGCGGCGTCTCGCTCAACCACATGTACTGGCCGGCGCGACAGAAGGAGACGCTCAACGTCGAGGTCGTCTACCGGTTCCATCCGCGCTTCAGGGACGCCGGCTTCCCGATCTGGTTCGGCGGCTACGACCACGACTGGGACGGCGCCTCGCTCGAGGGCGGCGACATCATGCCGGTCGGGGACGGCGTCGTCCTCGTGGGGCAGGGCGAGCGCTCGAACGCGCGTGCGGTGAGCATCCTCGCCCGGAACCTGTTCGCCGCGGGCGGCGCGCGGCTCGTGATCGGCGCGCTGATGCCGCGGGAGCGCTCGGCGATGCACCTCGACACGGTGTTCTCGTTCTGCAACCGCAATCTCGTGACGATCTACAAGCCGGTCGTGTCGGAGATCCTGCCGATCCTCTACCGCCCCGACGGGAACGGCGGCGTCGCGGCCGAGCTGTCGGAGCGCTCGTTCCTCCACGAGGTCGCCGACGCGCTCGGGCTCGAGTCGCTGCGGACCGTGCCGACCGGGGGCGACGAGTTCGAGCAGGAGCGCGAGCAGTGGGACGACGGCAACAACGTCGTCGCGCTCGCGCCCGGCGTCGTCGTCGCCTACGAGCGCAACGAGTTCAC
>DATKNT010000008.1:0-17152 GCA_035541175.1 Gaiellaceae bacterium
CGGCTAGCCGACCGTCTTGTAGCTGCCGTCGCTCTGGATCTTGAAGATGTAGAACTTCGCGCCGGCGACGTCACCCGTGGAGGTGAAGGCGACCGGACCGCCGAAGATCGTGCTCGCGAGCCGAACCTTCGCGAGGTCGGCCCGCACCTCTGCGCGGCTGATCTTGTTGTCCGAGCAGGCCTTCTGGACCGCCGTCGCGTACATCTGCGCGAGGACGTAGTTCGGGGCGCCGAACGGCGTCGTGCCGCCCGGGAACGCCTTGTGGTACGCGGCGACGAGCTTCGAGTTCGCCGCGATCGTCGTCACGTCGGGGGCGAAGAACGAGACGTACGCGCCCGGCGCGGTGAACTTCGACGAGTCGAACGTGCCGTCGCTGCCGAACACGATCGCCGACTTGCCCTGCGCCTTCAGCTGCTGCGCGAAGAGCTGGGCCTCGGAGGCGAGCTGGAACGGCAGGAAGACGACCTTCGCCGAGCCGGCCTTCGCCACGAGCGAGGAGAAGTCGGTCGCCGTCTGGCTGACGGACTCGCGGTCGACCTTGACGCCCTTCGCCGCGAGCGCCGCGCCGACGATGTCGGCGAGACCGGTCGAGTACGACTCCTGGTCGTCGACGACCATGACCGTGTCGCCCGACTTCACGCCGAGGGTCTTGGACATGTAGTTCGCGTCGGTCGGACCCTGGACGCCGTCGTTCGGGACGTCGCGGAAGAAGTAGCTCTTGTACTGGCCGCTCGTCAGCGAGACGCGCGTCGCCGAGCCGGACGCGAAGGCGAGTCCCGCCTTCTGGAGGATCGGCGCGACGGCCTGGACCTCGTCGCTGCCGGCCGGTCCGATGACGCCCATGATCGAGGCGTTCGAGGCGAACGACTGCGCCACCGTCGAGGCCTTCGACGGATCGAGCTGCGTGTCGCCCTGCACGAGCTTCAGCGTCGGCTTGTTCTTGGCCTTGTTCCACTGCTGGACGAAGAACTGCGCCCAGTGGAGCTGGTCGCTCCCGATCGAGCCGGCCGGGCCCGTGATCGGCGCGAGCATGCCGATCTGCACGCCCTTCGAGCAGGACGCGGTTGCCGCAGACGTGGAATGGTGCGCGGCGGGGCGTGCCGAGGCCGCCGCCACGATCGCGAGCGTCGCGAGGGTCGCGACTCCGGCGATCACTCCAACCCTCCTGAACATCAAGATGGTCCCTCCTTGTGGGATGTGTCCCGGTTAGACGCTCCCCGGCGCCTGTTGGTTTGGCGCGGGCGCCGCAAAACCGAGGGTGGGACTCTAGCCAGCGTCACGCGCCGGTGCGGCGAAGGTACGCTCCGCCGAGTCAACTGCGGGAGGGTCGGAGAGCGATGAAGTACTGGCTGGACCGGGGCGCGGCGGCGTCCGAGACGGCGCCGGAGGACGGCGTCGAGACGACGGCGCTGTTCGGCGCGGGACGCGGCTGCGCGGAGTTCGACCAGCGCGTGCTGCGGTTCACGGGGCCGTGCGCCGAGCGGTGCGACGACGGCTCGGACGAGGTGCTGTACGTCCTCTCGGGGCACGGCGTGGCGACGGTCGGCGGCGACAGCGTCGAGCTCGCGCCGGGCGTCGGCGCCTACGTCGCGCGCGGCACGGCGTGGCGGGTGGACGATGCCGCCGGGCTCGACGTCCTCTCCGTCCTCGTCCACGAGCCGCTGCCGGCCGACGGCGCGACGCACGCGCTCGTCCACGTCGAGGGCGAGCGCGGCGGCGCCACCGCGGGGCGCGAGTTCCGCCTGCTGGCCACGCCCGAGGTCGGCTGCCCCTCGGTGACGCAGTTCGTCGGCTTCATCCCCGTCGGCCGCGCGCCCGACCACTTCCACACGTACGACGAGGTCGTCTACGTCCTCGAGGGCTCCGGTGAGCTGCACATCGGCGGCGAGAGCCGGCCGCTCCATCCGGGCGCGTGCGTCCACCTGCCGGCGCGGCTCGTCCACTCGCTCGAGAACGGCGGGCCGGGGACGATGGCGGTGCTCGGCGTCTTCCGGCCGGCCGGCTCCCCGGCCGAGGCGTACTACCCGGACGGCACGCCGGCGGCGGTGCCCGGGGGCGACGACTGATGCCGCGGATCGAGCGCACCGCGGAGGTGGTCTGGGAGGGGAACGTCGCGCGCGGCTCCGGCGCGATCTCCGCCGGCTCCGGCGCCTTCGGCGGGCTCGGGTTCTCGCTGGCGACCCGGATCGGGGCGCCCGAGGGCAGGACGAGCCCCGAGGAGCTGCTCGCGGCGGCTCACGGCGGCTGCATCACGATGTCCGTCGCGGGCGAGCTGACGCAGGCGGGCACGCCGCCGGGCCGGCTCGACACCACGTGCCTGATCGTCATGGACGAGGTCGAGGGGCAGGGCCACCAGATCGTCGCCTCGCACGTCGAGATCGTCGCGGCGGTGGACGGACTCGACGACGCCCGGCTCCTGGCCGCGGTCGAGAAGGCGGACGAGGGCTGCCCGTTCTCGAGCCTGCTCCGCCGCGCCGGCGCCGAGGTCACCGTCACCGCTCGTCTCGCCTGAGCCGCGTGGAGTTCGCGGAGCTCGTCCACGCGCGGCGGACGCACAAGGAGTTCGGGCCGGAGCCCGTGCCGCGGGAGACGATCGTCGAGCTGCTCGACCTGGCGCGGCTCGCGCCGAACCACCACCTGACGCAGCCGTGGCGCTTCCGCGTGCTCGGCCCGGAGACGCTCGCGCGGCTCCGGGAGGCAGCGGGGCCGAAGGAGGCGGCGAAGCTCGAGCGTGCGCCGACGCTCGTCGTCGTCTCGGCGGCGCTGACCGGCGAACTCGTCCAGGACGAGGAGGACCTCTGCGCGACCGCCGCGGCGCTCACGATCGTCCTGCTCGCCGCGACCGAGCGCGGGCTCGCGTCGTACTGGCGCACGCCCGGCGTGCTCCGCACCCGCGCCGGCCGCGAGGCGGTCGGCGTCCCGGACGGCGAGCGCGTGCTCGCTCTGCTCCACCTCGGCGCCCCGGCCCGCGAGCCGTCCCCGCGCGAGCGCGAGCCCGTGGACGCCGTCGTCGCCTTCCTGCCCTAGCTCAGGGCCGGTTCCGGGATCGTCCCGGGGGCTTCCGGATAGCCGCAGTGGCGACGCGGCGCGATCCTCTGGTCGATCATTCGCACTGGAGGACACGATGACCGAAACCACCGACGCCGTCGCAGGCCCCGCGGCCGAGCCGCGGCGGCTCACGCGCAGCCGGAGCAACCGCTGGCTCGGCGGCGTCTGCGCCGGCCTCGGCGACTACTTCGACCTCAACCCCGTCGTCTACCGGATCGCGTTCGCCGCGCTCGCGCTCGCCGGCGGCACGGGAATCCTGCTCTACGTCGCCGCCTGGCTCGTCATCCCCGGCGAGGGCGCCGAGGACTCGATCGCCGCGGGCGCCCTGAAGCACCACCGCGACCGGCCCTGGCTCGTCATCGGCGTCGGCCTGCTCGCGCTCGGCTCGATCCTCGCCCTCTCGGAGGCGCGCTTCTGGCCGAGCCCGGGGAACCTCTGGCTCGCAGCGGCTCTCGGCGGGGCGGCGATCGTCTGGTGGCAGGTCAGCGCCCACGCACCGTCGCGGGCGGCTCGGGCCGAGCCGGGCGCGAGCGGCGAGCCGGCCACGCCGGCGCCGCAGAAGCGCTCGCTGCTCCCGGCCGCGACCGGCTTCCTGATCCTCGGGCTCGGCCTCGTCGGGCTGCTCGACGCGACGGGCGCCGTGCACGTCGACTGGCGGATCGCGCTCGCCGGCGCGGCGATCGCGCTCGGCGTGGTCGTCGGGGTCGGCGCGCTCACCGGCCAGGCGGTCGGCGGCGTCGTCGTCCTCGGCCTCGGCGTCCTCGCCGCCCTCGCGCTCGCGTTCGCCGTCCGGGTGCCGCTCTTCTCCGGGATCGGCGACGAGTCCGCGCATCCGACCTCGGTCGCGGCGCTCCACTCGACCTACGAACACGGCATCGGCAACTTCGACGTCGACCTCAGCGACGTCCGGCTGCCGGTCGGCCGGACCGCGGTGAAGACGACGCTCGGGATCGGCAACCTCACGGTGCACGTGCCTCGGGGCGTCACCGTCCAGGTCGACGGCCGCGCGAGCGCCGGCGACGTCCGCCTGCTCGGGCACGACGACAACGGCACGCACGTGCACGAGCGTGTCGTCGAGACCGGGAGCCATCCGCTTCGGGTGCTCGTCCTCGACGCGCGCGTCGGGCTCGGCGAGCTGAAGGTCGAGCGCGGTTGAGCAGCGGCCCGCTCCGGCTCCCGGTCACGCTCCCGACCGCCTCGCGTTCGGAGCGCGGCCGCGTCCTGGCGGGAGTCTGCGCCGGGATCGCGGAGCGGCTCGCCGTCGACCCGACCCTCGTCCGGCTGACCTTCGCGCTGCTGACGTTCGCGGCCGGCGCCGGCATCGTCGCCTACCTCGGCGCGTGGGCGCTGATGCCCGCCCCGGACACCGCGACGGTCTCGCGCCCGCGCCGGATCACCGGCCTCATCCTCCTCGTCTGGGCGGTCGTGCTCGCGCTCCACGGCGTCGGCCTCGCCGGCTCCCTCGTCTGGCCGCTGGCGCTCCTCGGCGCCGGGCTCGTGATCGCCGCGGCCCCCGACTCCTTCGGCCTGCACCCGCGTACCGCCCGCATCGTCGCCGGGCTGCTCGTCCTCGCCGGCGTGATCGTCTTCCTCGGGGACAGCACCCGCGGCAGCGCGACGACGCTGCTCGCTCCGGGAGCCGTCGCCGTCGCGCTCCTGCTCGTGCTCGGCCCGTTGGCGTTCCGGCTCGCGCGCGAGCGCGACGCGGAGCGGGCCGAGCGCATCCGCACGCAGGAGCGCGAGGAGCTCGCCACCCGCGTCCACGACTCGGTCCTCCAGACGCTCGCGCTGATCCAGCGAGAGCCCAACGATCCGCGTCGCGTCTCGACGCTCGCCCGCCGCCAGGAGCGCGAGCTGCGCGCCTGGCTCTATCCGAGCAGCGAGCCGACCGAGGACGGGACGCTCGCCGGGGCGGTCGACGCCGCCGCGGCGGAGATCGAGGAGCTGCACGGCGTCCGCGTCGAGGTCGTGCGCACGGGCGACGCGCCGCTCGACGACCGGACGCGCGCGCTCGTGCTCGCGGCGCGCGAGGCGATGGTGAACGCCTCGAAGCACTCGGGCGCAGCCGAGGTCTCCGTCTTCCTCGACGCCGACACGAGGCACGTCGCGCTCTTCGTCCGCGACCGCGGCTCCGGCTTCGACCCGGACGCCGTCGCGGACGACCGGCGCGGCATCGCGGAGTCGATCCGCGGCAGGATGGAGCGCGTGGGCGGCGTCGTGCGCATCGTCTCCTCGCCGGGCGAGGGCACCGAGGTCGAGCTCGAGCTGCCGGAGGCGACCCAGTGAAGGGAGCATCATGAGCAGGCCGCTGCGACGCGTCGTCCTCGTCGACGACCACGACCTGTTCCGCGCGGGCGTCCGCAGCGAGCTGGGGCCGACCGTCGAGGTCGTCGGCGAGGCGGGCTCGGTCGTGGACGCCGTGCCGCTGATCAAGGAGCTCGATCCGGACGTCGTGCTCCTCGACGTCCATCTCCCGGACGGCGGCGGCCAGGCGGTGATCCTCCAGGTCGCGCCGGAGCGGCCCGGCGTGAAGTTCCTCGCGCTCTCGGTCTCGGACGCCGCCGAGGACGTGATCGGCGTCATCCGCGCCGGCGCGCGCGGCTACGTGACGAAGACGATCTCCGGCGACGAGCTGACCGAGGCCGTGCACCGGGTCGCCGACGGGGACGCCGTCTTCTCGCCGAGGCTCGCCGGCTTTGTCCTCGACGCGTTCCGCAGCGGCGAGGTCAGCGGCTCGGGCGACCCGGAGCTCGACCAGCTGACCGCGCGCGAGCGCGAGGTGCTCCAGCTGATCGCGCGCGGCTACCGCTACAAGGAGATCGCCGCGCGGCTGCATCTCTCCGCGCGGACGGTCGAGTCCCACGTCTCCGCGGTGCTGCGCAAGCTGCAGCTCTCGAACCGGAACGAGCTGACGCGCTGGGCGGCCCAGCGCCGTCTGATCTGAGTCGAGCGAGCGCTACCGAAGGTCGAACCGGTCGAGGTTCATCACCTTGTCCCAGGCGGCCACGAAGTCGCGCACGAGCTTCTCCTCTCCGTCGTCGCACGCGTAGACCTCCGCGAGCGCGCGGAGCTGGGAGTTCGAGCCGAAGACGAGATCGACGCGGCTGCCGGTCCACCTCAGCTCGCCCGTCCGGCGGTCGCGGCCCTCGAACGTCTCCTCGGCCTCGGACGTCGGCTCCCACGCCGTGCCCATGTCGAGCAGGTTCACGAAGAAGTCGTTGGTCAACGACCCGGGTCGCTTCGTGAGCACGCCGAGCTCGGACCCGCCGTGGTTCGCCTTCAGGACCCGGAGGCCGCCGACGAGGGCGGTCATCTCCGGCGCCGTCAGCGTCAGCAGGCTCGCCCGGTCGACCAGCAGGTGCTCCGCCGGTCGCGCGTGACCGTTCCCGAGGTAGTTGCGGAACCCGTCCGCGGTCGGCTCGAGCACGGCGAACGACTCGACGTCGGTCTGCTCCTGCGAGGCGTCCGTCCGTCCGGGCGCGAAGGGCACCTCGACGTCGTGGCCGGCGGCCTTCGCGGCCTGCTCGACCGCGGCGCAGCCGCCGAGGACGATGACGTCGGCGAGCGAGACCGGGCTCGGGAACTCCCGGCGCACCGACTCGAGGGTCGCGAGCACGGTCGCGAGCTCGGCCGGCTCGTTGACCTCCCAGCCGCTCTGCGGGGCGAGCCGGATGCGCGCGCCGTTCGCGCCGCCGCGCTTGTCCGTGCCGCGGAACGTCGATGCCGACGCCCATGCCGTCTTGACGAGCTGCGCGATCGACAGCCCCGACGCGAGGATCGCCGCCTTGAGCGCGGCCACGTCCTCCGGGCCGACGAGGTCGTGGGCGACCGGCGGCACCGGGTCCTGCCAGATCTGCGGCTCCGCGGGGACGAGCGGGCCGAGATAGCGCGAGACCGGGCCCATGTCGCGGTGCGTCAGCTTGAACCAGGCCTTCGCGAAGGCGTCGGCGAGCTCGTCCGGATGCTCGAGGAAGCGCCGCGAGATCGGCTCGTAGATCGGATCGAACCGGAGCGAGAGATCCGTCGTCAGCATCGTCGGGAGGCGCCTCGGCGAGTCGGCGGACGGGCCGGGGATGATCGCCTCCGCGTCCTTCGCCACCCATTGATGAGCGCCGGCCGGGCTCTTCGACAGCTCCCACTCGTAGCCGAAGAGGATCTCGAGGAAGCTGTTGCTCCACTGCGCCGGCGACGTGGTCCAGACGACCTCGAGGCCGCTCGTGATCGCATCCGGGCCCTTGCCGGTGCCGAAGCTGCTCTTCCAGCCGAGGCCCTGCTCCTCGAGCGGCGCCGCCTCGGGCTCGGGGCCGACGAGCGCCGCGTCGCCTGCGCCGTGCGTCTTGCCGAAGGTGTGCCCGCCGACGATGAGCGCGACCGTCTCCTCGTCGTTCATCGCCATGCGCCGGAACGTCTCCCGGATGTCCCGTGCCGCCGCGAGCGGATCCGGGTTGCCGTTGGGGCCTTCCGGGTTCACGTAGATGAGCCCCATCTGGACCGCGGCGAGGGGATTCGCGAGCCGGCGGTCGCCGCTGTAGCGCTCGTCGCCGAGCCAGGTGTGCTCGATGCCCCAGTCCACCTCCTCGGGCTCCCACGTGTCCTCGCGCCCGCCGCCGAAGCCGAACGTCGTGAATCCCATCGACTCCAGGGCGCAGTTGCCGGCGAAGATCATCAGGTCGGCCCACGAGAGCTTCCGTCCGTACTTCTGCTTCACGGGCCAGAGCAGCCTGCGCGCCTTGTCGAGGTTGGCGTTGTCGGGCCAGCTGTTCAGCGGGGCGAAGCGCTGCTGGCCGGAGCCGCCCCCGCCGCGGCCGTCGCTGATCCGGTACGTGCCCGCGCTGTGCCATGCCATGCGGATGATCAGCGGCCCGTAGTGCCCGTAGTCGGCGGGCCACCACTCCTGCGAGGTCGTCAGCGCCGCGACGACGTCCTTCTTCACGGCGTCGAGGTCGAGGGTCTCGAACTCCTCGGCGTAGTCGAAGTCCTCGCCCATCGGATCCGCGAGGGGGCTGTGCTGCTGGAGCTGCTTCAGGTCGAGCTGATTCGGCCACCAGTCTCTGTTCGACCTGGGCGCCGCCGGGCGTCCGTTGATGCCGCTCGTGGCAGGGTGGGTGCTTCCGTCGTCCATCTCTCCATCTCCTCGTGCCGCAGCGCGGTCGTCGGGTTCGCGTTCGGGCCCGAACAGGCACATCGGGCGTAACCGCAGGCTATCGCGGTTCACGTGCCCGCACAGCACGCCGTTCGGCCCGCTCTCGCGGATGCCGGCGTCTAGCTGACCGCGTCGCGGAGCGCCTGCGCCTCGGGCAGGTGCTCGAGCTTCTTCAGCGTGTTGTTCTCGATCTGGCGGATCCGCTCCCGCGTGACGCCGAAGGCGCGGCCGACCTCCTCGAGCGTGCGCGGCGGCCCGCCGTGCAGCCCGAAGCGGAGCTCGATCACCTGGCGTTCGCGCTCCGGCAGCGCGCCGAGCGCGTTCTCGATGTCCTCGCGCCGGAGCGAGAGCTGCGCGGTGTCGAACGGCGACTCCGCCGTCTCGTCCTGGACGAAGTCGCCGAGCGCCGACTCCTCCTCCTCGCCGATCGGCTTCTCCAGCGAGACCGGGAGCTGCGCCATGCGGAGGATCTCGCGCACCTCCGCCGGCGACATCTCGAGCTCCTCGGCGATCTCCTCCGCGTTCGGCTCGCGCCCGAGGCGCTGGACGAGCTGGCGCTCGATGTGCACCACCTTGTTCAGCTTCTCCACCATGTGCACCGGGATGCGGATCGTCCGCGCCTTGTCCGCGATCGCGCGCGTCACCGCCTGCCGGATCCACCACGTCGCGTACGTCGAGAACTTGTAGCCCTTGCGGTAGTCGAACTTCTCGACCGCGCGGATGAGGCCGAGCGAGCCCTCCTGGATCAGGTCGAGGAAGCTGAGCCCGCGGCCGAGATAGCCCTTCGCGATCGAGACGACGAGGCGGAGGTTCGCCTCGATCATCGCCGTCTTCGCGGTCATGTCGCCGCGCTCGATCCGCTTCGCCAGCGAGACCTCCTGGTCGGCGGTGAGCAGCGGCACCTTGCCGATCTCGCGCAGGTAGAGCCGCAGCGAGTCGAGCGACGGCTCGACGGTGAGATCGAGCTTCGGGCTCGCCGCGGCCTTCTCGTCCTCCGGCTGCGGCTGCTCGTGCGGCGGCGTCTTGTGCTGCTCGCCCTCGACGAGCTCGACGCCGTGATCGATGAGGTACGTGTAGAAGTCTTCGACCTGCTCCTTCGTGAGCTCGACGTCGTCGAGCCCGTTGACGATCTCGTCGTAGGTGAGAAAGCCTTTCTCCTGACCCTCCGCGACGAGCTTGTGGAGTTCCTCGACGTCAGGAAGCGAGATGTCGACGGTGAGCAAGTGGCGCCTCCGGCTGCTTGTCGGAACGAGAAGACCTGCACGACCCAGACCTGCAGAGAGCCGGTGACCCGCCCCGGCCTCACCTCAAAGTGAGCCGGATCTTAGTGAGCGGTTACAGATTCGTAAAGGACAATTTCGCGTTCACCCGTTCGACACGATCAGCTCGCCGACTCGCTCGTCACGGGTGTTGCGAACCGGCACCTCGACGAAGGACGGGAGATCGACGCCGAGGCCGCCGAGGAAGGCGGCGAGCGCCGGCCGGTGGGCGCGCGTGTCGCCGTCCTCCGATTTCAGCACGACGCCGAGGCCGCCCGGGCCGCCCGCGCAGAGCAGCCCCTCGGCGCCGCCCTTCGCGAACCACCCGGGCGCGAGGCGCATCAGCTCGTAGTCGGCGCCGTCCGGCCCGCCGACGAGCTCGGGGTGCGCGCGCATCGCGCCGGCGACCCGGGCGCCGGCGGGAAGGCTCTCGAGGCGGGAGTACGCGTAGGCCATCCGCTCGAGCGGGAGCGCGAAGGTGACGACGCCGCAGCCGTCGGTCGCGGTCGGCAGCTCGTCCTCGTCGGCGGAGGCGGCCTCCGCGTGCGCCTCGGCGCAGGCGCGCTGGACGGGATGTCCGGGAAGGCGGTAGCCGGCGGCGTCCCAGCCGCGGGCGCGGCAGAGGGCGAGCATCCCGGCGTGCTTGCCGGAGCAGTTGTTGGCGATCCGGTCCGGCGGGCGGCCGTCCTGGAGCCCGAGCTCGAGCTCGTCCTCGCCGGCAGGCGCCTTGGCCAGCAGCCGCCGCACCGCGTCGATCTGGTCGGGCGTGGCCCGGTGCGAGGCACAGGCGATGGCGAGGTCGCGGTCGTCGAGGTCGGCTCGCGCGCGCGCGAGCGGGAGCGCCTGGATCGGCTTCGACGCGGAGCGCATGAAGCAGGTGAGCCCGCCGTCCCCCGCCTCGCGGACGACGGCTCCGTCGCGGACCGCGACCGCATGCACCCGGTGACGGGCCTCGACCACCCCGTTCCGCCTCGCCTCGACGACGATCGCGTCCACGGGGCGCCAGCCTAGCGGGCGCTTGCGAATGGTCGGGAAATCCCGTACATTCGGGAATAGTGGCCCGTTCGACGCACACCTACGACGACACGCGCGCCTTCCGCCTCCCGGTTCCCGACTACGAGGCCGAGGACGTGCTCGTCGTGCGGGAGCCGGAGCAGCTCCGCGCGCTCGGCGACGACCTCCGCTCGACGATCGTCGTGCTCCTGCGCGACCGGGCGCTCTCGACGACCGAGCTCGCCGAGCAGCTCGGCCTGCCGAAGGGCACCGTCGGGCACCACGTGAAGGTGCTCGAGAAGGCCGGGCTGATCCGGGTCGTGCGAACGAGACAGGTGCGCGCGGTCACCGAGAAGTCCTACGGTCGCGTCGCGCGCCTGTTCCTGCTCAAGGGCACCGACGACGGCGGTGAGGACGAGGTCGTGCGGGCGCGGCTGAGCGACGCGGACGCGCGCCGCCTCTCCCGCCGGCTCGCAAAGCTCATCGACGACTTCCGTGCCGCCGAGTCCCCGGAGGGCCGGGAGTACGCGCTCGCCGCCGCCCTCTACGAACGCGGCCGCGATGCGTAGGCCGAGCGGCGCCCTCTGGCACCACGCGGACTTCCTCAAGCTCTGGACGGGCCAGACGATCAGCGAGTTCGGCTCGCAGGTGTCCGCCCTGGCGATTCCGTGGCTGGCGGCGAAGGAGCTGCACGCAACGCCGATCGAGTTCTCGGTCCTCGGCGTGCTCGCGTTCCTCCCGTTCATCCTGTTCGCGCTCCCGGCAGGCGTCTGGGTCGACCGGCTGCGCCGTCGCCCGATCCTCATCGTCGGCGACGCGAGCCGCGCCGTGCTGCTCCTCTGGGTTCCCGTCGGCTGGATGCTCGGCGTCCTGACGATCTGGCAGCTCTACGCAATCGAGTTCGTCGTCGGGATCTTCACGGTCTTCTTCGACGTCGCGTACCAGTCGTACCTCCCGTCGCTCGTCGACCGCGACCAGCTGATCGAGGGGAACTCGAAGCTGCAGACGACGGCGGCGGCGGCGAACACGGTCGGCCCTGGCCTCGCGGGCGTGCTGATCGCGGCGCTCACGGCACCCTACGCGGTGCTCGTCGACGCGGCGAGCTTCGTCGTCTCGACGGCCTTCATGATCCCGATCCGCCGCCGCGAGACCCTGCCCGAGCGTGCGGAGGGCGCGCCGAAGCCGAAGATGCTCCCGGAGCTGAAGGAGGGCGTGCTCTACGTCGTCCGGCACCGCTGGCTGAAGTGGATCGCCGCCGCCACCGGCAGCTCGAACTTCTTCGGATCGATCGCGATGGCGATCGGCGTCCTCTACATGGCGCGCACGCTCCACATGTCGTCGTTCGCCGCCGGTGCGGTGTGGGCCGGCTTCGGTGCCGGGTCGATCGTCGGCGCGCTCGTCGCGCCGCGCCTCCAGCGACGCCTCGGCGTCGGCCGGGCGATCTGGATGCCGATCATGCTCTCGTCCGTCGCGACGCTCGCGTGGCCGCTCGCCCCGGCGAGCTTCCCGGCCCCGGTCCTGTTCGCCGGCACCGCGCTGTTCGGGGTCGGCGCGGTCGCGTACAACGTCACCCAGGTCAGCCTTCGCCAGGCGATCACGCCGGGGCGGTTGCAGGGTCGGATGAACGCGTCGATGCGCTGGATCGTCTGGGGGACGATGCCGCTCGGCACCATCTGCGGCGGCGCAATCGCGACCGCGTACTCGCTGAAGACGGCGCTCTGGGTCGGGGCGATCGGCTCGCTGTTCACGTGGCTGCCCGTGTTCCTTTCGTCTGTCCGGACGATCCAGGACATGCCGGAGCCCGCGGTCGAGCAGACCGCGGCCGAGGCAAGTCTCGCCGGCGGCATCCTCGAGCCCGCGGCGCTCCCCGGCGCCGAGTAGCCCGGCTACCGTTCTCCCCGTGCCGGAGCTTCCCGAGATGGAGGCGTGGCGACGCCAGCTGAACGACCGCGTGTCGGCGTTCCCGGTCGCGAAGGCGGGGCCTGCGCACATCGCCACGCTGAAGACGTTCGACCCGCCGCTCGCGGCGCTGGAGGGTCGGCGCTTCCGCGGCGTCGAGCGGCGCGGCAAGCGGCTGCTCCTCCCGACCGACGACGGCGAGCTCGTCCTGCTCGTCCACCTGATGACGGCCGGGCGGCTGAAGATGCTCGGCGCGGGCGAGGCGGGGCCGAAGACACCGGCGTTCGCGCTCGCGTTCGAGGGCGGCTCGAAGCTCGTGCTGACGGAGAACGCGCGGAAGAAGCGCGCCGGCGTCTGGCTGCTGACGCCCGAGGCCGCGCAGGAGGAGCTCGCGCACCTCGGACCGGAGGCGCTCGGGCTCGACGCCGCCGCGCTCGGCGAGATCCTGCGGCGAGACGCGCGCCGGCTCCATCCGCTGCTCCGCGACCAGCGCGCGATCGCAGGGATCGGCCGCGCCTGGGCGAACGAGATCCTCCACGCGGCGAGGCTGTCGCCGTACGCGCTCTCGACCGACCTCTCCGACGAGGAGGTCGAGCGCCTCGCCGCGGCGATGAACGAGGAGCTCGCGCGCGGGCTCGAGCTGCGCGAGCGCGGCGCCTCCGACGAGAAGACCTACCGCGTGCACAACCGGCTCGGCGAGCCGTGCCACGTGTGCGGGACGCCGATCGCGCAGATCGACTTCGAGGAGCACACGATCTACTACTGCCCGGAGTGCCAGACCGGCGGCCGCGTCCTCAAGGACCGGCGGATGTCCCGGCTGCTGCGATAGCGATATCCTCGGGCGCGATGGCGACCGTCGCGGACGTGATGGTGAAGGACGTCCTCACCGTCGAGCCGACGAGCTCGATCGGCGAGGCCGCGGAGAAGATGAACGCGGCCGGCGTCGGCGCGGTCGTCGTCGTCGAGGACTTCGTCCGCATCGTCGGCATCGTCACCGAGCGCGACCTGCTCCGCGCCGTCGCCGCCCGCGCCCGCGCCGCGGAGGCCCGCGTGCGCCAGTGGATGACCCCCGACCCGCTGACGGTCGGGCCGGAGACCTCGATCGAGGACGCGGCGAAGATCATGTTCGACAACAACTTCCGCCACCTGCCGGTGGTGAAGGACGGGCGCGCGCTCGGGATCGTCAGCCTGCGCGTGCTCGCGCGCTGGGAGTTCGAGCACAGCCGCTAGTGCGGGGCACTCGAGCCGTCCGCCCGGGCTCGTAGAGTCGCGCCTGTGATTCGTCTCTTCCCCGAGCGCGGCGGCTGGCTCGAGGTCGTCTGCGGCCCGATGTTCAGCGGCAAGAGCGAGGAGCTGATCCGGCGCCTGCGGCGCGCCGAGATCGCCGGCCAGCGGGCGCTGATCCTCAAGCCGCGGATCGACGACCGCTACGACATCGGCCACGTCGTCAGCCACGCGGGCGCGAAGATGCGCGCCGTCGCGGTGTCGGGCCCGGGCGAGATCCTCGCGCTCGCCGACGGCTACGACGCGATCGGGATCGACGAGGTGCAGTTCTTCCCGCGGGAGATCGTCCTCGTCGTCGACACCCTCGTCGAGCGCGGCTACCGCGTCGTCGCCGCCGGGCTGGACCAGGACTTCCGCGGCCTCCCGTTCGGCGCGATGCCGGAACTGCTCTGCCGTGCCGAGCTCGTCGACAAGCTGCAGGCGGTGTGCCACCGCTGCGGCGGCCCCGCGACGATGACGCAGCGCCTCGTCGACGGCAGGCCGGCGCCGGCCGACGGCGCGACGATCGTCGTCGGCGCGCTCGATTCGTACGAGGCACGCTGCCGCAGCTGCCACGAGCTCGCCGAGCCGGCGCGCGCGACCGGCTAGCACCGGAGAGCCCGGACCGGCGGCGCTGCGCGAGAGATCGTGCCGGTTGACGCATTCCGTGAAAGGGCACAGAATCGCCCCTTCAGGTCAGGAAGGAGGCAGACATGTCGTGGAACCTCAAGGGAAGCTACGTCGAGACGTGCTCGTGCGAGTTGATGTGCCCGTGCAACTTGTCGTTCGACCACGGCGCGACCTACGACTTCTGTCGCGTGACGCTTGTCTTCAACATTCGTGAGGGCGAGGTCGAGGGCGTGGACATCGGCGGGCTCAAGGTCGCGGCGATCGCGGACACCCCGAAGGTCATGACCGAGGGGAACTGGCGCCTCGGCGTGTTCATCGACGAGAACGCGACGGACGAGCAGATGGAGAAGCTCGTGGCCGTCTTCGGCGGGCAGCTCGGTGGCCCGATGGGCGCGCTTGCCCCGCTCGTGGGCGAGATGCTCGGCGTCGAGCGTGCCGCGATCGAGATCGACGACGACGGATTGCGTCACAGCGTCAGGGTGGGAGACGCGATCGACTTCGAGATCGAGGACATCGTCCCCTTCGGCGTGGAAACCGGCGAGCCGGTCCGGTTCGCCGGCATGTTCCATCCGGTTGCGTCCGATCTGACCATGGCCGAGGCGAAGCGCTCGCGCATCAACGCCTTCGGCATCGAATACGAGGGCAAGACCGGTCTCTCGACCTCCGAGTTCTCCTGGGCCGCCTGAACGCTTGACTGCCTCCGTACACGACGGGGCGCCGGGCGAGACGGGTCTCGGCCCTGCCTTCGCGGCCGCGCGCGCCCGGCTCGGACTCGTCGCGCTGCTCTTCGTCCTCGCCGGGCTCGGCTGGTGGTGGACGGTCGAGCAGATGCGGGGGATGGACAACGGGCCGTGGACGGGTCTCGGCGCAGCCGGCTGGTTCCTGGGCGTGTGGGTCGTGATGATGGCCGCGATGATGTTCCCGTCGGTCGCGCCGACGGTCGCGCTGTACTCGCGCATGACCAGTGTGCGGCCTCGGCTCTCGCCGCTCCTCTTCACCTCCGGCTATCTCGTGACCTGGGCCTTCGCCGGGGTGCTCGCCCTCGCGGTCGCGCTGGCCGGGGGGCGGATCGCGGGTGGCGCGCTCGCATGGGATCGCGCAGGTCGCTGGGTCGCCGGCGCGACACTCGTCGTGGCCGCCCTCTACGAGCTGACGCCGCTCAAGGACGTGTGCCTGGGGAAGTGCCGCAGCCCGCTCGGCTTCCTGCTCGGCACCTGGCGCGGTGGAGCGTCAGGCGCGTTGCAGATGGGGATGAAGAACGGCGCCTGGTGCGTCGGCTGCTGCTGGGCGCTGATGGCGTCGCTCTTCGCGCTGGGCGTGATGAGCGTCGTCTGGATGGCGTTCGTCGCCGGGCTGATCGCAATCGAGAAGACCCTGCCCTGGGGCCGCGTCGCGACGTACTCGACCGCAGCGATCCTGGCCGTCCTCGGCGTGCTCATGATCGCCGCCCCCGACGCGATCCCTGCGCTCACCATCCCCGGGAGCGGTCCGATGTCTCCGATGGGCCAGATGAGCCCTTAGTTCCCGAGTGCAAGGATCGCTGCCGCAGCTGCCACGAGCTCGCCGAGCCGGCGCACGCGACGGGCTGGCCCAACCTTCAAGCGAGAGGACCGCTCGCGCAGGCCGAGGTCGCTGGCTCCGAACGCGCGGCTCCGGCACCGCTTCGGAGTCCGGCTCGATCGGTCAGAATCACCGGGATGGACGGCGACGCCCTCGCACAACTCGGGGCTCTCGGCGGCGTGTGTCGCGCCCTGGAGGACGTCGATGCTCGGTACTGGCTCTACGGCGGTTGGGCCGTCGACTTCCACGCGGGCGCCGTGACCCGTCGCCATTCCGACCTCGACCTGGCGATCTGGCTCGACGACCTTCCTCGCATCGCCTCGCGCCTCGAACGCGAGGGCTGGATGCATTCCCCGTCGCCCGACGACGACGGAGGCACCGCGTTCGTTCGCGGCGAGGTCCGGCTCGAGCTCGCGTACCTCGTCCGGGACGAGGACGGCACGATCTCCACGCCGCACCGCGGAGGCCGCCGCGGACGCTGGTCGGAAGAGGCGCTCGGAACCGACGTCCGGGAGCTGAACGGTGTCCGCGCGCACGTCGTCGGCCTGACGCCGCTCAGCCGGAGCAAGGCGTCGCCGCGAGACGATCCGGCCGAGGCGGCCAAGGACAAGGCCGATGCCGAGGTGCTCTCTCGTCTGGTGGCCGCGCACCCGCCGCGCGATCAGCCGACGGAGTCGGCGAAGATCGTCGGAGGGTGAGGGGCGTGTCGGCAGCGCTCGAGTCGCCGGCGGTGAGCGTGCGTGGTCTTCGCAAGGCGTACGGCTCGGTCGAGGCGGTGCGCGGGATCGATCTCGAGATCCCGGCCGGCGAGATCTTCGCGCTGCTGGGCCCGAACGGCGCCGGGAAGACGACGACGGTCGAGATCCTCGAGGGCTACCGCTCACGCGATGCGGGCGAGGTGGAGGTGCTCGGTTGCGATCCGGCGTCCGAGCGCTCGCGGCTGAAGCCGCGGATCGGGATCGTGTTCCAGTCGACGGGGGTCGAGCCGT
Source organism: Gaiellaceae bacterium (assembly GCA_035541175.1). Classification (GTDB taxonomy): domain Bacteria; phylum Actinomycetota; class Thermoleophilia; order Gaiellales; family Gaiellaceae; genus Palsa-739. The sequence goes on from DATKNT010000008.1 coordinate 16,785, forward strand.
ACCTGACCGTGCGTGAGACGGTGACGATGTACGCGAGCCTCTATCCACGCCGCCGGCCGGTCGACGAGGTGATCGAGCGCGTCGGTCTCACCGAGAAGCGGGACGAGCGGGTGGTGCGGCTCTCCGGCGGCCAGCAGCGGCGGCTGGAGATGGCGGTTGCCCTCGTCGGCGATCCCGACCTGCTCTTCCTCGACGAGCCGACGACGGGGTTCGACCCCGCCGCGCGGCGCGAGGCGTGGGAGGTGGTCAAGGGTCTTGCCGATCTCGGCACGACCGTCGTCCTGACGACGCACTACATGGACGAGGCGCAGTACCTCGCCGATCGGGTCGTCGTGATCTCGGCCGGCCGCGTCGTGGCGGAAGGGCCG
>DATKNT010000009.1:0-2413 GCA_035541175.1 Gaiellaceae bacterium
ACCTCGCGCTGCTCTTCGTGGCCCTCGCCGTGGACGCGACCGTCTGATGGACCAGCGCGAGCTCGCCCGGAGGAACGCCCGCCTCGGCTGGCTCCTGTTCGCGCTCTTTTGGCTCCTGTTTGCAGGGACTTTCCTGATCGCCTTCCTCTACCTCCACTTCGACTAGGGAGGAACGCCCTAAAGGATCGGGCCACCGCAGCCGATCTGCGGATCGAGATGCGGCACGTCACCCGCCTGGCGCTGCTCGGAGCCGTCGCGCTCGGCGCCGCCGCGTTCTCGAACGCCGCCTTCGCGGCCACGAGGTTCCCTGGCGTCGACCCCGACACGGTCACCACGGCGCATTTCGTGATCCACTACGACACCTCCGGCTCCTCGCCGATCTCGTACACGCAGGCGAGCGACGTCGCCGCCCTGGCGGAGCAGGCGTACGCCGCCGAGCTCGCCGACGGCTACCCGGCGCCGCTCTCCGACGTCGCGGTCGACGGCGACCCTCACATCGACCTCTACGTCGACTCCGCGATGGTGAACGCCCTGGCCACCGGCGCCATCGGCGTCTCCGTCCCCGACAATCCTCCCCCGGCGGCGCAGACGAGCGGGTACATCGCGATCCTCGGGGACTCGGACGGGATGAGCCTGCACACGATCGCGCACGAACTCTTCCACCTGATCCAGTTCGGCGTCTACGACTTCCCCAATGCGTCGGACGACTGGATCATGGAAGGGACCGCCGAGTGGATGGGCTACCGCGTCGACAGCTACACCGACGACGGCTTCGACATCGGCCCGGACGAGATGTCCCTCGACTGCCTCGACGTCGCGATCAACGGGATCGGCTGCTCGTCCGACGACTACGAGGCATTCGGCTACTCGCGCTGGCCGTTCTTCGAGTACCTGTCGGAGACGTACGGCCCGTCGTTCGTGCTGGGCGTCTTCCAGCAGGCCGCCTCCGGCGCGTCGTCCGCCGTCACGGCGCTGTCGAACGCGCTCGCGGCGAAGGGAACGACGCTCGCCAACGCGTTCGACGCGTGGACGACGGTGCGGATGTCCGCGAGCTTCACCGCCGGATCGCTCAACGCCTACACGCCCCACCCGTACGCGGTCGTCCAGACCGGCTCGAAGACGGCGAACCTCCCCGTCCAGCGGATCGCCGTGAACCATCTCGCGGCCCGCTACATCGCGTTCCTCCGCGGCGACGGCGACGCTTCCGAGGCCTGCTACGCGGGGACGCTGTCGATCGTCGTCGCGATGCCGGCGGGCGTGCTCTCGAAGCCGACGTTCTACTGGAACGGCAAGGGCAGCACGCCGGTGCAGCTGTCGATCAACGGGAACACCGCGTCCGCGTCGATCCCGTGGGACACGTGCACGTGGTCGGCGAACTTCGGCTACCTCTCGCTGCCGAACGGGTCGACGAGCGTCGATGCCGCCGTCTTCGTCGTCAACACCTCGCTCACCGTCGACACGACGACGCCGGCCAACCAGGGCACGGCTCCGGCGCCGATCACGCAGTGGGGCCAGGTCGTTCCCGTGCCGACGGCAGACCTGCCGCCGGCGGTCACCGTCGACGGGCCGGACCAGATCACGGTGGCGCCGGGCGAGAACCAGCTGCGGCTGGTCGTCGAGTCGAGCGACTCGGGCTCGCTGCTGGCTTCGATCGGCTCCACGTCGCTCGGCACGGGCACGCTCGTCCCCGGCACGAATGACATCCGCTACACGCTGCCGGCGAGCCTGCTCGCGTCGGTTCGCACCTCGGCGGACGTGTCGGACACGCTGACGCTGACGCCGGTGGCCGCGAGCGGCGGCGCCCAGGGCACGAGCGTGACACGTCACATCGTGATCCAGTCGGCCGCGCACACGACGAAGGCGTCCGTCGCGAAGCCGAAGGCGAAGCCCGCCTCCAGGTCGAAGTCGAAGCGCCACAAGTAGAGTCGGCGCCGTGACGGCGCCGCCCGAGCTTCCCGCGATCTGGCTCGCACGACCCGAGCGACCGCCGGACGGCGTCCCGGTCGCGGTCAAGGACCTGCTCGACACGGCGGGCCTCGTCACGACCTACGGCTCGATCCTGTTCGCGGAGCACGTGCCCGCGCGGAGCGCCGAGGCGGTCGTCCGGCTCGAGGCGGTCGGGTACGCGGTCGCCGGGAAGACGAACCTCCACGAGTTCGCGTACGGCATCTCGTCGCAGAACCCGCACTTCGGGACCGTGCCGAACCCGCGCGCACCCGGACGTCTCGCGGGCGGCTCGAGCGGCGGCTCGGCGGCGGCGATCGCCGCGGGCGACGTCGAGCTCGCGCTCGGCACCGACTCCGGCGGCTCGATCCGGATCCCCGCCGCCTGGTGCGGGATCGTCGGCTTCAAGCCGACGTACGACCTCGTCCCGTCGGAGGGCTGCTTCCCGCTCGCGCCGAGCTTCGACCAC
>DATKNT010000010.1:0-13524 GCA_035541175.1 Gaiellaceae bacterium
GGCGCCGAGTGGGAGGATCGCGAAGGCAACCACTGCCGCCGCGATCGCCGTGAGCCTGAACATCTTCGTGACCTCCGTCTGTGCCGGCCGAGCGGCGCTCGACCCGACGGACGGTGGATCCGCCGCGTACGGCCCGCGTCATGCGCACGTCACGGCTGTGTAAAGCCTCAGCCGACGGTCAGGATGACCTGAGGCGTCTCCACCAGATGGGTGGCCGTGCCCTCGGTGTACGAGTCGCTCACGTCCTTCGCGCGGAAGGTCACCGTTCCCGCGATGTAGCCGGTGACCGTGAACGTCACGGTGCCGGAGCCGTCGGTCGTCCCGCCGTCGCCGCCGTCGATCTTCACGCTGCCGGTGCCCGACCTGAGCAGCTGGACGTCCTTGCCCACCGCCGGCGTGCCCGTGCTCGTCTCCAGCGTGACTGTGATCGTCGCTGTCGTCGTCCTGTCCGCCGGGATCGTCGGCGACGAGATCGAGATGAACGCGTGCCCGGGAGCGGCGGGCGGCGAGAACGTCACCGTGACGGTCTGCGCAAGCGTGATCCCGTCCGCCGTGTCGACCGCCTCGTAGGTCACGGTCTCGGCGGTCTGGTCGGTGACCATGAACGAGTTCGTCGGCGTTCCCGACCCCGCGCCGAACCCGCCCGTCGCCGGGGTGCCTGCGGGGCCGGTCGTCGTGTCGAGCTTCCGCTTCACGATCGAGCTCCCCGACAGCGGCCGGAGGTCGACGAGCGTGTTCGGAATCGCGCGCCCTTGCGCATCGCGCAGTGTCGCGGTCACGGTCGCGAAGCCCCTGCCGTTCGACGCGACATCCGTCTCGTCGACGTCGAGCGTCGACAGCGTTGCGCTCGGGAGCGCGACGAAGCGGACGTAGGCCGGGGTCGCGAGCGTGACGTGGTCCGCGGGGTCGGCCGCCGTCAGCGTGACCGTCTCCGCCTGCGTGTCAGTGACGTGGAAGACTGCGAGGCCGGAGGCGGTCGTCGTCGCGCCGCTCGGCGAGACGATCGCGCCGCCGCTCGCGTGGACGGTGACGTGCTTCCCCGATACGGGCGCGCCGCCGGTGTCCTCGAGCGTCACTCTCACGGTTGCACGCGTGGTGCCGTCGTCCGCGACCTTCCCCGGCGTCGCGGTGATCGACGAGACCTCGGGATCCGGGTCGTGCCCGTAGAAGTCGACGGACGCGGTCGCGGGAAGGGTGAGCGAATCGGTGGTGTCCACCGCGGTGAAGGTCGCCGTCTCGACCGTCGCGTCGGAGACGGTGAACGTCGCGACGCCGTTCTGGTCCGTCGTCGCGCTCGCCGGTCCGATCGTCGAGTGCCCGGTCCCGTGGAGTGCGACGGTGGCTCCGGACACGGCGCCGCCGTGGGCGTTCAGGAGGGTGACGGTCACCGCCGACGTGCGGCCGCCGCCGGCGCGGACGCCGGTCGGCGAGGCGGAGACCGTCGATCTCGTCGTGCTCGCAGGCCCACCCGTCGCCGCCTCGAACGAGACGACGAGGCTCGGATGCGGCGTCACCGTGATCCCGTCGTCGACCGCGTCGGCGGTGAGCGAGATCTGCGTCTGCGAGGCCCGGCGGAGGGTGAAGGTCGCGTTGCCGCTCGCGTCGGTCATCGTGTGGTTCAGCATCGTGGCCGGCTGGGTCTTGCCGCTCGTGACGGTCGCGCCCATGAGCTTCACCTCGCGCCCGCTGACGGGGTCGCCGCTCGACGTGCGGAGCGCCACGGTCACGGTCGTGCTCCCTCCGGCGGGAACCGCCACGGGAGACGCGGAGATCGACGAAGCGTTCGCGTTCGCCTGCGGCGAGAACGTGACCGTGGCCGTTTTCGACAGCGTCATCCCCGTCGTGTCGTCGATCGCCGTGTAGGTGACGGTCTCGTCGTGCGGGTCGACGAGCTTGAAGCTCGCCTTGCCGAAGGTGTCCGTCGTGGCATTTGCGAGCACGAAGGTGTTGCCGGTGCCGACCCCCAGGCCCTCGAGGTGGGAGTGGCCGCCGCTCGCGACGAGGGTGACGTTCTGGCCGGCGACCGGGATGCCCGACTTGTCGAGGAGTTGGACCGTGGCGAGCGCCGAGTGCGCGCCGTCGTCGACGACGTTGGACGGCGTCGCGGTCATCCCTGACCTCGCGTCGCTCGGGACGTGGTTGTTGAACGCGACCGTCGTCGCGCCGAAGGTCATTCCCGCCGCCGGCACCCGCGCGGACAGAGTCACGGTCTCCGAGGTCGCATCCGCGATGCGGAAGGTCGCAACGCCTTGCGCGCTCGCAAGCGAGCTCACTGCGGTCACGGTCGCGCTCCCGCTCGCCTGGAGGAGGACGAGATCGCCGGGGACCGGCACCCCGCCGAGGTCGCGGAGCGTCACCGTCACGAGCGACGAGCTCGTCCCGTCGTTCGGTACCGCGACGGGGTTGGCCACGATGGACGACGTAGACGGATCGGGGACGTGCGCGAAGAAGGAGACGGAGGGGCTCGGGCCGACGGTGAGCGAGTCGGCGCTGTCATCTGCGGTGAAGGTCGCCGTCACCGGCGACGTTGCGGTCGCGGTGAAGGTCGCGACGCCGTTCGCGTCGGTCGTTCCCACCTTTGCCGACGCCTGGACGAGGGAGCTCGTCGTGTGCAGCGTCACCCGCTGCCCCGGATCGGCGCCGCCGGAGGCGTTCAGCAGGGTGACCGTGATCGTCGCCTCGCTCGTCCCGTCATCGGGGACGCTCCGGGTGTCGACGGCGATCGTCGAGGTCGTGGCGCTCGCCGGGCCGCCGGGCGCGGCGTTGAAGGTCACCGTCGCGCGCGGGTGGGACTGGAGCGTGAGCGCATCCGTGTCGTCCACCGCTGCGAGGTCGAGCGTGATCTGGTGGTGCTCGGAGATCTGGAATGTCGCGACGCCGTCCGCGTTCGTGGCGACCGCGTCACCGGCGGCGACCGGGGTGTGCGCGGCGGCGCCTGCCTTGACCTCGCTCTCGGCGAGCTTCACCCCCTTGCCGGGCGTGGGATCGCCCTGTGCGTCGGTGAGCGTGATCGTCACGGTGACCGGAGTCCCGTCCGCCGGCGCCGACGTGGCGCTGAGCGCGATCGAGACGTGCGCCGCGGGCGGGCCGAAGATCACCGACGCGGTCTGGGCGATCGCAATGCCGTCGGTGGTGTCGCGCGCGGAGAAGGTGACGGTCTCGGCCTTCGAGTCGCTGACGACGAACGTCGCGATGCCGTTGCCGTTCGTCGTCGCGGTCGCCGCGCCGATGTGCGCCGTCGTGGAGTCGGACGTCAGCCGAACCGTTGCGCTCTTGGCCGGGCGGTGCCAGGCGTCGATGAGGGTCACGGTGACCGTGGACCTCACGATCGCCGGCGCCGTCCCGTGCGTCAGCGCGCCCGGCGGGTACGCGGTGACCGTCGACAGGCTGGGATCCGCGGGCTGGCGGCCGTCCGGCGCGACGTCGAGCGTCCGCGTCGAGCTGAGCGTGTCTCCGCTCGTGTCGGTCTCGGTGACGGTCACGGTGAACGTGCCCGCGACCGCATAGGTGTGCGATGCCGACTGCGTCGTGCCGTGCGTCGTCGTCCCGTCCCCGAAGCTCCAGGTGACGGTGCTTGGTGCCGCCTGGCCGGTCGGGACGCTGAAGTGGAAGTTCGTCGCCAGGGTCGCCGTCGGGATCCCGGGGCTGTACGAGAGCACGATGTGCGGTGCGGGCGGCGCGACGACGATCGAGGCCGAGCCGGTGGCGATCGTCGCGCCGGACGCGTCGGTCACCGTCACGGACACCGTGAACGTGCCCGCGTGGTGGAAGTTGTGCACGATCGAGCTCACGGCCTCGGTGGGCGCCGCCGAGCCGTCGCCGAAGCTCCACGTCCACTGCGCGGGCGTCGCCGTGGTGTTCGCGAGCGTCGCGGTGAAGGTCTCGAGGACGCCCTGGGTCGGCGGCGTGGGGGAGACGGCGATCGCGACCGACGGCGGCTGGGCAGCGGGCGGCGACGACGGCGGAGCGGACGACGGCGCCGACGAGAACGTCGCCGTCACCGACCTCGCCGCGCTCATCGTCACGACGCAGTTGCCGCTCCCGGTGCACGCGCCCGACCAGCCCGAGAAGAGCGACCCGGACGCCGGAGTCGCGGTCAGCGTGACGACCGTTCCGCTCGAGAACGACGCCGAGCACGAGCCCGGGCACGAGATCGAGCCGCCGTTCGAGACCGATCCGCTGCCGGTGACCGTGACGCCGAGCGCGAACGTCGGCGGCGCCGCGACCGCGACCTCGACCGCGCCGATGTCACAGTGCGGTCCCTGCGGGCGCGACGTGCCGCGCTGGTCGTCGGTCAGGCACGCGCCGTCGAGGCCCGCGTCGATCGCGGGGCTAGCCGCCGAGGGAAGATACGTGTCGGTCGGCCCGCCGTTGTTCGCGAGCGCCCCGAGCTGCGGGTTCACGCCCTGCTGGTCGCCGGCGGCGGCGAGGCTGCAGCTCGCGTCCGATGCGAGGTTCGAGCCGTGCGAGTCGAGAGCGGCGTTGCAGTCGCTGCTGAACGGGCTGCTGCCGAAGATCGTGTTGATCGCGATCACGTCGGCGCCGCCGTAGACGAAGACGTCGCCGGCAGGCCCGGAGCTCGTGACCTGGTTGTCGCCGAACGTGTCGTTCGTGAGGGTCGTCGTGTTCGCCGAGAGGAGTCCGCCGCCCTCGGTCGCGGCGCTGTTCGACGAGATCGTCGAGTCGCTGATCGAGACGAGCGGACCGAAGTCGTCGATGCCGCCGCCTATCGTCCCTGCGCCGTTCTGCTCGATGGTGCTGTGGTCGATCGTGAGCTTGCCGTTGTTGTCGATCCCTCCGCCGGACGCGCTTGCGACGTTGTGCGTGATCGTCGAGTGCGTGATGGTGAGCGTGCCGGGGCTGTCGATCCAGATTCCGCCGCCGACGCCGGCGTTCGGCTCGCCGCTCGTGCTGAGCGTGTCGCCGCCCTGGATCAGCACGCCGCTGATCTCGGACGTTCCGCTTCCGATCTCGATCACGCGCTGGACGCCGCCCTGGATGACGGACGTCGTTCGCGCGCCGGCGCCGACGAGCGTGATGTTCGCGGTGAAGAGGAGCTGGCCGAGCGAGAGCGTGTACGTCCCGGCGGGGAGGTCGATCTCGGTCGTACCGGTGTCCGCGTCGGCCTCCTGGACCGCCGCCCGCAGCGAGCACTGACCGCCGGAGTCGGCGCAGACGCCGTCGCCGGTGACGTTGTCGACCGTGTCGGCGGTCGTCGTGACCGCGAACACGTGGTCCGGCGTCGCCGCCGCCTGCTGTGCGCCGCCGAGAAGGAGCGCCGCGACCGCGGCGAGCGCCGCCACCGGGCCGAGCATTCTCCGTGCTGTCGCTCGCGAGCGGGCGCGCTGCGCCGCAGTCCATGACCCCATCTCAGACCCCGTCCTCGTGACCTACCCCAGGCGTGGCAGCAAAGCACAGAGCCTGCGCCTTGTCCAGCGTCGACATTCGTCCGCTTCGGGGCGAGATACCCCGTAGGGGGGTGATCCGGTCAGCGGGTTTTCCCGAATAGGACCAGGCGAACGTCGGAAGGATGCGAGATGTCTGCGGTTGAACAGGTCGAGTACGCCGAGACGGAGGTCGAGCGGGTCGAGCGGTGGCGCGCGGAGGAGCTGGAGCGCGCCGGCTACGAGCCCGAGGCGGCCTTCGAGCTCGCACTGCGGTTCGATGTCGACTTGCACGCGGCGGTCGAGCTCGTCGAGCGCGGCTGTCCGGCCGAGCTGGCGCTGCGGATCCTGCGCTAGGCGGGGCACCAACCCGGTCTTGTCGGCACAATTGCGCCGGTGAACGGCGCGCTGCTCGCATCGATCCCGTCCCCGCCGACGGGCGTCTACCACGTCGGCCCGTTCACGATCCACATGTACGGCGTGATGCTGCTGCTCGCGATCGCCGCGTGCGTGGCGCTCACGGGCTATCGCTGGGTCAAGTGGGGCGGCGACTGGGACCTGATCTTCCGCTGCGCCGTCTGGGGCGTGATCGCCGGCATCGTCGGCGCGCGCATCTACCACCTGATCACGAGCTGGAACCAGGACTCGGCGATCCACGCCCACTGGTACGGGCCGTTCGCGGTCTGGTCCGGCGGGCTCGGGATCTGGGGGGCGATCCCGTTCGGGGTGCTCGTCGGCGGGTGGATCGTCCACCGGTCGGGCAACCCCGTCCGGCTGATGATGGACGCGGTCGCGCCGGGTCTCCTGCTCGCGCAGGGGATCGGCCGCTGGGGCAACTGGTGGAACCAGGAGCTGTACGGGAAGCACACGACGCTGCCGTGGGCGCTCGAGATCCACGGGAAGACGGCCGCGCATCTCTACCACCCGACCTTCCTCTACGAGTTCGTCTGGGACCTGCTCGCCGTCGTCGCCCTGCTCTGGATCGACCGCCGCTTCACGATCAAGCGGCCCGGCCTGTTCGCGCTCTACATCGCCATCTACACGGCGTTCCGCACCTACGAGGAGACGCTGCGGATCGACCCGTCGAACCACGTCCTCGGGATGCGGGTCAACTTCTGGGTCTCGCTCCTCTGCTTCAGCGGCTCGGTCGCGTTCTTCGTCTGGTGGCAGTTCTTCCACGAGTCGGCGGGCGAGCGGGCGGCGCGGCCGCGGCCGATCCCGACCGGGCCGAAGATGGCCGTGCCGAGGCAGCGCGTCCGGTAAAGCGGGTACCGTCCCGGCAATGATCGTCCGGGAGCTGGAGCTCGACCTCGACGCGTTCGAGGGCCCGTTCGACCTGCTGCTGGCGCTCGTGCTCAGGGACGAGCTCGAGCTGCGGGAGATCGACGTCGCCGGGATCGTCATGGCCTTCCTGGAGCGGCTCGCGGAGCGGGAGCAGCTCGACCTCGAGGCGTGCGGCGAGTTCCTCGTGCTCATCGCCGCGCTGCTCGAGCTGAAGGCGCGCGGGCTGTTCCCGGAGGAGGCGGCCGAGCTCGCGGAGCTCGAGCCGGAGGCGGCGGCCGAGGAGCTGGCGCGGCGGCTCGCCGAGTACCGGCGGATGAAGGACGCCGCCGCCTGGCTGCGGGACCGGCTCGAAGGGGAGGGCGACCGCTTCTTCCGGATCGGGCCGGCGCCGCTCGCGCCGAAGGCGGAGCAGCCGCTCGCGCCGCAGGAGCCGGTTCGGCTCGCCGCTGCGCTCCGCGTGCTCGCCGCGCCGCCGCCGCAGGTGTCGCTCTCGCACATGGCGCTCCGCTTCCCGCCGGTGTCGCAGTTCCTCGAGCGCTTCCGCGCCGTGCTTCGCCGGCGGTCCCGCTTCGACTTCGACGCCGAGGTCGGCGGGCTGTCGCGCGTCGAGCAGGCGGTCGCCTTCCTCGCGCTCCTCGACCTCCGCCGGAGCGGCGAGATCACCATCGACCAGGCCGCCCCCTTCACGCCGATCCGCGTGGCGCGATCCGGGGAGGAGTTCACCGCCCGAGACGAAAGGACCGTCGCATGGACCGCCCGCTCCGCCTGATCGCGGCCAACCCGCTCGACCAGCTCGCCCGGACGCTGGAGGCGCTGCTCGTCGTCGCGTCGGCGCCGCTCTCCGTCGAGGAGCTGGCCGAGGCGGCCGACGACCATCCGGAGCGGGTCGAGGCCGCGCTCGGGCTCGTCGGCGACCGCTACCGCGAGGGCCGCAGCGGCGTCGTGCTCGAGCGCGTCGCGGGCGGCTGGGCCTTCCGCGCGTCGCGGGACGCGTCGGAGGCGTGCGCGCGGCTGTTCGAGAAGCCGGCGCAGCGGAACCTCTCGCAGGCGTCCCTCGAGACGCTCGCGATCGTCGCGTACCTCGGGCCGTGCACGCGGCCGGAGATCGCCCGCATCCGCGGCGTCGCCGCCGACTCGGCCGTGGCCAACCTCACGGAGCGCGGCCTCATCGCCGAGGCGGGCCGCGACGACGCCGCCGGCGGCGCGATCCGCTACCGGACGACGCCGCTGTTCGAGCGCATCTTCGGGCTCGAGAGCCTGTCCGAGCTGCCGCGGCTCGACGACCTGGGCGCCGACGCGGACGAGATCCGCGAGCGGCTCCACGAGGTCGCGGACCTCCGCACGGCCTAGGACCACCGCGTCGCGGGAATCTGCGGATGCCGCCGCGCCGCGGGCGCGCTCTCATTGAGGGAGAACCCGCGCGAAGGAGGCTGCCATGCCCGTCTCCGGCATCCGCTACGCCATCACGCGTACCACGTCGCTCTCGTTCGAGGAGGCCGTCGCGCGCGTGCGCGAGGCACTCACGGACGAGGGATTCGGCGTGCTCTGCGAGATCGACGTCCAGGCGACCCTGAAGGCGAAGCTCGACGTCGGGCGCGAGCCGTACCTGATCCTCGGCGCATGCAATCCGCCGCTCGCGCACCGGGCGCTGTCGGCGGAGCCCGAGATCGGCGTCCTGCTCCCGTGCAACGTCGTCGTCCACGTCGAGAGCGGGACGACGTACGTCCTCGCCGTCGATCCGCGGCCGCTCTTCGAGCTCGTGGGCCGCGAGGAGGTCGCGCCCGTCGCCGACGAGGTGCGCGAGCGTCTCGTCCGCGTCGTCGAGGCGATTCCGCACTGATCCGACGATGCTCGAGCTGTTCCAGACCGAGTGGTGCCGCGGCTCGCAGCACGTCCGTCAGCGCCTGACGGAGCTCGGGCTCGACTTCGTCACGCGGCAGGTCCCGGAGGACCCGGCCGAGCGCGACGAGCTCGAGTTCCATACGGCGCAGCGCACGATCCCGGCGCTCCTCTTCGACGACGGCTCCGTCCTCGTCGGCAGCGAGCGGATCCTCGCGTACCTCGCGGTGCTACCCGAGCCGCACGACGCGGAGGCACATCGCGAGCGCGCCGCCCGCTCGCTCCGAAAGCGCTGCGCCGAACTACGCTCCGCCGAATGCGACTCAACGCGTACCTCGCCAGAGCCGGCGTTGCCTCACGCCGCGGCGCCGACGCGCTGATCCAGGCCGGACGCGTCCGCGTCAACGGCGAGCCCGGGCTGCTGAACACCTTCGTCGAGGCGACCGACCGCGTCGAGGTCGACGGGCGCGAGGTCGCGCCGCAGCGGCTCGCGTATCTCCTCCTCTACAAGCCGGCCGGCGTCGTCACCACCGCGCGTGACCCGCAGGGCCGCCGCACGGTCGTCGACCTCGTCCCGGCGGAGCCGCGCGTCGTCCCGGTCGGCCGCCTCGATGCCGATACGACCGGCGCGCTCCTGCTCACGAACGACGGCCCGCTCGCGCACCGGCTCGCGCACCCGCGCTACGGCGTCGAGAAGACGTACGAGGCGGAGGTCGAGGGCGAGCCGGACGGCGAGGCGCTCGGCCGCCTCCGCGACGGCGTCGAGCTCGAGGACGGCCGCACCGCGCCCGCGCGCGCGCGCCGCCTCGGCCCGCACCGGATCGAGCTCGTCCTCCACGAGGGGCGCAAGCACCAGGTGAAGCGGATGTGCGAGGCGGTCGGCCACCCCGTCGTCCGCCTGCACCGCAGCGCCTACGCCGGGCTGACGCTTGCGGGGCTCGAGCCCGGCGCCTGGCGCGAGCTCGAGCCCCACGAGGTCGAAGGGCTGCGCGAGACCTCACGCGGATGACGAAGGTGTCATCTGTGTGTCTCTCGCGTGGACACGCCGTAACGGCTCGGTGAAAATCCAGCCGCCGTCGTTGCCCAGCGAACTGCGGTCGCCGTAACGTCGGGGCCGGGGCCAGGGATGCGCCGCTGTGGCCACCTTGCGCCCGTCACCGTCGAGCAAGGGGGATGGCCGCATGAGAAGAGGGCTCTTGAAAACGGGCACCGTCGTCGCGGCGACAGCCGCGATCGCCGGGATCGCCGCGGTCGCGGCACTGGGTGCAGCAGGGAGAACAGGCGGGGGCGGCGGGCCCACGCCGCCGACACTGCAGGGATGCCACCTCGCCAACGGCATCACGCACGTGATCGACATCGTCTTCGACAACGTCCACTTCAATCGGGACAACCCGAACGTGCTCTCCGACATCGAGCAGCTGCCGGCGCTCCAGAGCTTCATCACGGGCAACGGCACGCTGCTCTCGAACAACCACACGCCGCTGATCGGCCACACGGCCAACGACCTGACGACGAACTTCACCGGTCTCTACGGTGACCGTCAGGGCATGGGTGTGGCCAACGACTACTACGCCTTCACGCCGTCGGGCGGCGTGACCCCCGAGCAGAGCGTCTTCAGCTACTGGACGGGCGGCGGAGTCGGGGACGGATTCCCGCAGATGGACTACTCGGCGACCGTCCCGCCCTCCGATCCGACGAAGGCCACGCCTCCAGCGCCGTGGGTGCCGTACACCCGCGCCGGCTGCGACGTCGGGGCCGTGTCGTCGGTGAACATGGAGATGGAGAACACCAGCCCCGACATCGCAAACGTGTTCGGGGCGAGCTCGCCCGAGGAGGCCCAGCTCAACGCCGACCCCGATGGCTACAAGGACCAGGAGACCAACGACTACATCGGTCTCGCCGTCCACTGTGCCAAGGGCGACGCGTTCTGCACGGACGCCAAGGCCGTGAAGTACGGGCAGACGACGGCGTCGAGCACCGCGGCGCCGGACGTCCTGCCGGACGAGCCCGGTGGCTACACCGGGTACCAGGCCGTCTTCGGCCACAAGTACCTGCAGCCGATCCTCGCCGGCGCCGCCAACTCCGGTGACAACCGCGTCTTCGGAAACGGCGACAGCTTCCCGGTGACCGACGCCGCGGGGAACCTGACCGACCTGAACGGCACGGAGATGGACGGGCAGTACGTGAACACACCGGGCTTCCCCGGCTTCGGGCCGATCACCGCAGCCCAGTCGCTCGCCTACGTCGCCGACATGCAGGAGAGCGGGGTGCCGGTGACGTACGCGTACATCTCCGACGTCCATGCGGTGGCTTCGGTCGACACGGGGCCGTGCAGCCCCGCCTCGACGTACAAGGGCAAGCCGGACGTCGGCTATGCGGACGGCCCGGGCGACCCCTGCTACTACCAAACCACCGCCTCGTACAACCGGGCGTTCGCGACGTTCCTCAAGCGCCTGGCGGACGACGGGATCACGCCGCAGAACACGCTGTTCGTCTTCGGAGCAGACGAGGGCGACCACTTCGCCGGCGCCAACGTCGGCAGGGCCGAGACGCCCTCGTGCAGCGGCACTCCGCTCACGACCGGCTACACCTGCAGCTACGCGAGCGGCCAGGTCGGTGAGGTCGAAGCGAGCGTGCACGGACTGCTCCAGTACGAGGAGAACGACACGACCCCGTTCGCCAACGAGCCGCAGGGCAACGCGGTCTACGTGACGGGGAACCAGCCGCAGCCGGTTGTGCGCCAGCTCGAGCGGGACTTCGGGAACGTCACCGTCAACGATCCCTTCGACGGCGCGACCGAGCCCGCGATCAAGTGGATGGCCGACCCCACCGTCGAAGAGCTCCTGCACTTCGGCAACGCCGATCCGGCGCGGGTGCCGACCTTCACCGCGTTCCCGATCCCTGACGTCTACTTCACGGACGGCACCGGCGATTCGCCGGCGTGCAAGTCCGGGACGACGGCGGGTACCGCGCCGAGCACCTGCGTGTCGATCTACAGCAAGTACGCCTGGAACCACGGCTACTACGCGCCGGAGATCGACAACACGTGGCTCGGCCTGGTCGGCCCGGGCGTGAAGCACCTGGGCGTCGACGGGTCGAGCCCCGGAGAGGGGCCGAGCTCGGCCTACGACGCGAACGCGGGCACGAAGCTCGACACGCAGACCGGCAATCACGGGACGTGGGTCGACCAGGCGGACGTCCAGCCGACGATCATGGCCCTCACAGGCCTCAGGGACGACTACATCCCGGACGGCCGGGTCATCACGGAGGACCTGACGATCACGCCGGGGAGGACCGGCCAGCCGAAGTTCGAGGAGCTGGCCGCCTGCTACAAGCAGCTCAACTCGAGCGTCGGCCAGTTCGGCACCGACATCCTCGTCGCCGACAGCGCTGCGCTCAAGACCGGCTCGAGCACCGACGACTCGCGGTACCAGAGGGTCAGTGCCGAGATCAGGCTCCTCGGTGCCGGGCGCGACGCGCTCGCGAGGAGGATCAAGGACGACCTGTTCGCCGCCGAGTTCGACAACAGGCCGATCCCGGGCGCGATCGACCTGAGGGCGTGCGAGTTCGTCCTCGCCGCCGCCAACGCGCTCGCCGGGTAACTCCTCTACAGGCCACGTGGGCGGGCCGCTCCGAACAAGCGGCCCGCCTCGGCCTTCGCGAAGCCCATCCGCTCGTACATCGCCTCGAGCGTCGGCTCGGCCGCGCGGCGCGCCTTCTCCGCGCCGACCGCGAGCAGCCGCTGCAGCTCGCGCTCGTTCGCGCGCAGCGTCTCGTAGCGCTCGCGGATCGGCGTCAGCAGCTCGACGACCGCTTCGCCGACGGCCTCCTTGAAGGCGCCGTAGCCCTGGCCGTCGAACTGCGCCTCGATCGCGGCGACGGGCTCGCCGGTGGCGACGCCGAGGATCTCGATCAGGTTCGCGATCCCGGGTTTCGCCTCCGGGTCGTAGCGCACCTCGCGGCCGGAGTCCGTCACCGCCGACTTGAACTTCTTCCGGATCACGTCGGGCGGGTCGACCATGTACACGGCGCCCTGCTCGCTGCTCGTCGTCGTGGACATCTTGCTCGTCGGCTCCTGGAGATCCATGATGCGCCCGCCCAGCTCGGGGTAGACGCCTTCCGGCAGCCGGAACGTCTCGCCGAAGCGGTAGTTGAACCGCTGCGCGACGTCGCGGGTGAGCTCGAGGTGCTGGCGCTGGTCGTCGCCGATCGGGACGAGGTCGGTCTGGTAGAGGAGGATGTCGCCGGCCATGAGCACCGGGTAGGTGAAGAGTGCGGCCGAGACGAACTCCTGCGACGCGCTCTTCTCCTTGAATTGCGTCATCCGCCCGAGCTGCCCGTAGCCCGTCACGGCCGACAGCAGCCAGGCCGCCTCGGCGTGCGCCGTGACGTGGCTCTGGCAGAAGATCGTCGAGCGGTCGGCGTCGAGGCCGACGGCGAAGAGCAGCGCGGCGAGGTCGAGCGTCGTGCGGCGGAGCTCGTCGGGGTCGTAGTCGACCGAGATCGAGTGGAGGTCGACGATGCAGAAGAAGGCGTCGCCGCGCTCCTGCGTCTGCACGTACTGGCGGAAGCCGCCGGAGTAGTTCCCGAGCGTCTTCCGCCCGGTCGGCTGGATCCCGGAGAAGACCCTGGGCTTCGTGTCGTCGGCCATACCGCACGAAAATACCGGGAAGCCCGGAACCATGCGTCTACACTGAGGCCCATGGCCGTGACCGGCGCACCCGAGCTGCTGATCGTCATGAGCGGGCACGCGACGCCCGAGCAGGTGGACGAGGTCGTCGCCCGCCTCGAGGAGGCCGGCTGCGCCGCGCTCGTGACCCCGGGCCGGGAGGCGACGGTGATCGGCGCGATCGGCGAGCGCGAGCTGCTCGCGGCGCTGCCGCTCGAGGGCTACGCCGGCGTCGAGCAGGTGCTGCCGATCCTCAAGCCGTACAAGCTCGTCTCCCGCGAGCTGTCGCCCGACCCGACGGTGATCGAGGCGCGCGGCCGCCGCATCGGCGACGGCTACTTCGGCTTC
>DATKNT010000011.1:0-19529 GCA_035541175.1 Gaiellaceae bacterium
TCGTGTAGTTCGTGATCCCGGCGAGGTCGTTGTTCGCCTTCGCCGTGCTGAGGCTCGACTGGTCGCTCGACTGCTGCTGCTGCCAGACGAGCTGCGACTGCTGGTCCTGCTGCTGCTTCGCCTGGTCGGCCGCGAGCTTCGACTTGTCGGCCGTCACCGCCCCCGCGGCGGCGTCGCTCGTCGCGTACGTCGAGGAGTCGGCCTTCTGTTTCGCGAGGTCGACCTGGAGCTGGCCCTGGTCGGTACGCAGCTGCCTCTGCGCCTGGCCCAGGCTCGAGGCGGTCGTCAGCTTGTCGAGCGCGACCGACCGTCTGGCCGCGGTCAGCGCCGTCCTCGCGTTGGCGAGCGACTGGCGCGCCTGCGCGACCGACAGCGCGTCCTGGGCCCGCTGCTGCGGCATCTCCCCGGTCAGCGTCAGCTGGAGCTGGGCGTTCGCCGTCTCCACGCCGGACTCCGCCTGGCTCACCTGCTGCTGCGCGGAGGTGGAGTCGATGCTGCCGAGCGGCTGGCCGGCCTGGACCGTCTCGCCCGGCTTCACGTCGACCTGGACGAGCGTGCCGGAGGTGGTGAAGTTCGCCGTCACCTGCTGCGGAGCCTGGACCGTTCCGGTCGCCGACACCGACGAGAGCACGACGCCCTTGCCCACGGTCGCGGTGCGAACCGCGCCCGACGACGTGCTCGAGCTCTGGCCGACCGCGAGGTACGCGACCACGCCGGCGATCACGAGCAGCAGCGCGAGCAGGATGTTGAGGAGTCGGTTGCGGCGGGCCGCGTCCCGCCGCAGCCCGGCCGGGAGCTTGCTCGTGATCGCGCTCATCGTCTTCCCTCCGCTCTGCTGCCGGCCTTCGTGGTCGTAGCGTCGCCCCGCAACCTATGAAGCGGGTGAGAGGAGCATGAGAATCGTGCTCGCCGGCGATCTGGCACGATTCCCGGCGATGCGTCGCAGCCTCGCCTGGCTCGTCGCCGTGCCGCTCATGCTCGGCGGCTCGGAGGTCGCGCATGCGCTCGCGTACCGGCTCGCGTATCCCGACGTGCCCGTGCGGATGCGCGCGCTGCTCGCAAGCGGGCACGGGTACGAGCGCTGGCTGCCGCTCGTCTTCGGCGCCGCGGCGGCGGTCGTCGTGCTCTCGCTGCTCGTGACCGCGGCCGATGCCGCGCGCGGGCGCGCGCCGCGCGGGCTGCCGGCGTGGGCGTTCGCGCTCCTCCCGCCGGTCGCGTTCGCCGTGCAGGAGCACCTCGAGCTGCTGCTCCACACCGGCGTCTTCCCGTGGCACGAGGCCGGCCGGCCGACGTTCCTGCCGGGGCTCGCGCTCCAGCTCCCGTTCGCGCTGCTCGCCTGGGGCGCGGCGCGGCTCCTGTTTCGCACCGCCGAGCGCGTCGGCCGCGCCGTCGGGCGCACGCCGCCGCCGCGCCCGCGCCTCGTCGCCCTCGCGCCCGCCGCTCCCGCGGCCGAGCCCGGCGTCCCGCGTCTCCCGCTCATCGCCCGCGGCCTCGCGAAGCGCGGGCCGCCGCTCCTCGCCTCCGCCTGAGCCGGCCGTCGCCGCGGCCGGCGTCTCACGCCGACCGAAGGAGAGAGATGACCTCGAGGAGTCGTATTCGCGTGCTCGCGCTCGCCGGCGTCGCGGCGCTCGTCGCCGCCGGCGTCGCGTCCGCGCACGCGCGCGTGAGCCCGTCCGTCTCGCTGGCGAACGAGCTCCAGCTCTACAGCCTGGCCGTGCCGACCGAGAAGGAGAACCTGACGACGACGAAGATCGTGCTCACGCTGCCGCAGGGCTTCTCGATCGACTCGTTCGTGCCGAGCCCGGGCTGGACCCGCCAGGTCCAGCAGACCGGCTCCGGCGACAGCGCCGTGATCCAGAAGGTGACGTGGACCGGTGGGAACGTGCCGACCGAGGAGGACTCGCTGTTCCAGTTCCTCGCGCAGCCGTCGAAGGCGGGGACGTACACCTTCGACGTCCAGCAGACGTACTCCGACGGCTCGATCGTCGACTGGTCGGGCTCGGAGTCGTCGGCCGCTCCGGCACCCACGATCAAGGTCTCGAGCTCGGTCGGCGGCGGTACGTCGACGCTCGCGATCGTCGCGCTGGTGCTCGGCGCGATCGGGATCGTCCTCGGCGCGATCGCGCTCGTCTCGCGCGGGGGGCGATCGATGACGTGAGCCGGCGCGTGCGGATCATTCTCGCGGCGGGCGTCGCCGTGTCGGCAGCGCTTGCGCTGCCCGCGGCGGCGTCCGCGCACGCGTACATCGTCAAGACCGTCCCGGCCGCGAGCGTGGTCGTCAACACGCCGCCGCCCAGCGTGCAGCTCACGTACGACGAGGCGGTGGAGCCGCGGCTCGCGATCATCTCCGTCACGGATGCCGGCGGCCACTCGGTGACCGAGGGGCCGGTGACGCGGTCACCGGGGAACCCGGACACGCTCGTCGTGCCGCTGAAGCGCGTGCCGGAGGGGTGGTACCTCGTCTACTGGCGCGCGATCTCCGTCGACGGCCACCCGGTGCAGGGAGCGTTCACGTTCGCCGTCGGCCCCAACGAGGGGCCGCTGCCGCAGTTTCCGGTCCCGCACATCGCCGGGTCGGCGACCTCGACGCCGCTCGTGATCGCGAAGTGGCTCGCCTTCCTGACGGTGATGACGGCGATCGGTCTCTTCGTCCTGCGGGCGCTGATCGCGCAGCCGCTCGTCCGCCGCGTCGACGGGACGAGCCTGCGCCCGCTCTCGATCGCGTTCGGGATCGCCGCGGCGCTCGGTCTCGTCGCCGTCCCGGTCTATCTCGAGGAGGCGACCGCGATCGACTCGCTGCGGTCCTTCTTCGACTTCGGGGGCGTCACGTCGCTGTGGCGCGCGACCGCCTCGGGCCGCGGCTACGTCGACGTCGAGCTCTGCTTCGCGCTGTTCGTCGCGGCGGCCGCGGTCGCGATCCGGGTGGACCGTCCGCGGCGAGAGCACCGCTCGGTCGCGGCGATGCTCGCCCTGAGCGGCGCGCTCGCTGCGGCGGCCGCGACCCTTGTGCTCCCGGGCGCGGTCGGGCACGCCGGGCAGACGGCGCCGCGCGGGCTCTCGGTCCTGTTCGACTGGCTCCACCTCGCCTCCGGCTCGGTCTGGATCGGCGGCCTGGTCGGGCTCCTCGTGATCTGGGCGAGCCTGCACCCCGAGCGCCGCGTCGCCGGCCTCGCCGTCTGCGTGCCGCGGTTCTCGAACGTCGCATTCGTCTCCGTGCTCCTGCTGCTCGGCACGGGAGTCGGGGCCTCCATCCTCCATCTGCCGACGCTCGACGCGCTCTGGCTGACGTCGTACGGCAAGGCGATCCTCGTCAAGGCCGGGATCCTGCTCGCGGCGATGCTGCTCGCCTCCGTCAACCTCCTCCGCACGAAGCCGGGGCTCGAGCGGCCCGAGACGGCCGAGGGCTCGGCACGGCTGCTCCGCGGGCTCGTCTCCGCCGAGGCGGTCCTCGTCGCCGGCGCGATCCTCGTCGCGGCGCTCCTGTCGAGCCTCGCGCCGCCGCCGCCCGCGTTCGCCCAGGAGGGCTCGGCGCTCGCGCGCGTCGGCCCCGGTCGGGTGGCGGAGACCGTGAAGCAGGGCGGCTACACGCTGCAGGTGCTCGTCGATCCGAACAAGGCGGTGCAGCCGAACTCGTTCGCGCTCCGGCTGACGAAAAGCGGCCGGCCGGTGCGGGGCGCGGACGTGACGCTCACCTTCTCGATGCTCGACATGCAGATGCCCACGCTCGAGTACCAGCTCGAGGAGACCTCGCCGGGCGTCTACACCCGCAAGGCGCCGGCGCTCGTCATGGTCGGCCACTGGGGCCTCGCCTTCAACGTCACGCCGAAGGGCGGGCAGCCCTTCACGGCAGTCGTCGTCGATCGCGCAACGGGGTGAACCGAATGAAGACCAACCCACAGCTCGTGCTGATCGCCTCCGTCGTCGCGCTCGGGTGCGGCATCGCGGCGGCGGTCGTCGCTCTCCGCGTCCTCCAGACCGTGCTCGGGGCGTGAGCGGATGACCGGTCCGCTCACGCGCAGGTCTGGAAGGATGGCCTCGGTGTCAACCCCCGGGCGGGAACCGGAAGCTCGCGTGCGGCGGGACGTAGCCGCCGAGCTCGAGCACGATCTCGTCCCCGTCGTGGAGGACGAGACGTCGCGGGTCGACGTCACGGCGGGCGCCGTTCACGAAGACGGAGACGGCGCCGCGGAAGCCGGCGAGCCGCGTCGGCGAGAGCGGCTCGCCCCAGACCGAGAAGACCGTGCCGAGCCGCACGCCCGTGTGGTCGAGCCAGACGACGCCGGTCGGGTCGACCGTCCAGACTCCGGCGCGACAGCGCGCCTCGACGACGCTGCCGAGCCGCACCGCCGGCGCGCGGAGGCCGATCCCGGCAGGGACGATGACGACGCGCCTGCGTGCGAACAGCTCGAGATGGACCCGGAGCCCTCGCCGCAGCGGCGCTTGGCGGCACGCGACCGTCGCGGGCGCCGGGCCGCGGGCGGGCGGGTGGTATCGAGGCCCGACGCCGATCGGCGTCGGGACGGGCGCCGCCGCCAGCGCGGCGGCCGCCAGGGCCACGAGCGTCCGCATCGGCGTCACGGTACCCGGGTCCTGCCGGCGGCACTCGCCGTCGCGGCACTGCTCGCTGCCGCCGGCTGCGGCGGCGGCTCGTCCGGCGGCCCGACGGTCACCGTCGGCGCGGCGCGGACGTACCATCTCGCCGGCTTCGAGCCCGCGGGTCCCGTCCGCGCAGGCGTCCCGACGACGGTCGTGTTCACGGTCGTCCAGCCCGACGGCGCGCCGCTGACGCAGTACAAGCACGGCGTCGGGCCGCACAACGGCGTCCACCTGATCATCGTCCGGCACGACCTTGCCACGATCATCCACACGCATCCGCCGGTGGCCGCGGACGGCCGCATCTCGACGAAGATCACCTTTCCCTCGCCGGGGCCGTACAAGGTCGTGATCGACGTGTACCCGAAGCCGACCGGCCCCGCGTCGCAGACGAACTTCCAGCTGTTCACGACGCTCAGGGTCGCCGGGACGTACGTGCCGCAGCCGCTGCCGCCGTTCACCCGGAGCCAGACGGTGGACGGCTACCGCTTCGTCGTGAACGGGACGCCGCACCTGAAGGCGATCGACCCGGCGTTCCTCGACTTCACGGTCACGGCCCCCGACGGCACGCCGGCGCGGTTCACGCCGTGGTACGGGGCGCTCGCGCACGCGATCTTCTTCCGCCAGGGCTCGCTCGACTACTTCCACACGCACGTGTGCGCGCCCGGAATCTCCGGGTGCACGAGCATCCTCGGCGCGACGAAGATCACGGGCACGTCGACGACGCCGGGACAGCTGAAGGTCGGCGTCCTCGTCCCCGTGCCGGGGACCTGGCGGCTGTTCCTCCAGTGCCAGATCGACGGCCGCATCCTCACCGCGCCGTTCACGCTGAAGGTGTCGTGACGCGGGTCGCAGTCGCGCTCGCCTGCGCGGCGGCGGTCGCAGCCGGCGCGCTCGTGCCCGGCGCTCGGGCCGACGGCGACCCGGCGAGCGACTTCCTGATCACGCAGCCGGTCTACTTCCCCTACGACGGGAAGTTCTCGCCGGAGCTCGAGGGCCGGCTGCTCGCGCTCGCGCGGGAGGCGAAGGCGCAGGGCTTCCCGATCAAGGTCGCCCTGATCCCGGACGCCTACGACCTCGGCTCCGTCACGGTGCTCTGGCGCAAGCCGAAGCTGTACGCGCGCTTCCTCGGCGAGGAGGATGCGGCGTTCTTCAAGCAGCGGCTGCTGGTCGTGATGCCGAACGGATTCGGCTTCTACCGGCCGGGGCACCCGGTCGACGCGGAGTACGCGGCGCTCTCGAAGATCCCCATCGGCACCGGCGACGACGGGCTCGTGCGCGCCGCGATCGCCGGCGTGCAGGCGCTCGCCGCCGCGGACGGCGTGAAGCTCGCCGCGCCGACGCACGTGACGACGCCCGCGCAGCGGAACTCGCACGACCGGATCGTGATCATCGTTGCGGCTGCGGTCGGGCTCGCGCTGGCGGGGCTCCTTCGTCTCGCGCTTCGCCGCCGGGGAACGCTACGCCGACGATGACGACGACGAGCAGGCCCGTCCCGGCGGCGAGCGAGGTGACGGCGGCGGCGCGCTCGAGCCACGCGGGGAGCGCGGAGAGGACGAACCCGTGCAGCAGCGTGCCGGACAGCGCGAGCCCCTGGTAGATGCCGAGCGCGGCGATCACGGTCCCTGCGAGCGCGCGCCAGGTGGGCCGGAGATAGAGCAAGGCGAGCGCCGCCGCGACGGCGCACGTGAGCGCGACGAGCACGAGCTGTCCCGCCGACACGGTCGGCCGGCCGTAGAGCTCGCGACCGAGGCGGCCGATCGTCGCCGCGGCGAGCGTCGTCCCGGCGAGCACCGCTGCCGCGGCCGCGTCGAGCCGCGGGTCGCGTAGCCGCAGCACGGCCGCGAGGCAGGCGAGCACGACGACGATCGGCCAGAACCAGACGAGCGACGGGGCGTCGGCGTGCCAGAGCCCGCCGCTGATGCTCGTCATCCTCCCGTCGGCGAGCACCGGGATCGTCCACCGCCCGACGTACGACGAGCCGGGCGCCCGCGCCGCCACCGCGAGCGAGTGGAGCCGGTCCTCGTGCCACTGGTACGTGTGGCCGCGCGACACCGGCTTCCAGAGCGGGACTGAGCCCGGCCCGAGACCTGCCGGCGGCCTGAGCGGCCGCGCCCGGTTGAGGTAGTACGCCGGCGAGTGGACGTTGACGGCGACGCCGGCCGGGGAGAAGCGCAGGTACGCCTCGCCCTCGAAGCCGAGGACGTACGCCGTCAGCCGCGGCGAGGCGCGGAGCCAGAGACGCTGGTCGCCGTCGACGACCCGCGCGTCGAGGCCGGGCGGCACCGACGCGATCCGTGCGAGGAAGCTCGTCGCCGCGGGAGCGGTCAGCCCGGCGTGCGCCGACGCGCGGCCCGGGATCGCACCGGCCGCGGCGGCGATGACCGCGAGGACGGTCGCCGCCCGGGCGGTGCTACGCACGCGCGAGCTGCCGCAGCGTCCGCGTGACCTCGACGGCGCGAAACGGCCAGAGGAAGAGCGCGCGCTGGTGGCCGGTCCGGTCGACGACGAACGCTCCCTCGGTGTGCGTGATCTGGTGCACGGTCACGCCGGCGATCGTGCGCGTGGTGGCGAGCACGGCGATCTGGTAGGCGCTCCACACCTTCGAGAGCTGTTTCTCGTCGCCGACGCCCCACCGCCACTCGGGCACGAGCCGCCACTTGCGGACGTCCTGGAGGAGGTAGCGGCGCGCGTTCCCCCAGAGGTTGACGCTCACCGCGACGATCGCCGGCCGCTGCGCCGCGGGGAGCCGGCTCTCGACGTCGTTCAGCACCTTCGCCTCGAGGGGGCAGAAGTTCCGGCACAGCGGATCGATGAAGGTGACGATCACCGGCCGCCCGCGATACGCGGCCAGCGACACCGGCTTCCCGTCCTGGTCGGTGAGCGTGAAGCCGGGCGCGACCTTCGCGCCCGCCGGCCAGCTCGCCGCGGGCCCGACGGGGCCGACCGGGCCGTTCGGCACCGCGGCCGGCTTGTGCGAGCCGAGGACGAGGCCGATCAGCAGCCCGCCCATGACGCCGAGGAGCGCGACCGAGATCCAGAGCGCCCAGCGGAGATGGCGCGGCGCACGCTCGTCGGCTGCGGCTGGCTGCTGAACGGACACGACCCTCCGTGAGTATGGCGGACGCGTAGCATCGGCGGCGCCCCATGCCCCGCCTTCCCCGGGTCGCAGCCTGTGCCGCAGTCGTCCTCGCGCTCGCCGCCGGCGCCGCGCGCGCCGACGGCGACCCGGCGAGCGACGTCCTCGTCACGCAGCCGGTGTTCGTGCCGGCGGACGCCGGTCTCCAGGCGGGCGATGCGGCGCGGCTGGCCGCGCTCGTCCGCGAGGCGAGGCGGGCCGGCTACCCGCTGAAGGTCGCCGTCGTCGCGTCGTCGTACGACCTCGGCTCCGTCACCGCGCTCTGGCGGAGGCCGCAGACGTACGCGCGCTTCCTCGGCACGGAGCTGTCGCTGCTCTACCGCGGCCGGCTGCTGACGGTGATGCCGAACGGGATCGGGATCTACGACGACGGACGTCCGGTCGCGCGCGAGCGCCGCGTCCTGCGAGGCGTCGCGGTCGACCCGGGCAACCTCACCGCGACGGCCGCGACGGCGGTGCAGCAGCTCGCCGCCGCGGAGGGCCACCGGCTCGCCGAGCCCGTCCTCACGCCGCCCGCCCCCGCGCGCGGCGGCGGGACGTCGGCCGCCGAGTGGGCGGCGATCGCCGCGGGGCTGCTGCTCGTCGCGGTCGCGTGGACGGTCAGCCTGCGCGTCCGCCCGCTGCGCGGCCGTACCTCGCCTCCCGCTTGACACGCGTTCGGCGGTGTGGGAGATTGCCGCTCGCCAAGTCCCTGTGGGCCCTCGGGTTCACGGGGACTCGGCACGTAAGGAGCCGTTTCCTCTCGCTAGAACCGGACCTGGCCGACGCCGAGGTGGCTCGAGATCTCCGCGGCGGTGCGCTGGAGCGCGGGGCCGAGGTTCGCGACGAGGTCCTCGAGCGACACCATCGACCGGTGCACCGCGAGGTTGATCGCGGCGACGACGTCGCCCGTCTGCGCGCGCACCGGCGCGGCGATCGACCGGAGCCCGTACGCGAGCTCCTCGTTGCTGATCGCGAGCCCGGCGTCGCGCACGCGCTCGAGCTCGCGCTCGAGCGCCTTGCGTGAGGTGATCGTGTTCGGCCCACGCCGCACGAGCTCGACACGCTCGAGCGCGTCCCGCCGGTCGTCCGCCGGCAGGTACGCGAGCAGCACCTTGCCGAGCGAGGTGCAGTACGCCGGCAGCCGCGAGCCGACGTGGAGGTTGAGGTCGATCTCGCGCTGGCCCCGGCGCGCGCTCCGGCTGCGCTCGATGTAGAGGACGTCGACGCCCTCCAGCACGCCCATGTTCACCGTGTATCCCGTCTCGTCGCTCAACGCCTGGAGGTGCGGCGCCGAGATCTCCCGCAGCTCCATCGAGTTGATCGCCGAGAAGCCGAGGTCGAGCACCCGCGGGCCGAGGCGGTACTTGCGCGTCAGCGGGTCCTGCGTCAGGTAGCGGAGCGACGCGAGCGTCGCCACGTAGCGGTGCGTCGTGCTCCGGCTGAGCCCGAGCTTGCGCGCGAGGTCGCTGATGCCGAGCAGCGGCCGGCCCGTGTCGAAGGCCGAGAGCACGGCCAGGCCGCGCTCGAGCGACTGCGAATACCCGCTGTCCCGATCACGAGGCGCTGCCACCATTGTTCCGCATAGTAAAACACCGTATTGACAGTTCGATAGGGGTCTCGATATACGACCGCGCCGAGCACTTTCGAGCAGAGGAGACGGAGATGGCGACGACGGCGACCGACGTCCAGGAGTTCAAGCAGTACATCGGCGGCGAATGGGTCGACGCGGCCGACGGCTCGACCTTCGCCGACCTCGACCCGTACACGGGCGAGCTCGTCGCGCACGTCGCGGCGGCCGGGGTCGAGGACGCGAACCGCGCCATCGACGCGGCGACGGCCGCGCTTCCCGGCTGGGCGCAGACGCCCCCTGCCGAGCGGCAGCGGATCTTCCTCAAGGCGGCCGACGTCCTCGAGTCGCGGCAGCCGGAGGTCGTCGATCTGCTCGCGCGCGAGACCGGCGCGAGCTTCGGCTTCGGGATGTTCCAGACGATGTTCGTGCCGAACCTGTTCCGGCAGGCGGCCGCGCTCGCGTACGCGCCGACGGGGCAGATCATCCCGTCCGACACCGGCGCGTTCGCGATGGGGATCCGCAAGCCGGTCGGCGTCGTCGGCGCGCTCGCGCCGTGGAACGCGGCGCTGATCCTCTCCGCCCGCTCGATCGCGGCGCCGCTCGCGCTCGGCAACACCGTCGTGCTGAAGCCCTCCGAGTGGTCGCCGTTCTCCGGCGGGCTGCTCTGGGGCGAGATCCTCGGCGAGGCCGGGCTTCCCGCCGGCGTGCTCAACGTCGTCACGCACGCGCCCGGTGCGGCGGCGGCGATCGGCGACGCGCTGATCGAGCATCCGGCGGTGCGGCGCCTCAACTTCACGGGCTCGACGGCGGTCGGCCGGGAGATCGCGGTGGCGGCAGGGCGGCAGCTGAAGCGGGTCGTCCTCGAGCTCGGCGGCTCGAACCCGCTGATCGTCCTCGCCGACGCCGACCTCGACTACGCGGTGAACGCGACCGCATTCGGCGCGTACCTCCACCAGGGCCAGATCTGCATGTCGACGCGGAGGATCTACGTCGAGCGGCCGATCGCCGACGCGTTCGTGACGAGGCTCGCGGAGAAGACGGAGGGCCTGAAGGCCGGCGATCCGAAGGAGCACGACACGGTGATCGGCCCGCTGATCAGCGAGGCGGCGCTCAACCTCGTCAAGGATCGCGTCGACTCGGCGGTGAAGGGCGGCGCGCGCGTGCTCGCCGGCGGCGAGGCCGTCGGGCCGTGCTACCGCGCGACGCTGCTCACCGACGTTCCCGCCGACTGCGACTTCGCCAAGCACGAGACGTTCGGGCCGGTCGCCTCGGTCGAGGTGGTCGACAGCGCCGAGGAGGCGGTCGCGCGCGCGAACGCGACGACGTACGGGCTGAGCGCGGGGATCATCACGAGCGACCGCGACCGCGGCTTCACGATCGCGCAGGCGATCGACTCGGGGATCGTCCACGTCAACGACCAGACCGTGGCGGACGAGCCGCAGATGCCGTTCGGCGGGGTCAAGGACAGCGGCTTCGGGCGCTTCGGCGGCCAGGCGGTCGTCGACGAGTTCACCGAGCTGCGCTGGGTGACGATCCGCAGCGGCACCCATCCGTTCCCGTTCTGATGATCGTCCCACTCCGCGACGCGGTCTCCGAGCTCGTCCGCGACGGCGACGTCGTCGCGCTCGAGGGCTTCACGCACCTGATCCCGAGCGCCGCCGGGCACGAGCTCGTGCGGCAGGGACGGAAGGACCTGACGCTGATCCGGATGACGCCGGACGTGATCTACGACCAGCTGATCGGGATGGGCTGCGCGCGGAAGCTCGTCTTCTCCTGGGGCGGCAACCCCGGCGTCGGCTCGCTGCACCGGCTCCGCGACGCGGTCGAGAACGGCTGGCCGCGGCCGCTCGAGCTGGAGGAGCACTCGCACGCGGGCATGGCGGCGGCGTATGCGGCGGGCGCGGCGAACCTCCCGTTCGGCGTGCTCCGCGGCTATCGCGGCGGCGACCTGCCGAGCCGGACGCGCGTCGGCGTCGTCGTCTGCCCGTTCACCGGCGAGGCACTCGCGGCGGTGCCGGCGCACCGGCCCGACGTCGGGATCGTCCACGCGCAACAGGCGGACCGGCACGGCAACGTCCAGCTGTGGGGGATCGCGGGCGTCCAGAAGGAGACGGTGCTCGCCTCGAAGCGGTCGATCGTCACCGTCGAGGAGATCGTCGACGAGCTCGAGCCGCGGCCGAACGGCGTCGTGCTTCCCTCGTGGACGATCTCCGCGGTCGCGCACGTCCGGGGCGGCGCGCATCCGTCGTATGCGGCCGGCTACTACGACCGCGACAACGAGTTCTACGTCGCGTGGGATCCGGTCAGCCGCGACCGGGGCACGTTCCTCGCGTGGATGAAGCGCCACGTGCTCGACACCGCGGACGTCGAGGAGTACCGCGCGAGCCTCGCGGAGGAGGCGACGGCGGCGTGACGACGAACGGCGACCGGCCGTACACCGCGGACGAGATGATGGCGGTGGAGGCGGCGCGGCGGCTCGACGACACGACCGTGTGCTTCGTCGGCATCGGCCTGCCGAGCCTCGCCGCGAACCTCGCCCGGCGCACGCACGCGCCCGGCTGCACGCTCATCTACGAGAGCGGGACGATCGGCGCGAAGCCGGTGCGGCTGCCGCTCTCGATCGGCGACGGCGAGCTGGCGGAGACCGCCGACGCCGTCGTCTCGGTGCCGGAGATGTTCGCGTACTGGCTGCAGGGCCGGCGGATCGACGTCGGCTTCCTCGGCGCGGCGCAGATCGACCGGTACGGCAACCTCAACAGCACGGTGATCGGCGACTACGAGCACCCGACGGTGCGCCTCCCCGGCGGCGGCGGCGCGCCGGAGATCGCGCTCGGCGTCGACGACGTGTTCGTGATGCTGCGCCAGTCGCCGCGCACCTTCGTCGAGCAGCTCGACTTCACCACGAGCCTCGGCGACAACGTCCGCGTCGTCGTCACCGACCTCGGGATCCTCGAGCCGCGTCACGGCGAGCTCACGCTCGTCGCCGTCCACCCGGGCAGCACGGTCGAGCAGGCCCGGGCCGCCACGGGCTGGGATCTGCAGGTTGCCGACGAGATGCGCGAGACTGTTCCCCCAACCGACGAGGAGCTCGCGGCGCTGCGCGCGCTCGAGACGAAAGGAAGGAGCTAGTGGCACAGACGGAAGAGTCGCCGATCGTCCTTCCCGACGATCCGGACTTCGGGCCCGAGGTGCAGGTCGACTACCCGGGCTACCGCTCGACCCGGTGGCGCGTGCCGAAGCGCCCGCTCGTCACCATCCCCGAGGAGTTCCACGACCTCGCGGGGCCCGTGTTCGGGCACGAGGAGATCGAGGAGCACGACGGCGACCTGACCCGGCAGCACGAGGGCGCGCCGCTCGGCGAGCGGATCGTCGTCACCGGCCGCGTCCTCGACGAGGACGGCCGGCCGATCCGCAACACCCTCGTCGAGATCTGGCAGGCGAACGCGGCCGGCCGCTACCGGCACCAGGTCGACCAGCATCCGGCCCCGCTCGACCCGAACTTCTCCGGCGCCGGCCGCTGCCTCACCGACGACCACGGGCGGTACCGCTTCGTCACGATCAAGCCCGGCTCGTACCCGTGGGGCAACCACGAGAACGCCTGGCGGCCGATGCACATCCACTTCTCGCTCTTCGGGCCCGAGTTCACGCGGCGGCTCGTCACGCAGATGTACTTCCCCGGCGACCCGCTGTTCGAGTTCGACCCGATCTTCCACGCGGTGCGCGACCCGAAGGCGCGCGAGCTGCTCATCTCCCGCTTCGACCTCGACACGACGCAGCCGGAGTGGGCGCTCGGCTACCAGTGGGACATCGTCCTCGGGCGCGGGGCCTCCGGGACGACGCCGATGGAGAACCTGTGATGAGCCTGCCCCGGACTCCGTCCCAGACGGTCGGCCCGTACTACGCGATCGGGCTGTCGCGCAAGCCGCAGAACGAGCTCGTCGCGCGGAACGCGCCGGGAGCGACGATGCTGATCGGACAGCTGATCGACGGGCAGGGCGCGCCGATCAGCGACGGGATGATCGAGGCCTGGGACGCCGGCGGCAAGCGCTGGGGGCGCAGCGGCACCGACGCGGACGGGCGCTTCTCGTTCGTCGTCGCGAAGCCGGACGCGCAGCCCGGGCAGGCGCCGCGGCTCGACGTCCTCGTCTTCGCGCGCGGGCTGCTCCGGCACGAGCTGACGCGCGTCTACTTCCCGGACGAGGCCGACGCGAACGCGGCGGATCCGGTCCTGTCGGCGCTCGACGAACCCGACCGGGCGACACTCGTCGCGGAGCAGGAGGACGGTGCGCTCCGCTGGGACATCCGCACGCAGGGCGACCGCGCGACGGTGTTCTTCACGCATTGACCGTCTTCGCGGCGATCTTCGTGCCCGACCGGCTCGCCGAGGCGGTGTCGGACGGCGCGTGGGTCGCGGCGATGCTCGAGGTGGAGGCGGCGCTCGCGGCGGCGGAGGCGGCGGCGGGCGTCGTTCCGGCCGACGCGGCCGACAGGATCGCCGAGGCGTGCCGCGCGGGCGGGCTCGATGCGGCGGAGCTCGCCCGCGACGGTCGCGCCGTGGGGAATCCGGCGGAGCCGCTCGTGCGCGCGTTGCGCGCGCGCGTCGGCGGCGACGCGGCGCGGTGGGTGCACCACGGCGCGACGAGCCAGGACGTGATGGACAGCGCGTCGATGCTCGTCGCGAGGCGGGCGCGGGCGTTCGTGCTCGAGGAGCTCGACGCGGTCGCGGCTGCGTGCGCGCGGCTCGCGGAGGAGCATCGCTCGACGCCGATGGCCGGGCGGACGCTGCTCCAGCAGGCCGTGCCGACGACGTTCGGGCTGAAGGCGGCGGGCTGGCTCGTCGGCGTCGTCGACGCGCGGGCCGCGCTCGCCGGCGTGCCGCTGAAGGCGCAGCTCGGCGGCGCCGCGGGCACGCTCGCGCCGCTCGGGGAGAGCGGGCCGGAGGTGCTGCGCGCGTTCGCGCGGAAGCTCGAGCTCGAGGAGCCGGTCCTGCCGTGGCACACGCGCCGCGTGCGGGTGGCGGAGCTCGGCGCCGCGCTCGCCGCCGCGGCGCAGGCGTGCGACAAGATCGGGCTCGACGTCGCGCTGCTCGCGCAGACGGAGGTCGGCGAGGTCTCGGAGGCGCGCGGCGGAGGCTCCTCGACGCTGCCGCAGAAGCGGAACTCGACCCGCGCGGCGATTGCACGCGCGTGCGCGCGCGGCGTGCACGCGCAGGCGGCCGTGCTCGCTGCGGGCGAGTACGAGCACGAGCGCGCCGCGGGCGCGTGGCACGCCGAGTGGGGCGCGCTCTCGGACGCGCTCATGCTCGCCGGCGGCGCGGCGGCGGCGATCCGCGAGTGCCTCGACGGGCTCGAGGTGCACACCGACCGGATGCGCGCGAACCTGAGCCCCGCCCTCGTCGCCGAGCGCGTCTCGTTCGCGCTCGCGGAGACGATGGGACGCGAGGAGGCGCACGCGCTCGTCGGCGAGGCGTTCGCCGGCGGCGACCCGCGCGCGGCGCTCGCCTCGCATCTCGACGCGGCCCGGCTCGACGAGCTGCTCGACCCGACGACCTACCTCGGCTCGGCGGAGGCGTTCGTCGACCGGGCGCTCGCGCTCTACCGGGACGGCGCATGAACCTGAGCCACCGCTTCGACGGGCCGGAGGACGCGCCGGTGCTCGTGCTCTCGAACTCGCTCGGGACGACGCTCGACCTGTGGGAGCTGCAGGTGCACGGCCTGGCGCGCGGACACAGGGTGCTCCGGTACGACCACCGCGGCCACGGCGGCTCGCCCGTTCCCCCGGGCCCGTACACGATCGCGGAGCTCGCCGGCGACCTGCTCGAGCTCCTCGACCGGCTCGAGGTCGAGCGCGTCTCGTTCTGCGGCCTCTCGCTCGGCGGCGTCGTCGGCATGTGGCTCGGCGCGAACGCGCCGGAGCGGATCGACCGCCTCGTCGTCGCGTGCTCCTCGGCCCGCTTCGGGACGCGGGACGCGTGGATCGAGCGCGCCGCCGGCGTCCGCGCGGACGGGACGGAGTCGATCGCCGACGCCGTCGTCGCCCGCTGGTTCACCCCCGAGTTCGCCGTCCAGCAGCCGCAGGTCGTCGGCCGTTTCCGCGAGATGGTGGCCGGAACGCCCGACGAGGGCTACGCCGCATGCTGCGACGCGCTCCGTGACTGGGACTTCCGCGACGAGCTGGGTCGCGTCGCGCCGTCGACGCTCCTGATCGTCGGCGAGCTCGATCCGGTCGTGTCGGCCGTGGACACGGAGGTGCTGTTCGAGCGGATCCCCGACGCGCGCGTCCGGGTGATCGAGGGCGTCGCGCATCTCGCGAACGTCCCGCAGCCGGAGGAGTTCAAGCAGGCGGTGCTCTCCCATCTGGAGGCTTCATGAGCGTAGGCTCGACGGAGCTCGACAGAGAGCGGAGGCGCCGGCCTCGCCGGCGCCGGGAGCGGCAATGAGCGACGAGATGCACGAGCTGGGCATGACGACGCGGCGGGAG
Organism: Gaiellaceae bacterium; assembly: GCA_035541175.1. Lineage (GTDB taxonomy): Bacteria > Actinomycetota > Thermoleophilia > Gaiellales > Gaiellaceae > Palsa-739. The sequence continues at coordinate 15,765 of DATKNT010000011.1, forward strand.
GTGCTCGGCGACGCGCACGTCGACGCGGCGGTCGCCGGGACGACGCCGTTCACCGCCGACTTCCAGGATCTGATCACGCGCTACGCGTGGGGGGAGATCTGGTCGCGGCCCGGGCTCGACCGGCGCACGCGCAGCTGCATCACGCTCACCGCGCTCGTCGCGCTCAACCACCACCACGAGCTCGCGATGCACGTGCGCGCGGCGCTGCGCAACGGGCTGACGCCGGACGAGATCAAGGAGGTGCTCCTCCAGTCGGCCGTCTACTGCGGCGTGCCGGCGGCGAACCGCGCGTTCGCGATCGCGCAGGAGGTACTGAACGAGGAGGGCGTCGCGTGACGGCGCGGACGCAGGTGGGCATCGTCGGCGCCGGCCCGGCGGGGCTCACGCTGGGGCGGCTGCTCGAGCAGGCGGGGATCGAGAGCGTCATCGTCGAGAACCGGAGCCGCGAGTACTGCGAGGCGCGGATCCGCGCCGGCGTGATCGAGCAGGGCGTCGCCGACGTCCTCCGCGAGGCCGGCGTCGGCGGCCGGATGGACCGCGACGGGATCGTCCACGGCGGCATCTACCTCCAGTTCGGCGGCGAGCGCCACCACATCCCGATGCAGGAGCTGACCGGCCGCTCGATCGTCATCTACGGGCAGACCGAGGTGGTCAAGGACCTGATCGCGGCGCGGATCGAGAGCGAGCTGCCGCTGCTGTTCGAGGCGGACGGCGTCGCCGTGCACGACCTCGACGGCGAGCACCCGCGCATCCGGTTCGTCCACGACGGCGCGGAGCAGGAGCTCGAGTGCGACGTGATCGCCGGCTGCGACGGCTTCCACGGCGTCTGCCGGCCGAGCATCCCCGCCGGCGTGTTGCGCACGTTCGAGCGCGAGTACCCGTTCGGCTGGCTCGGCATCCTCGCGCAGGTTGCTCCGTCGATGGACGAGCTGATCTACGCGCACAACGAGCGCGGTTTCGCCCTCCTGTCGCTCCGCTCGCCCGAGCTGTCGCGCTACTACCTGCAGGTGCGGCACGACGAGGACGTCGACGAGTGGCCGGACGACCGGATCTGGGAGGAGCTGCGCGCGCGCACCGAGCTCGACGGCTGGACGCTGTACGACGGGCCGGTCCTCGAGAAGGGCGTGACCGGCATGCGCAGCTTCGTCGCCGAGCCGATGCAGTACGGGCGGCTCTATCTCGCCGGCGACGCGGCGCACATCGTCCCGCCGACGGGCGCGAAGGGGCTGAACCTCGCCGTGCACGACGTCGCCGTCCTCGCCGACGCGCTCGTCCGCTGGTACGGCACGGGCGACGCGTCGCGCCTCGACGGCTACTCCGAGGCGTGTCTCCGCCGCATCTGGCGCGCGGAGCACTTCTCGTACTGGATGACGACGATGCTGCACCGGGTCGGCGACGACCCGTTCGACCTGAAGCTGCAGCTGTCGCAGCTCCGATACGTCACGACGTCGGAGGCGGCGGCGCGCTCGCTCGCCGAGAACTACACGGGCTTGACGGCGGTCTAGCCCCAGGCGCTCTTCTTCGTCGTGGTCCCGCCGGAGCTCGAGACGGCGCTCTTGACGAGCGCGCCGGTCGTGCCGACGACGTACCACGACTTCTCGAAGCCCTGGCCGTTCGTCTGCCCGGCCTTCTTGTCTCCCGCGTAGGTGTAGAGCGGCCAGCCGCCGTACGTGACCTGCATCGCGCCGTTCGAGCGCTTCATCGTGCGGAGCAGCGACGCCGTCGCGCCCGAGCCGGCGGTCGGCTTGGCGCCGGCCTCGAGGACGAGCGGCGGCCAGTACGAGGCGCACGCGCCGCTGCACATGCTGAGGTTCTTCTTGTCCGGCGTGTAGCGGTACAGCGTCATCCCGTTCGAGGCGACGAGGATCGTCCCGTACTTGCTGCTGTGCGCCGTCTTCACCGTGCCGTTCTTCGAGGACATCGACGCCGTCGCCGCCATCGCCACGCCGACACCCGCGACGAGCACGAGGAGCAACGGCAGGATCCACCGAATCGCGCGACTCCGCATGTCTGCTCCTTTCCGAGCGGGGTATCTGCGGCTTCTACGGCGCGAGCGCGGGATCGGATTCAGCGTCGGTCTAGCCGGTGCCGCCGGTCGGCGCGAATGTGAACGGATCGTAGTCCTGCACTCTGACGAGCGTGCCCGGGTCGGTCGGCGACGGGACCACCTCCGAGTCCTGCTCGCCCGCGGCCGTCAGCGCTGATGCATCCGACAACGACGCAAGGTGCCCGGTCGTCAGGTCGAGGCGCCAGGCAGCCAGGGGTCCCGACGGAGCCGACGCCGAGAAGTAGGCGGCGCTGCCGTCGCTCGCGAGCACGCCATCCTGCAGGACGTCGAATTTCCCGGCAAGAGCGTATCGGCGGACCGATGCGGGCCACGTGACGAGGGAGAACGTCAGCCTTGTCGGCGAGCCGTCCTGCTCCCCTTCTTGGACGAGCAGCTTCCGGCCGTCGGTGCTCCACGAAAGGGCCTGGACGTCGCCCGACGAGAGATGCATCACGAGACGGGGCCGCCCGCCCGGCGTGCCGACCCAGACCCCGGCTGTGCTCGGGCCGCGCGCAGGCTGAAGGACTCCGGCAACGGCGATCCGCCGGCCGTCGCCGGAGACCGCGATCAACGGCGACGTGACGTCGTTCGCGAGAATCTTCCGGATGGTCCCCCGAGCATCGACCGCGAAGACTCCTTCGGTGTCGTGGTACCACGCTTGCGCGTACAGGCGTCCGTTCTCCACTGCGACGTCGTTCAGCCATCCGAGATTCGCCGGGAGCCTCGTGGCCGTGCCGGTACGGCTGTCGACCACGACGAGAGAATCGTGCTGTGTCTTGCGCTGCACGACGACGACGTGTGTGTCGTCGAGCCAGTACGCAACCCCCGTGTCGTTCATCCGAACGTGACTCGGGAACGTCCCGTCGGCATCGACGAACGAGAGACCTACACCGCCGTCGAGCATCAAGCGGGTGCCGTCCGGACTGAATGTCGCGGAAACGGCGTCCGTCCCCGTCCAGACCTGGTGGAGATCTCCCCCGTAGTCGTCGGCGACGAAGACCGCGTGGTTGCCGTTCTCCAGGCTCGGCGAGAACGCGAACTCGTCCCCGGAGGGACTCCACTCGACCCCGACCCCGATGTCGTTCGAGTCGTAGACGCTCCGCACGATCGAGCCGTGGACCACGCTGATCCACGCGTGCGGCTTGCTCGGATCGAACGAGTCGGCGCGTCCGATGCCGACGAGGCCGAGTCCGACGACAGCCACGAATAGCGCGACGACGTTGTGCCGCATCGCACAACGATCGGCCGGGGTCGGCCCGGTGCATTCCCCCGATGGAGTGATCCGACGCTAGGCCGCGGAGTACCCGGTGCGGCGGAGCAGGGCCCGGGCGCGGTTCGCCGGGTCGGCGCCGTTGACGAGGATGACGAGCACGCCGCCGTATTCGGGGGAGACGTGGCGGAGCTCGAAGTCCTCGATGTTGATCCCATCCGCGCCGAGGATCTGCGTGATCCGCGCCAGCTCGCCGGGGCGGTCGGGGATGCGAATGCGGATGCGGTTGATCTGCGTCGCCTCGGTCCGGTACGCGTGCGCGAGCATCCGGCTGCGCGTCTCCGCGGCGGCGGCGATCGCGCGCTCGAAGAATCCGCGATCGCGGTCGCGCAGGGCGCGCTCGACGTCGTCGAGGTCGGCGCCGTACGCCTCGAGCGCGTCCGCGATCAGGTCGCCGTTCTCGACGAAGATGTCGATCCAGACCGCGGGGTTCGCTCCGGCGATGCGC
>DATKNT010000012.1:0-19354 GCA_035541175.1 Gaiellaceae bacterium
GACGCGCTCGAGGGCCGCGGCGTCGTCGCGCGCGGCGGCAACGGCGCGATGTCGATGATCGCCGTCGGCGAGCCGGGCAAGTTCCTGACCCTGCCGGACATGTACATGCGGAAGATGGCCGTCGGCCCGCGCGCCCGCGGCTCGATCGACCTGCAGCGCCCGGTCGTCGAGAACATCGAGGCGATCGCCGAGGCCTTCGGCCGCCGCGTCAACGACGTGACGACGATCGTCCTCGACCGCCCCCGCCACCACGACCTGATCGAGGAGATCCGCAACGCCGGCGCCCGGATCAAGCTGATCCAGGACGGGGACGTCACGGCGTCGATCTCCGCCTCGATCCGCGGCACGAACGACCATCTCGCGATCGGGATCGGCGGCACCCGGCAGGCGGTGCTCTCGGCGGCCGCGCTCCGCTGCCTCGGCGGGGAGCTCCAGGCCCAGTTCTGGCCCACCTCCCGGGGTGAGATCGACGCGCTGCGGGAGCTCGGGATCGAGGACTACACCCGGATCTTCCGCACCGAGGACCTCGCCCCGGGCGAGGTGATCGTCGCCGCCACGGGGGTCTCGAACGGCGACCTGCTTCGGGGCGTCCGCTTCCTGGCCGACAGCGCCCGGACCCATTCCCTCGTCATGTGCACCCGCTGCAACTGGGTCCGGTTCGTCGACGGGATCCACTTCTTCGCCCGGGAGCGGCGCGAGGAAGTCCGGCTCCTGGGCTTCTAGGGCTCTCCCCCGCAGGGGGTGTCGGTAGTTCGCCCCGCGCGGGTCAGGGTCTGGAACGATGCACTCTCGGATCCCGCGACGGATCGTGCTTGTACCGCGATCCTGCGGACGGTAGAAGTGCGGAGGTGCGTGCCGCGAAGCTGAGCCCCAGGCGACGACTTTCTAGGAGGGACGGAATGAAGAGGAGCAGAATCGCCCTCGTCCTGCTCGCGACGGCCGGCGTGGTTGCGCTGGTGTTCGCGAGTGCAACGATGGGTGGGACGGCGAAGAAGGCGGCGCCCTACAAGGTCGCCCTCATCCTCGTCGGCCCGCACAACGACGGCGGGTGGTCGCAGGCCCACTACGACGGGCTGCAGTACGTCCAGAAGACCCTCGGCAGCGCGGTCCAGACGACCTACAAGGAGAACATCGCCGTCGGCGCGCAGTTCAACCAGACCGTCGCGAGCCTCGTCTCGCAGGGCTACCAGATGATCTGGGCAACCTCCTACGGGATGATGACGAAGGCGCTGGCCGCCAAGTACCCGAAGGTGATCTTCGAGCAGGCGACCGGGACCGACCTCGCCCCGAACCTCGGTGAGTACTTCGGCCGGGCGGAGGACACGGTCTTCCTCTCCGGCATGGCCGCGGGCGCGGCGAGCAAAACCGGCAAGCTCGGCTACGTCGTCGCGTTCCCGATCCCGGAGGTCATCCGGCACGCGAACGCGTTCGCACTCGGCGCACAGCTGACGCACCCGGGCGCGACCGTCAGCCTCGTCTGGACGAACTCCTGGTTCGACCCGGCGAAGGAGAAGAAGGCGGCGCAGAGCCTCGTCGCCGCCGGGGCCGACGTCCTCGGACAGAACGTCGACTCTCCGGCAGCCGGCCAGTACGCCGAGTCGGCGAGCGTGCCGTGGGTCGGCTACGACTCCGACTCGTCGTCGTTCGCCCCGAAGTCGTGGCTGACGGCGTCGGTCTACAACTGGGGCCCGTACATGGTGAAGGAGACCCGGCTCGCCATGGCCGGGAAGTGGAAGTCGGAGTTCTACTACGGCTCGATCAACGACGGCTTCACGAAGCTCGCGCCCTACGGGCCGGGCGTCACGGCGGCGACGAAGGCGAAGATCGCCTCGTACATGAAGAAGATCGAGAACGGGTCGTTCTACGAGTTCACCGGCCCGCTCTACGACCAGACCGGGAAGCTCCGTGTTGCCAAGGGCGTGAAGATGCAAGTGCTCACGGGCGGCACGAACTCCCTCTACGGGATGAACTGGCTCGTCAAGGGCGTGATCGGAAGCGCCAAGGGCTAGCAGCCGATTCGGGAGGGGCGCCGCCGAGGCGCCCCTCCCCGGCCTTCGCAACGCGATGACGGGACGAGATGCGGGTCACCTTCGAGCGTAGGCTGAGTCAGCCCTGGTGGCTGTCCGTGGTCGTGCCCGTGGGTGCCGTCATCCTCGCGTTCGTCATCGCCGGGATCCTGTTCCTCGCGACCGGGATCGATCCGCTCTCGACGTACCGCGAGCTGTTCAACGCCGCGTTCTTCCAGACCGGCTCCCTCAGTCAGACGCTGATCACGGCGACGCCGCTCGCGTTCACCGGCCTTGCCGCGGCGGCGGCGTTCCGGATGAAGCTGTACAACATCGGCGCCGAGGGACAGATGTACATGGGCGCGATCTTCGGGTCGGCGGCCGGCCTCTACCTCGGGAGCCACGTCAGCTCGTCGGCGTTCGCGATCGCCGGGATGATCGTCGCCGGGATCGCCGGCGGGGCGGCGTGGGCGCTCATCTCCGGGGTGCTGAAGGCGTTCTTCTCCACGAGCGAGATCCTCACGTCGCTCCTGCTCAACTACGTCGCCGGGCTGATCCTCACCTACCTCATCTTCGAGAGCGAGTCGTACTGGCGGCAGACGAAGGGCTTCAACGCGACCGTGTTCCCGACGGGGAAGCAGCTGCCGAAGGTCGCCCAGTGGCCGACGTGGACGATCAACCTCCAGGGCGGGATCGTCGTCCCGTTCGGCGCGATCGTCGCCGTGATCGTCGCCGTGATCCTCTGGCTGCTCTACTCCCGGACCCGCTTCGGCTTCGGCGCGCAGGTGCTCGGCGACTCCGAGCGCGCCGCCCGCTACTCCGGCGTGCGCGTGCGCCGCAAGATCCTCGCCGTGATGGGCCTGTCCGGGGCGATCGCCGGGATCGGCGGCGCGAGCCAGGTCGGCGACTTCGCCCACGCCCTCGACGGCGACCCGAACGGCCTCCAGAAGCTCGGCTACGGCTACACCGGCATCGTCGTCGCCGCGCTCGCGCGCTACAACCCGTTCGCGACGCTCCTCGTCGCGTTCCTGCTCGGAGGCCTCCAGAACGCGGGCAACACCCTGCAGGGGCCGAACTTCCCCGCCGGGCTCGTCGGCGTGCTCCAGGGGATCATCCTCTTCTGCGCCCTCGGCTGCGAGCTCCTCGTCCGCTACCGCGTCCGGATCCACCGGAAGGCGGCGGCGAAGGGGACGGCGGCCCCGGCGCCGGCTCCGAAGGCGGCCTCGTGAACAACTCGCTGCTCGTCGTCATCCTCGCCAGCGGCGTCGCCTACGGGACGCCGCTCCTCTACGCCGCCCTCGGCGAGCTGCTCGCCGAGCGGTCCGGCGTGCTCAACCTCGGCGTCGAGGGGATGATGCTCGGCGGCGCGGTGATGGGGTTCTGGACGGTCCAGCGGGTGCACGCGAACACGGGGGTCGCGCTCACGGCCGCGATCGTCGTCGCCGCGCTCATGGGCGCCGCGCTCGCCTCGATCCACGCCTTCCTCGTGATCACGCTGCGCGCGAGCCAGATCGTCTCCGGGCTGGCATTGACGATCTTCGCGGGCGCGGTCGGCCTCTCGTCGTATCTCGGCAACGACCTCAACCTCGCCGACTCGCCCGCCGCGCACACGTTCAACGCGGTGTTTCCGAAGAGCATGCAGAACTGGCCGATCGTCGGGCCGATCATCTTCGGCCAGAACGTCCTCGTCTACGTGTCGTGGCTCTGCGTCGTCCTCGTCTCGCTCTACCTCTCGCGCACGCGGCCCGGACTGAACGTGCGCGCCGTCGGCGAGTCGCCGGCCGCAGCGGACACGATGGGGATCAGCGTCACCCGGTACCGGTACGCGCACACGCTCGTCGGCGGCGCGTTCGCGGGCGTCGCGGGCGCGACGATCACGCTCGCGATCACGCCGCAGTGGGTGAACGGGATCACCGGCGGCGCAGGCTGGATCGCGATCGCGCTCGTCATCTTCGCGTTCTGGCGGCCGGAGCTCTGCCTCGTCGGGGCGTACTTCTTCGGGTCGCTCCAGGCGCTCGCGCCGCAGCTCCAGGCCCGCAACATCCACCTCGGGCCGACGGTGCTGTGGACGAACGCGCTCCCGTACGTGATGACGATCGTCGTCCTCGTGATCGTCTCGTCCGGCACCGCGAAGAGCCGGCTCGGCGCGCCGGAGGCGCTCGGCGTCGCCTACGTCCGGGAGGAACGCTGATGGCCACGGACGCCGCCGTGCCCGCGGTCTCGATGCGGGGGGTGACGAAGCGCTTCCCCGGCGTCGTCGCGAACGACAAGGTCGACTTCGAGGCGGCGCCCGGCGAGGTCCATGCGCTGCTCGGCGAGAACGGGGCGGGAAAGTCGACCCTCTCGAACATCCTCACCGGCCTCTACCAGCCCGACGAGGGGCGGATCGAGCTGTACGGCGAGCCGGTCGCTTTCGCCTCGCCGCGCGAGGCGATCGACGCGGGCGTGGGAATGGTGCACCAGCACTTCCGCCTCGTCTCGCGCTTCACCGTCGCGGAGAACCTCGTGCTCGGCGACCGTCGCGGCGCCGGGCGGTACTTCCACATCGACCCGAGCGCGATCGCGACGCAGGTGCGCGAGCTGGGCGAGCGCTACAGCCTCCCCGTCGATCCACGGGCGAGGATCTGGCAGCTGTCCGTCGGCGAGCAGCAGCGCGTCGAGATCCTCAAGGCGCTCTACCAGGAGGCGCGGATCCTCATCCTCGACGAGCCGACCGCGGTGCTGACTCCGGACGAGGCCGACACGCTGTTCGTCACCGTCCGGCAGATGGCGGAGGAGGGGAGGACCGTCATCTTCATCTCCCACAAGCTCCACGAGGTGATGGCGGTGTCCGACCGCGTCACCGTCCTCCGTGCGGGCAAGGCGCTGGCGACGGTGCGGACCGCGGACGCGACGCCGGAGTCGCTCACGGAGCTGATGGTCGGCCGCGAGATCGAGACGGCGACGCGTCAGGGGCGCGCGCAGCCGGAGGGCGTCCCCGTGCTCGAGGTCGAGGACCTGTGGGCGGACGGCGATCGCGGCACCGTCGCGGTGAGAGGCGTGACGCTGACGGTGCACGCCGGCGAGATCGCTGCGATCGCCGGCGTCGCGGGGAACGGGCAGCGCGAGCTCGCCGAGGCGATCGCCGGGCTGCGCCCGTCCACGAAGGGAATGGTGCGGGTGAACGGGCGGCCCGTGCATACGGGCGACGCGCAGGCGGCCTTCGAGGCGGGGATCGGCTACGTGCCGGAGGACCGGCTCGGCACCGGCCTGTCGCCGACGCTCCCGATCGCGATGAACCTCTCGCTCAAGTCGTACCGGCACGAGTCCGTCGGCCCGTTCCTGCGCCTCCATCTGATGCGCCACAAGGCGGAGGACGAGATCCGCATCTTCGAGATCAAGTGCGCCGGGCCCGACCAGGAGACGGACGAGCTCTCCGGAGGGAATCTGCAGAAGGTCGTGATCGCGAGGGAGTTCTCGGCCCATCCGAGCGTGCTCATCGCCGCGTCGCCGACGCGGGGCCTCGACGTCGCCGCCGTCGAGCAGGTGCACAGCTACCTGATGCAGGCCGCCGAGGAAGGCGCCGCCGTCCTGCTGATCAGCGAGGACCTCGACGAGATCCTCGCACTCAACGACCGCGTCCTCGTCATGTACGAGGGCACGCTGACGGCGGTCGAGGACCGCGAGAGCGTCTCGGAGATCGGCCTCCGCATGGCCGGCGGCACGCCGGGCTGAGTCGCGTGTCTCCTCCGGCCACGTCCCGGTGCCAGGCACCGGGACATGGCTGTTCGGGTCAGTCGCGGACGATCGTCGTTCCCGTCTCGCCGTTCAGGGCGCGCTCGACGTTGGCGGGGTCGGTGATGATCGCGGTGTGCCCGCCGCGCTCGAGGAAGCCGATCACCGCCTCGATCTTCGGCGCCATGCTCCCGGCCGCGAAGTTCGTGCCTGCGGCGAGGTACTCCTTCGCCTGCGAGAGCGTCATCCGGTCGACCCACTCCTGCTGCGGGGTGCCGAAGTGGAGCGCGACCTTCTCGACCGCCGTTGTGATCATGAGCAGCTCGGCGTCGATGTCGGTGGCGAGCAGCGAGCACGCGAGGTCCTTGTCGATCACCGCGGCGACGCCGCTGAGGTTGCCGTCGGCGTCCGCGACGACCGGGATGCCGCCGCCGCCGACCGAGACGACGACGAAGCCCGCGGAGATCAGCTCCCGGATCGCGTCTATCTCGACGATCCGCAGCGGCACCGGCGACGGCACGACGCGCCGCCAGCCGCGGCCGGCGTCCTCGAACACCGACCACCCGTCCTCGTCGTGCCGCCGCTTCGCCGTCGCCTCGTCCATGAACGAGCCGATCGGCTTCGACGGGTGCTCGAAGGCGGGATCGTCCGCCGCCACCTCCATCTGCGTGACGACGCACGCGGCATGGCGGTCGACCCCGAGCCGGCGGAAGTCGTTCTCGAGGTTCTGCACGAGCGCGTAGCCGATCGCGCCCTGGCTGTCGGCTCCGCAGACGTCGAGCGGCACCTCGTGCAGCTCGTGGGCCGCGAGCTCCGACCGGCGCAGGATGAACCCCACCTGCGGGCCGTTGCCGTGCCCGATCGCGACGTCCCACCCCTCCTGGAGCATCGCTGCGATATGCCACGTCGTCTCGCCCGCGGCGATGTACTGGTCGCGGACGGTCTGGTGTGTCTTGTCCTTGATCAGCGAGTTGCCGCCGATCGCGACGACGGCGCGCTTCCGTGCCATCGGGCTCCTTTCCGTGTCAGCCGGCGTAGCCGCCCATGATCAGGGCGCAGAGCGCCTTTCCGGTGTGCATGCGGTTCTCCGCCTCGTCCCAGACGACCGAGTGGGGGCCGTCCATCACCGCGTCGGTGACCTCGCGGCCGCGGTCGGCCGGCAGGCAGTGCAGGTAGAGGACGTCCGGCGAGGCGAGCGCGAGCTTCTGCTCGTCGCAGATCCAGTTCGCGTACGCGCCGGACTCCGCCAGCGCCTTCGACTCGTCCGTGAACGCGTCGAGCCGGCCCCACGACTTCGGGTAGACGACGTCGGCGCTCTCGAACGCCTCCTCCATGCTCTCGGCGAACGTGATCGTGGCGCCCGCCTCCTTCGCCGCCGCCTGCGCCCGCTCCAGCACCTCGGGCATGAGGTCGAAGCCGGGCGGATGGGCGAGGACGACGTCCATCCCGAAGCGCGGGAACAGCGTGGCGACGCCCTGCGGCACCGACAGGGGCCGCGCGTACGACGGCGCGTACGCCCACGTCATCGCCACCTTGAGCCCGCGGAGGTTCTCGCCGCGGTGCTCGCGGAGCGTCATCAGGTCGGCGATCGTCTGCGTCGGATGGTCGACGTCGCACTGGAGGTTGATCACCGGAATGTCGGCGTAGCGCGCGATCTCGCGCATCCACACGTTGCCCTCGTACGGCGCCAGGTCGTGACGGATGGCGATGCCCTCGCCGTACCGCGACAGCGTGCGCGCGGTGTCGCCGGGAGTCTCGCCGTGCGCGACCTGGGTCTTGTCCGAGTCGAGGAAGATGGCGTGGCCTCCGAGCTGCGTCATGCCGGTCTCGAACGCGTTGCGCGTCCGCGTCGACTTGTCGAGGAACAGCATGTACAGCGTCTTGTCGGGCAGCAGCCGGCGCGGCTCCCCGCGGCGGCGCGCCTCCTTCAGCTCGCCGGCGACGGCGAGCACCTCCTCGAGCTCCTCGACCGTCCAGTCGAGCGTCTCGATGTAGTCGCGGCCGGCGAGGGTGCTCCGGTCGACACGAACGGTTGTGCTCATCTCACTCGCTCCTTTTCATCAGTTCCTGCTGTCCGAGGCCGAAGCCGAGATACTCGGGCACGGCCCGCTGTCCGGGGACGTCGGGGATCGGCGCCCGGCCGGCGGTCGTGGCCGGCGGGCGGATCCCGACGAGGTCGTCGGGCGTCACCGGCGCGCGGTTGAACGGCCGGCCGACGGCGTCGCGCAGCGCCGCGACGATCGCCGGCGTGGCGACGACCGTGGCGAGCTCGCCGATCCCCTTCAGGCCGAACGGCGCGTCCGGCTCCGGGTCCTCGACGAACTCCGTCACGACCGGCGGCGCGTCGAGGATGGTGGGGATCAGGTAGTCGGTGAACGACGCGTTGCGGATGATCCCGTCCTCGAGCCGGACCTCCTCCATGAGCGCGAGGCCGAGGCCCTGCGCGGTGCCGCCCTCGACCTGCCCCTCGGCGCCCTGCGGGTTGATCACGCGGCCGCAGTCCTGCGCGGCGGCGATCTGGAGGACGCGAACGAGCCCGAGCTCCTCGTCGACCTCGACGACGGCCCGCTCGGCGGCGAACGCGAAGCTGACGTGAGGGTCGCCCTGGCCGTTCTCGTCGATCGCGGTCGTCGGCCGGTGGTGGTACGTGTACGTGCGCGTGATCGGCACCTCGAGGGGCCCGCGCTTCAGCTCCTCCTGGATCGCACGGCAGGCACCGAGCACGGCGCCGCCGCTCATCGTCGACTGCCGCGACGCCGAGGTCGACCCCGCCGAGCCGACCCCGCTCGACGCCGGCTCGAGGAACACCTCCTCGACGCCGAGCTCGGTCCGCACGATCTGCGCGAGCAGGGTGTAGAGGCCCTGGCCGTAGTCGACGGCGGCGGTGTTCACGACCGCGACCGGCCCGCCCGGCCCGGGCTGCAGCGTCACCGTCGCCTCCGCCGCGTCGTCGAAGCCCTCGCTGTAGGCCACGTTCTTGTAGCCGAGCGCGTAGCCGACGCCGCGCCGCAGCGACTCGCCGCGGCTGACGTTGCCCGCACCGCCGGGATAGAGGATCGGGTCGCGGCCGCGCTCCGGCTGGGGCTCGGGCAGCGGGACGGCGGCGCAGCGCTCGAGCACCTCGCGGACGGGGGCGCTGCCTGTCAGCACCTGGCCGGTGGGCAGGACGGAGCCCCTGCCGACGACGTTGCGCAGCCGCAGCTCGACGGGGTCGATCCCGAGCTCGGCCGCCAGCTCGTCCATCGCCGACTCGTAGGCGAAGCAGACCTGGGGCGCCCCGAACCCGCGCATCGCGCCGCACGGCGGGTTGTTCGTGTAGACGACGGTGCCCTCGATGCGGGCGTTCGGCACCTCGTACGGCCCGGTCGCGAACGTCGACGCGTTGATGATCACCGCCGGCGACGACGAGGCGTACGCGCCGCCGTCCAGCAGCAGGCGCACGTCGGCCGCGACGAGCTTGCCGTCCCTCGTCGCGCCGTAGCGGATCCACGTGCGCGACGGGTGCCGGTGGACGTGACCGTGGAACGACTCCTCGCGCCCGTACGACATCTTCACGGCGCGGCCCGTCCGGAGCGCGAGCATCGCCGCGTGGATCTGCATGTGGATGTCCTCGCGCGAGCCGAATGCCCCGCCGACGCCGGCGAGCGTGATCCGCACCTTCTCCTCCGGCAGGTCGAGGCACGGCGCGATCTGCTGGCGGTCGACGTGGATCCACTGCGTGACGGCGTAGAGGTCGACGCCGCCGTCGTCCGCGGGGACGGCGAGCCCCGCCTCGGGGCCGAGGGCGGCCTGGTCCTGCATCGCCGTCTCGTAGTAGCCCTCGACCCAGACGTCGGCCTCGGTCCCGTCGGGGTCGCCGTGGAGGATGTGGATGTGGCGCAGCACGTTGCCGAAGTCGTGCACCTTCGGCGCGTCCGGGCGAAGGGCCTGCTCCATGTCGGAGACGACCGGGAGCGGGTCGTACTGCACCTCGACGAGCCCGGCCGCCGCGTGCGCCTCCTCGAGCGTCTCGGCGGCGACGATCGCCACCGGCTCGCCGGCGAAGCGGACGACGTCCTCCGCGAGGACCGGCTGGTCGCAGAACTCGAGCCCGAACCCGTTCCGGCCGGGGACGTCGGCCGCGGTGAGGACGGCGGCGACGCCGGGCGCGCGGGCGGCGGCGGACACCTCGAGCGAGCGGATCCGCGCGGACGCGTGCGGCGAGCGCACGGTGACGCCCCAGAGCATGTTCTCGGCGCGGAGGTCGCTGCCGAAGGCGAAGTCGCCCGTCACCTTCGGCACCCCGTCGACGCGGCGCGCGCTCTCGCCGACCCCGCCGCGGATCGCGGTGGTACTCACGCGTGCCCCTCGCCGGCGTCGGCTCCCGCCGGGCGGAGCCCGGCTCCGCCGCCGCCTGACGACGCTGCGTGCACCCGGCTCTCCGGGCCCGTACGTCCGTACTGTGCCCTCCGGCCGTGCGCCCGCAGCGCCGCCCGAGGAGCACGCGTGCATCCCGAGGTCGACACGGGGCGTCTCACGCGAGCTCCTTCGCCGCGAGCCGCACCGCGTCGAGGATCTTCGAGTAGCCGGTGCAGCGGCAGACGTTGCCGGCGAGCGCCTCGCGGATCGCCTCGTCGCTCGGGTCGGGATTCCGCTCGAGCAGGTCGGTCGCGGCGACGACCATTCCCGGCGTGCAGAAGCCGCACTGGACGGCGCCCACGGCGAGGAACGCCTCCTGCACGGCGTGAAGCGCGTCGCCGTCCGCAAGCGCCTCGACCGTCTTCACGACGGCGCCGTCGGCCTGGACGGCGGGGACGAGGCAGGAGCAGACGACGTCGCCGTCGAGCCACACCGAGCAGGAGCCGCACTCGCCCTGCTCGCACGCGTTCTTCGAGCCGACGAGGCCGAGGTCGTCGCGGAGGAACGAGAGCAGGCTCGCGCCCGGCCAGGCGTCCGCCTCGCGCTCGACGCCGTTCACGGTCGTGCGGATCCTCATGCCGCCCTCCAGTCGTCGACCGTCCACTGCAGCGCGCGCCGGGCGAGCACCTCGACCGCGTGCCGCCGGTACGCGGCCGAGCCGCGCACGTCGTCGATCGGCGTCGCGGCGGCGGCGGCGTGGCGGCCGAACTCCGCGACCGCGGCCTCCGACAGCGGCCGGTCGGGCTCGTCCCACGCGACGGCGCCGGCGGCGAACGCCTCCGCCTCCGGCGCGCGGACGACCGTCGGCGCGACGGAGCCGAGCGCGAGCCGGACCGTGCGCGCGGACGGGTCGAGCTGCAGGCAGAGCCCGGCGATGGCGATCACCATCGCGTTTCGCGTCCCGACCTTGGCGAACGAGCCGGGCGCGTCGAGGCGGTCCCATTCGACGCCGGCGATCAGCTCGTCCGGGGCCAGCGTCGTCCGCTTCGGGCCGGTGAAGAACGCGTCCCACGGCTCGGTCCGTGTCCCGGCCGCCGACGCGAGCACGATCCCGGCGCCGTAGGCGGCGAGCACCGGGATCGAGTCCCCGGCCGGCGAGGCCGTGCCGAGGTTTCCGCCGATCGTCGCCCGGTTGCGGATCTGCGGCGAGCCGACGGAGCGGGCCGCCTCGGCGAGCGGCCGGAACGCGGCGAGCTCGCGCTCGATCCGCGCGAACGTCACGCCGGCGCCGAGCCGGACGCGGCCGTTCGCCGCCTCCCACGTCTTCAGCTCCTCGACGCGCGACAGGTCGAGGATCGCCGGCGGGCGCGTCCTCCCGAAGTTGATCTCCACCCAGAGATCGGTCCCGCCCGCGACCGGGACGGCCTCCGGGTGCTCCGCCCGGAGCGCCAGTGCCTCGTCGAGGGAGCGGGGGAGGAAGGCGTCCATCAAGCGGTCACCGTCGCGAACGCGTCGATCATCGCGGACACGTCGTCGCCGAGCGGGTAGAGCACCGGGCACGTACAGCCGTTGTCGACGTACTGCTGCACCTTCTCCCGGCACTCGTCCGCGGTGCCGGAGGCGGTGATGAGCTGGACGACGTCGTCGGGGACGAGCGCCATCGCCTTCTCGATCTGCTCCTGCGTCGCCGGCCACGTCAGCACCTCGCCGATCTCCTCGAGCAGCGACTCGTCGACGCCGCTCGCCTTCATGATGTGCGGCTGCTGCCCGAGGTACTGCGTCACGAGCTCGCGCGCGCGGTCGAGCGCGAGCGAGCGGTCGGGGTCGAGCGAGCAGACGACGAGCTGCGGCCGGTCGAGGTCGTCGACGGTGCGCCCCGCGCGCGCGGCGCCGACGGCGAGGTGCGCCATGGCGTCCTTGTTGTACGCGGGGCCGACGAGATAGTTCAGCAGCACGCCGTCGCCGATCTCGCCGGCGAGCTCCATCATCTTCATCCCCGTCGCGCCGACGTAGATCGGGACGTTCTTCGGCGAGCGGTCGCCGTGGACGATGTCGATCTCGACGTCGTCGAGGTTGACGAACTCGCCGTGGTAGGTGACGCGCTCCATCGCGAGCAGGCGTCGCGTCGCCTCGACCGTCTCGCGCATGCATTGCAACGGCTTGTGGCGGTGGACGCCGACCTTCGACGCGAGCGGCTCCCACCACGCGCCGATCCCGAGCTTGATCCGTCCCGGCGCGAGATCGTCGAGGGTCGAGAACGTCGCCGCGAGCAGGCCGACGTTCCGCGTCCACGTGTTGACGACGCCGGCGCCGATGCCGATCCGCTCGGTGACGGCCGCGTAGGCCGCCATCGGCACCGTCGCCTCGCGCACGAGCCGGCTCTCGGCCTGCCAGACGGCCTCGAACCCCGCCTTCTCCGCGAGCTGCGCGTACTCCATGCCCTCGCGGATCGGATGCTTGTCCTGGAGGTAGAGCCCGACGCGGTTCATCGCATTGCTCCTTCGGGTTCGTAGGGATGCGCGGGGAGCTCGGCGAGACGGGACCACAGCCGGTCGGCCGCCCCGAGCGCGTCGGCGACGAGCTGCCGCCGGTCCGCGCGCACGAGCTCGCGGTCGAGGACGACCCACTCGCCGGCGACCATGACGTCGCGCACCCAGCGCGACGAGAGGCCGAAGACCCAGTGGCCGGCGAAGCTGCCGGCGTCGAGTGGCGCGGGCGCGTCGTAGTCGAGGACGACGAGGTCGGCGGGCGCGCCGGGCTCGAGCGTCCCGAGCAGCGGCTCCTCGAAGATGCGCCCCGCGAGCCGCGCGCTCTCGCCGAGCTGCGCGAGCGGGAACGTCGAGCCGGCGGCGAGGTCGTCCTCCCGGAGCCGGAACGTCGCGGCGCGCGACTCCTCGAACATGTCGGAGCCGATCCCGTCCGTGCCGAGCGCGATGCGGCCGCGGAGGACGGACAGGCTCGGCCGGCCGACGCCGTTGTTCATGTTCGAGCGCGCGTTGTGGGCGAGGGTCGCGTTCGCGCGCGCGACGAGCGCCGCCTCCCCCTCGTCGAAGTGCACGCCGTGGGCGAGGAGCGTACGCTCGTCGAGCGCGCCCGCCGCGTCGAGGCGCTCGACCACGCGATTGCCGGTGCGGGCCACGGCGTCGAGCTCGTCGACGCCGTCCTCCGCCGCGTGGACGTGGATGCCGGCGCCGAACTCCGTCGCGGCGGCGGCGCACGCGGCGAGCGTCTCGTCGCCGAGCGTGAACGACGCGTGCGCGCCGACGAGCCCGCGCGCGAGCGGCGGCCGCTCGTCGCGCACGCGGGCGAGGAAGCGGCGGTTCTCCTCGATCCCGGCAAGCGCCCGCTCGGGCCCGTCGCGGTCGCTCGTCTCGTAGCAGAGCACGGAGCGGACGCCGAGCTGCGACAGCGCCTCCTCGATCACGTCGAGCGACCCGTCGATCGCGTTCGGCGACGCGTGGTGGTCGACGAGCGTCGTCGTCCCGGACAGCAGCGCTTCCATCCCGCCGACGAGCGCCGACGCGCGGACCGACTCGTCGTCGAGCGCGCGGTCGAGCCGCCACCAGACGCGCTGGAGGATCTGGAGGAAGTTCGCCGGCGGCTCGAGCGCGAACGGCATCCCGCGCGCGAGCGCCGAGTAGAGGTGCGTGTGGGCGCAGACGTTGCCGGGGAGGACGAGGCAGCCCGAGCAGTCGCGCCGCGCCCCGGAGCCCTCGGCGGCGACGCGGCCGTCGTCGACGACGAGGTCGCGCCGCTCGACCGAGACCGGGTCGAGCGAGCTCACCACCGTGCCGCCGCTGAGGATCGCGCTCATCCGCGGCGGCTCACGAGTCTGGGGACCGCGGCGACGGCGGCGGCCGAGTCCTTCATCGGCAGCGTCGTCCGCCGGATCCCGTCGAACGCGTACAGGGCGCCCGCCACCGCGCCGGCCGTCGGCACGAGCGCGGCCTCGCCGATCCCCTTCGCGCCGTAAGGCCCCTCGGGCTGCGGCTCCTCGACGAGGATGCACTCGACCGGCGGCATCCCGGTCGGCGGGATGATGTGGAGCGACTTCAGCGTCTCCGTCACCGGCACGCCGCCCTCGCAGACGAACTCCTCCGAGAGCGAGTGCCCGAGCCCCATGTGCAGGCCGCCCTCGATCTGCCCCTCGACGAGCGTCGGGTTGATCGCCCTGCCGACGTCGTGCGCGGCGATCACCTTCTCGATCTTCCCGTCGTCGTCGAGGATCACGACCTGGGTCGCCCACGCGTAGGCGATGTGCGTGACCGGCTCCTCGATGCTCGGGTCGTTCGTCGTCGTGTAGTCGACCGTCACCTCGCCGAGGAACTCCTGTCCGGCGAGGCTCTCGAGCGTCTTCCCGCCGCGCGCCGCCTCCAGCTTCTTCGCCGCCTCGATCACGGCGTTGCCGCCGAGGACGGTCGCGCGCGACGCGGTCGTCTGCCCGGTCTCGAGGTCGCGCTCGGTGTCGACCGCGACGGTCACCTGCTCCGGCGAGAGCCCGAGCTCCTCGCACGTGATCTGCATGAGCACCGTGTCGACGCCCTGGCCCATCTCCGTCCAGGAGTGGTAGAGCGTGACGTGGCCGCCGTCGCCGACGCGGAGGACGGCGCGGCCGTACTCGGGGACGCCGTTGCCGATCCCGGTGTTCTTCACGCCGCAGGCGATGCCCGCGTACCTCGCGCTCCGGTACGCGTCCTTGACCGCGAGCAGCGTCTTCTTCAGGCCGACGCCCGGGCCGAGCTTCTGGCCGGTGCCGAACCGCTCGCCGACGTCGAGCGCGTTCCGCCAGCGCATCTCCCAGCCGTCGACCCCGACCTTCTCGGCGAGCTGGTCGAGGACGCCCTCCATCGCGAAGTTCGACTGGTTGACGCCGAAGCCGCGCATCGCGCCGTTCGGCGGGTTGTTCGTGTAGACGGCGGTCGCCTCGACGTCGACGTTCGGGACGGCGTAGGCGCTGCAGGCGTGGCCGGCCGCACGCTCGAGCACCTTGTCGCCGACGCTCGCGTACGCGCCGGTGTCGCCGACGATGCGCGCGCGGAGCGCGGTCAGCTTCCCGTCCTCGTCGCAGCCGACGGTGTAGTCGAGCCACATCGGATGGCGCTTCGAGTGGAAGCGGAGGCTCTCCCTGCGCGTGAGCGTGACGAGTGCGGGGCGGCCGGTCACGGTCGCGATCAGCGCCGCGTGCGCCTGGACGTTGAGGTCCTCCTTCGCGCCGAAGGCGCCGCCGGTGGAGACCTGCGTCACGAGCACCTGCTCCTCGGGGACGCCGAGGAACGACGCGATCTGGAGCCGGTCGTCCCAGATCCCCTGGCCCTGCGAGTACACCTTCAGCGGCCCGCCGTCCGCTGGCACGACGAACGCGGCCTCGGGCTCGAGGAACGCGTGCTCGATCACCTGCGTCCGGTAGGAGCCGCTGACGACGTGCGCCGAGGCCGCGAGCGCCGCGTCGGCGTCGCCGCGCCGCACGCGCGAGACCGAGAGGACGTTGCCGTTCTCGTGCAGGAGCGGCGCGCCGTCGGCGAGCGCGCCGAACGGGTCGGTCACGGGCTCGAGCACCTCGTACTCGACCTCGACGAGCTCCGCCGCCTCGCGCGCGGCACGGCGCGTCTCGGCCGCGACGACCGCGAGCACGTCGCCGATGTACGACGTCGTCTCGCCGACCGCGACGAGCTGCCGCCAGTCCTTCGTCAGCGGGCCCTGGACGCGGTCGCCCGGCACGTCGCCGGCGGTGAGGACGGCGACGACCCCGGGATGCGCGGCCGCGCGCGACGTGTCGATTCGCAGGACCTTCGCCCGCGGGTGGTCGGAGAAGCGGAGCGCGCCGTGGACCATCCCCGGCGCGGTCATGTCGCCGACGAACGGCTCGTCGCCGAGCGCCAGCTCGACGCCGCGGTACCGCGCCGTCCGCGAGCCGACGCGGCCGCTCCGGTCGGGCTCCGGCAGCGGCTCGCCGCGCTTCGCCGCCGCCGCCAGCTCGATCGCGTCGACGATCTTCACGTAGCCGGTGCAGCGGCAGAGGTTGCCGAGCAGCGCGCGCTCGATCTCCTCCCGCGCCGGCTCCGGCGTCTTGCCGAGCAGCGCCTCGGCCTTCATGACGATCCCCGGCGAGCAGTAGCCGCACTGGGAGGCGCCGGCGGCGACGAAGCACTCGGCCCAGCGCCGCCGCGCCTCCTCCGTGAGCCCTTCCTGCGTGACGACGCTCTTGCCGGCGACGCGCGTCGCCTTCTGCGCGCACGAGACGACGGCGCGGCCGTCGACGATCACGGTGCAGGCGCCGCACGACCCCTCCGGGGCGCAGCCGTCCTTCACCGAGTGCAGCCCGAACCGCTCGCGGAGCACCTCGAGGAGGCTCTCGTCCTCGCGGGGCTCGAGCGAGACGGGCTCGCCGTTGAGCGTCAGGTCCATCGATTCCCCCTTTGTGCGACTCCTGTCTACTCCGTGGCACCGAGGACGAGCGAGAGGAGCGCCATCCGCAGGACGACGCCGTTGAACGCCTCGACCCAGTAGCGCTGGTGGCGCGTCGCGTCGACGTCGAGCGGCAGCTCGTCCATCCGCGGCAGGCTGTGGAGGATGATCGAGCTCGACTTCGCCTTCTCGCGCAGCAGCTCGCGCGTCACCTGGTACTCGGGCGGGGTGAGCCCGACGCCCTCGCCGCGCTCGACGCGCGACTGCGTGTAGTCGGCCTGCACGACCGGCTCCATGTAGATGACGTCGCACTCGGAGATGACGGCGGCGGTCGACGGCGCCTCCTCGTACATGACGTTGAGCTGGTCCAGCTCGGCCTTGAACTCGGGGAGCAGCGACATCTCCGGCGGGCCGACGACGTAGGCCTTCGCGTCGAACTGCGAGAGCGCGTAGAGGATCGAGTGCATCGTCCGCATGCGCATGTCGCCGACGAGGAGGTACGTCAGCCCGTCGAGCGTGCCGAGCTCGCCCCGGATCGTGTACAGGTCGGTGAGGACCTGCGTCGGATGCTCGCCCCAGCCGTCGCCGCAGTTGATCACCGGCACCGACGACCACTGCGCGGCCTCGGCGGGCGCGCCCTGCTCGTAGTGCCGCATCGCGATCACGTCGGCGTAGAACTCGAGCATGTGAATCGTGTCCTTCATCGACTCCTGGTAGAAGTCGCCCGCCCTGGTCATCTTCGCGTCGGAGAAGCCGAGCACGTGGCCGCCGAGCCGGTGCATCGCGGCCTCCGTCGACATCCGCGTGCGCGTGCTCGGCTGGTAGAAGGCCGTCAGCAGCGTCTTCTGCGCGAGCAGGTCGGCGTTGCGCCGGCTCTTCGCAATCGGTGCGAGCTCGTCGCAGACCTCGAAGACCCGCTCGAACTCGTTTCGCTCAAAGTCCTTCAGCGACAGGATGTCGCGACCCTGAAAGCTCCGCATCGGTCGTTTCCTTTGTCTCGTCGTGGTGGGTCCGGCTCACGCCGGTGAACAGCACTGCAATGTGCTCGTCGTCGCCGACCTCGCCGCGCTCGCGGAGCGCGAGCAGCCCGGCGAGGCCGGACGAGCCGGTGGGGTCGACGTCGATGCCCGTCGTCGCGCGGCCGAGCTCGTTCGCGCACGCGAGCGTCGGCTCGTCGACGACGACGGGGATGCCGCCGGTGTCGCGCATGCCCTCGACGACGGCGACCCAGTCGTACGTCTCGTCGTCGAGGATCCCGTGCGCGATGCTGTGCGGCTCCTGCTCCCACGGCCACATCAGCTCGGCCCGGTGGGAGACGGCGTACGCGATGTCACGGTCGCCGAGGCGGTCGTACGCGCGCTTCAGCGGCCAGGCGCCCTCGGTCTGGATCGTGTCCAGCCGCGGGCTCGCGGCGATCGCGCCGAGCACGGCCGCCTCGCGGAGGCCCTCGGCGCACGCGCTCGCCAGGGCGCCGCCGCCGACCTGGACGACGATCCTGTCGATCGGCGCTCCCGAGGCCGCGATCTCCCAGGCGAGCGTCTCGCCGCCCTCGACGGCGAGGCCGTTGAGGTTCCCCTGGCAGGTGAACGGGAGTGCCCCCGCGTCGATCGCCTCCATCAGGGCGTGCACGGTCGGGTCGCCGGCGACGCCGGGCTCGCGCGGGCAGACCGCGATCAGCGCGCCGAGCGCCTCGAGCCGGGCCATCACCGCGGGATCGGCGTCGACGGGGACGAACACGCGGAGCCGCCGCCTGCCCGCCGCCGCGACGACGGCGGCGGCGAGGGCCGCGTTGCCGCAGCTCGCGATCGCGAGATCCGGCCGGTCCGCCGGGTCGGCGAGGCCGAGCCGCTCCACCACCTCGAGCCAGACGAGGACGCCGAACAGATGCCGCGCCTTGTGCGAGCCGGAGACGTTGCCCGTCTCGTCCTTCACCCAGATCTCCGCGCCCACCTCCGCGCCGAGCGCGTCCTCGCGCGCGAACGGCGTGACGCTGAAGCCGTGCCCGTCGACCTCGGCGACGCGGTCGTCGAGCGCCCGGACGAGGGCGACGAACTCCTCGTCGGCGATCCCGCCCTCGCGGGCGCGGTGGTACGCGTGCAGGAGCCCGCGGAAGCGCACGTACGGGTTCGGCTCGTCGTCGGCGGCCGGGAACTCGACCGCGGCGAGGTCGAGCTCGCGCCGCAGCACGTGGTCGACGTCGTCGTCCCGCCCGGCGTTCGGGCACGTGAACGGATACGGGTCGTCCCGCGCGGGCTCGGCGCCGCAGCCGGCGCAGACGAGCCGGCTCCCCCGCTTGCTCGAGGGCTCACTCACAGGCTCTCCAGCACGCCTGTTCGCGCGTTGAACTCGTCGATCAGCTCGTCCCACTCCTCGGCTCGGGCGTGCTGCGCCTTCCAGAACGACTGGTCCCGGCGCGCCTGGAAGTCCGCGATCGAGACGCCCTGCTGCTCGACCCAGGTGTAGTACCCGAGGTCGAAGATCCGCGTCCGCTCCTCGTGGGTCAGCTCCCGCACGTGGTCGGTGGTCGCGCCGAGCAGGTGCTCGCCGAACACCTCGGAGGCACCGAGCTCGTCGAAGCCGCCCGGGAAGTACTTCGCGACCGCGAGGTCCCGCTCGCTGTGGTACATCGCCGCGCCGTCGGTGGCGACGGTGGCGACGACGTCGTCCGGCCCGAGGTCGAGCTCCTTCGCGACCTTGATCGCGGCGAGGGCGTTGCAGATGCTCGAGAGGCCGAACGACGACAGCTCCGCGACGACGCCGGCCGGGACGCCGCGCCGGCGGAGCAGGTGCTCGCGGCCCTCGTCCGTGTTGAACAGGACGTTGAGCCGGTCGGTGGCGCGGTCGGACACCGCGACCACGACGTCGGTGTTCATGACGTTGTGGATGAGCGG
>DATKNT010000013.1:0-4041 GCA_035541175.1 Gaiellaceae bacterium
GACGAGCGCGCCGTCGGTCTCGAGCGGAGTCGAGTTGAAGCGGTGGAAGTGCAGCTCCTTGATCGAGACGACCTTGTCCGCCTCGGCGAACGCCGCGTCGAGGTCGCCCCACTCGTAGACGCCCTCCCACATCAGGTTCGACCCGGAGTCGTCGTGGAGGATCGGCGCGTCGGCGTCCTGCGCGTGCCTCGCGTCGGTGACGGCGCCGAGCGGCTCGTACTCGACCTCGACGAGCTCCGACGCGTCGCGGGCGAGCTCGCGCGTCTCCGCGACGACCGCGACGACCGCCTCGCCGACGTAGCGCACCTTGCCGACGGCGAGCGCGTAGTCCTTGAGGTGCGCGCCCGGCGGCGTCGAGAGCTGGAAGAACGGATCGGTGACCGCGGCCACCTCCTCGCCGGTGAGCGTCCCGTAGACGCCCTTGATCGCCTCGGCCTTCGACACGTCGATCGAGGTGATGTGGGCGTGCGCGTACGGCGAGCGGACGAAGAAGACGTAGCCCATGCCGTGGCGCTTGACGTCGTCGACGAAGACCCCTTCGCCCTGGACGAGCCGCTTGTCCTCCTTGCGCGGGACGCTCTGGCCGGCCCAACCCTTCTGCGGCGCCGCGACCTTCTCCGGGGTGACGACCGTGTTGCTCATTGCGCGGCGGCCGCCCGCACCGCCTCGATGATGTTCCAGTAGCCGGTGCAGCGGCAGATGTTGCCCTGCAGTGCCTTCCGCACCTCGGCCTCGCTCGGGTTCGGGTTCGAGCGCAGCAGCGCCGTCGCGCTCATCAGCATCCCGGGCGTGCAGTAGCCGCACTGGAGCGCGTGGTGGTCGCTGAACGCCTGCTGCAGCGGCGTCAGCTCGCCGGACTCGGACAGCCCTTCGACCGTCTCGATCGTCGCGCCGTCGGCCTGGACGGCGAGGAGCATGCAGCTCTTCAGCAGCACGCCGTCGACGATCACCGAGCAGGCGCCGCAGTTGCCGGTGTCGCAGCCGATGTGGCTGCCGGTGAGGTCGAGGTCGTCGCGGATGAAGTGGATGAGCAGCTTCCGCGCCTCGACCTCGCGCTCGTACTCGACGCCGTTGATCGTGACGGTGATCGCCCGCGAGGACTCCATCAGCCGCCCGCTCTCTCCGTCGCCTGCCGCACCGCGCGCACCGCGAGCACCTCGGCGAGATGTGCGCGGTACTCGCTCGACGCGTGTACGTCGGACGGCGCATCGAAGCCGGCGCCGCGCACCGCCTCGCGCACCGCATCGTCGTCTGCGGACGCGGGATGGACGAGCACGGGCGTCGCGCCGACGCAGCCGACGGCCACGCGCAGCGATCCGTCGACGCTCGCCGCGGCGTTCACGATGCAGGTGCCGTCGGCGCCGAGCGTCACGGCGGCGAAGCCGTCGTGCCTGCCGGCCGGGATGACGATGCGCGTCAGCAGCTCGCCGGGCCCGACCGCGGTGAGGTAGACGCCGACGAAGAACTCCTCGGCCGGGACGGAGCGCTCGTCGCCGCCTGCGCCCGTGACCGTCATCTGCGCGCCGATCGCGGTCAGCAGCGGCGGCAGGTGGTTCGTCGGGTCGTTCGCGCAGATGTTGCCGCCGATCGTGCCGCGGTTCCGCACCTGGACGTCGGCGATCTGCGCGCAGACCTCGCCGAGGATCGGCCGGGCCCGCGCCTCCGCCGAGCCGCAGATCTCGGCGTACGTCGTCATCGGCCCGATCGAGAGCGTCCCGTCGGCGGCGAGGTCGATCCCCTTCAGCTCCTCGAGCCCGTTCAGGTCGACGAGCGCGTCGGGCGAGGCGGCGCGCGCCTTCATCACGTTGACGAGCGTCTGCCCGCCCGCGAGCGCGCGCGCTCCGTCGTTCGCCGCGAGGATCGCCAGCGCCTCGGCGACCGACGACGGCTTTGCGTACTCGACCTCGCGCAGCAGCATCGGCGCGATCCTACGTGCGCCGCTACCGGCGTTGCAAGGCGGATTTTATTTTTTGCCAGACGGCCGGTCTACGACCCCGAGACGGCCGGTTCGGGCGGCTCGACGTGGATCCGCGTCTTCGCGTCCTTCAGCGTTCCGCCCGGACGGCCGGAGCGTACGGCGAGGATCTCGGCGAGCATCGAGAGCGCCGTCTCGGCAGGCGAGTCGGCGCCGATGTCGAGCCCGCAGGGGCCGGAGATGCGGTCGAGGTCGGCCTCGGCGACGCCGGTCTCGAGCAGCCGCTCGCGCCGCCGCTCCTGGTTCCGCCGTGAGCCGAGAGCGCCGATGTAGAACGCGTCCGTCCGCAGCGCGCCGCTGAGCGCGGGCAGGTCGAACTTGTCGTCGTGGGTGAGCACGACGACGGCGGTGCCGATGTCGGGCCTCACGTGCTCGAGCGCCTCCTCGGGCCAGGAGACGAGGATCTCGTCCGCGCTCGGCAACCGCTCGCGCGTCGCGAACCGTGCGCGCGCGTCGGCCACGATCGTCGTCCAGCCGAGCAGCTTCGCGGCGCGGCACAGCGCCTCCGCGGTGTCGACCGCGCCGACGATCAGCAGCCGCGCCGGCGGCGCGAACACGTCCGCGAACACCGTCTGCTCGCCGTGCGCGACGACATGGCTGCGGCCGTGGCGGATCGCGTCGGGCGCGAGCTCGGCGAGCTCGGCGGGGCCGTCGCCGACGGTGGAGCCGTCCTCGCGCACGAGCAGCTTCGCGCCGGTGCCCGGCCCGCTGACGACCGTGAGGACGACGGCCCGGCCGCCCTCCTCGACGATCCGGTGCAGCTCCTCGTAGATCGTCACTCGAGCGGCTCGACGAAGACGTCTATCTCGCCGCCGCACGGGAGCCCGACGCCGAGCGCCATGTCGTCCGAGATCCCGTAGGTGAGGAGCCGCGGCCCACCGCCCGCGAGCACCTCCTGCGCGGCGAGGCAGACGTCGCTCTCGACGCAGCCGCCGGAGACGGAGCCGGCGAGCTCGCCGCTCTCGCTGACGGCGAGCTTCGACCCGACCGGCCGCGGCGCCGACTTCCTCGTCGCCACGACGGTCGCGATCGCCACCTTCTCGCCCTTCGCCCGCCAGCGGTCGATGTCAGGCAGTAGCTCTTTCATGCGCTCAACTGTAGCCCCTAGCGACCCAAATACGCCTTGCGGAGATCCTCGTCCTCGCGCAGATCCGCCGCCTTGCCCTCGAGCACGAGCCGGCCGGTCGAGAGGACGTAGCCGCGGTCGGCGATCGAGAGCGAGACGTTCGCGTTCTGCTCGACGACGAGCATCGCCACGCCCGCGTCGTTGACCTGCTTGATGATCTCGAAGCTCCGTTCGACGAGGATCGGCGCGAGCCCCATCGACGGCTCGTCCATCAGCAGCAGCTGCGGCTTCGCCATCAGCGCGCGGCCCATCGCCACCATCTGCTGCTCGCCGCCGGAGAGCGTGCCGGCGAGCTGGCCGCGCCGCTCGTACAGGAGCGGGAACAACCCGTAGACGCGGTCGAAGTCCTCCTTCGTGCCGCCGCCGTGGAGGTAGGCGCCCATCTGCAGGTTCTCGAGCACCGTCATCGGCCCGAACAGCCGCCGGTTCTCGGGGACGATCGCCATCCCCTTGCGGATCCGGTAGCTCGTCGAGCGCGTCGTCACGTCCTCGCCGGCGAACTGCACCGTCCCGTTGCGCGGGTGGACGATCCCGAGGACCGTCTTCAGCGTCGTCGACTTGCCCGACGCGTTGCCGCCGAGCAGGCACACGAGCTCGCCCGGGTTCACCTCGAGGGTCAGGCCCTGGAGGATGTGGATCGGCCCGTAGAACGTGTCGACCGCGTCGAGCCGGAGCAGCGGCTGTCCGTTCGCGTCGCTCATTTCGTCGTGGCCCCGGACGTGCCGAGGTACGCCTCGACCACCCGCGGGTCGGTCGCCACCTGCTCGAACGTCCCCTCGGAGATCTTCTCGCCGTGGTCGAGCGCGACCACCCGGTCGGAGATCCCCTCGACGACGTGCATGTCGTGCTCGATCACGAGGATGGTGTAGCCGCCCTCCTGGCGCAGCCGCCCGATCAGCTCCGTGATCTCGTGCGTCTCGACGGGATTCATCCCGGCCGC
>DATKNT010000014.1:0-7682 GCA_035541175.1 Gaiellaceae bacterium
CGCACGGGACGATCGTCGGCATGGGCACGGCCGTCTTCGGCGACGCGGTCTTCGCGATCGTCGGCGGCACGGGCCGCTACGCCGGCGTCACCGGCTCGTACGTCGCGAACCAGCGGCTGCGCGAGCAGGGAGGCAACGGGAGCGCCGAGTTCATCCTGACCCTTCACGGCCTGGAGGCGTGACCTATGGCCTATGACGCATTTCTCAAGCTCGACGGGATCGACGGCGAGGTTTCCGCTGCCGGTTACGAGAAGTGGATCGAGGTCTTCTCGTTCTCGTGGGGCGCAAGCAACGCCGGAACCTCCGCCACCGGAGGAGGCGGCGGTGCGGGGAAGGCCTCGTTCCAGGACCTCCACTTCACGACGGGAACGTCGAAGGCATCGCCGCTCCTGTTCATGAAGTGCGCGACGGGAGAGCACATCCCGAGCGGGCTGCTGTACATGAGGAAGGCGGGCGGCGACGCGAACGGCGGCGGCAACGTCTTCCTCAAGTACGAGCTCGAGGACATCCTCGTCTCGAGCTTCCAGCAGGCCGGGGCCGAGCAGGGCGACGACCGGCCGGTGGAAGACGTCAGCCTCAACTTCGTGAAGATCGACTTCCTCTACACGGGGGCGCCTGACGGGACGACCGTGGAAGCCGGTTGGGACGTTCGGGCGAACGGCCCGTTCGCGCCGTAGCGGACGGCGGGCGGGCGGCGGCTCCGGCCCCGCCCGCCCCGCCGTCCGGCATGCCGGCGGACGTCGCCGCGTTTCGCGGCGCGCTCGCCGCGGCCGGGTTCACCACCGCGTCGGTCCGGTCGGCTCTCGACGCCGACAACGTCCTGCTCTCGAAGCCGCATGAGCTCGCGGTCCACGAGCGGCGCCTCGCCGCGGCGCCGCCGGCGCTCGCGACCCTCGTGCGCCTGTTCGCGATCGACGTGCCGGTCGAGCCCGACGACGCCGACCGCGCGCTGCCGGGTTTCGGCGCGGACGGCCTTCGCCGCCTCGCCCTCGCGGGCGAAGCGGGTGGGCTGCTCCGCGGCCTCGTCCACCTCGTCCCACACGACGAGTTCCTCGTCGCCTCCGACAAGGCCGGCGCCGGCGGCGCCGATCACGTCCCGGGGGTCCAGCTTCCCTCGGCGACGCTGTCCAATCTGACGGTCCGCCGGTCGGTCGCGAGCGCGCTCGACGTCGGCACCGGCTGCGGGGTCCAGGCAATCCACGCGGCCCGGCACTGCGGACGCGTCCTCGCCACCGACGTCAACGAGCGGGCGCTCGCCTTCGCCGAGTTCAACGCGGCGCTGAACGGGGTCGGCAACGTCGAGTTTCGTGCCGGCAGCTTCTTCGAGCCCGCGGGCGACGAGCGCTTCGACCTCGTCGTCTGCAATCCGCCCTACGTGATCTCGCCCGAGAGCGCCCTCGTGTACCGCGACAGCGGCCTGCCCGGCGACACGGTCAGCGCCGAGCTCGTCGCGGCGCTGCCGTCGTATCTCGAGGAGGGCGGCTTCGGGTCGATCATGATCAGCTGGATCGCCGGCGAGGACACGACGCTGCGGCCGAGAGCATGGCTCGAGGGGAACGGGTGCGACGCCTGGATCCTCCACTCCGCGACGAACACGCCGCTGCAGGCCGCGGCGGCGTGGACCGCGGCAGCGGGAACCGACCCGGAGAGCTATGCCGAGCGGCTGGGCGAGTGGCTCGACTACTACGCGCGCCTCGGCATCGAGGCGATCGCCTACGGCGCCGTCGTCGTCCGCAGGCGGGCGGGCGGGCGGAACTGGATCCGAACGGCCGAGCTGCCGGGCGGGCGGCTCGAGCCGGCGTCGGATCATCTCCAGCAGCTGTTCGCCGCGCAGGAGCTCCTCGCCGCGTCGCCGGGCGAGGCGTTGCTCGACCGCCGGTTCACGCTCGTCGGGCACGCGTACTTCGACCGGACGGCGCGGGTCGAGTCGGGAGCCTGGACGGAGACGTCGGCGGCCGTCCGGCTCGCCGAGGGCATCGCGTTCGGCGTCGACCTCGACGCCGTCGGCGCGGTGCTGGTGACGGCGCTCGACGGCAGCGAGCCGCTGCGCACCCGTCTGCCCGCGCTCGCCGCGGAGCTCGGTGTCCCCGAGGCCGAGCTCGCCGCCTTCGCCGCCCGCCTGCTCCACCACCTCGTCGAGCACGGCTTCGCCGTCGAGCGCTAGGGTTCCTCGCCGGCGCAGCGACGGTAGATGCTCTCCATCCCGCGTGCGAACCGGCCGGTGTCCATCAGCGTCGACGCGGCCAGCCGCTCGCGCATCGTCGGCCGCTCGTCCTCGAACCCGCGGCCGAGCTCGATTGCACGGGCGACGTAGTCGGCCTCGTCGCGCGCGACGAGCTCGTCGAGGCCGGCGGCGCGCAGGAGCGACGCGCCCTGCCGGGCGGCCCAGCGATCGCCCTCGAGGCAGAGCACCGGCACTCCCTGCCAGAGTGCCTCGGACGTGGTCGTGCCGCCGTTGTAGGGATACGGATCGAGGGCGACGTCGACCCGGGAGTAGGCCGCGAGGTACTCGTAGTGCGGCGCGCCCGCCTCGAGCGTGATCCGCGCGGGATCGACGCCGTGAGCCGCGAAGCATCCGAGGAGAAAGGCGCGGTTCCCTTCCGGGCCCATCGCCCGGTTCTTGACCAGGAGCCGGGCGCGCGGCGCCCCGTCGAGGATCGCCGCCCACGCCCGCACCACCTGCGGCGTGAGCTTGTACTGCGACGCGAAGGTGCCGAACGTGACGTAGCCGTTCCGGCGCGCCGGCGCCTCCTCGACCGGCGGCACGGGGTAGGCGACGTCGAAGCTCAGGTACGTGCCCGGGACCCGCACGATCCTCTCGGTGTAGTGAACCTCCTCGTCCGCGTGGACGACGACCGCGTCGCCGATCAGGTGGTCGACCGCGGCCATCCCCGAGGTGGCGAACTGGTTGAACCAGGCGGCGACGCCGCGGGCGGGCCGGGACGCGACGACCGCGAGACGGCGGGGCGCGCTGTATCCGTTCAGGTCGACGAGCAGATCGAGCTCCGCGGCCGCGATGCGCTCCGCCGCCTCGTCGTTGTCGAGGCCGCGGAGCGGGACGAACGTGTCGCGCGGATCGGGCCGGTACCCGGCCGCCGCGCACTCGGCCTCCGTCGCCTCGGCCAGGAGATGCACCGCGAAGCCTGCGCGGTCGTGCTCGTTGACGAGACCCCAGACGGGCTTCATCCAGTTGGGCGACGCGAAGAACGAGGAGAGGTACCCGACGCGCAGCGGGCCCGGTGTGCGCTCGGCGGGGAAGCGGAAGCGCGGCGACGGCAGATCCCTGTCGGCGAAGGCGCGGCGCGCCGCGAGGACGTCGGCAGGCGTCGCCGAGGGGCTTCCGGGGATGACCGTGGCGAGGGCGCCGCGATGGAGGACGTCGTCGCTCACGGCGAGCGCCGCGCGGAAGCTGGCGACGGCCTCGTCCACGAGACCCAACCCGTACTGCGCCTTGCCGAGGTTGTGCAGGGCGCCGGCGTGCCGCGGCTCGAGCGCGGCGGCACGCTCGAGCTCGACGACGGCGTCCGCTTCCCGGTCGGTGTCGAGGAGCGCGGAGCCGAGCCCGAACCGGACGGCGAAGCCGGCCTCGCCGAGAGCCTCGGCACGCCGGAAGCACGCGAGGGCCTCGGCGAAGCGCCGGCGGCCCATCAGCTCGGCGCCCCGCTGGAGCTCGAGCTTGCCCTCCCCCACGCCGTCTCCCCGCGTCGCGCTCCAACCGGAGCGACGATGCTAGCTCGTCGCGAGGCTGAACTGGAAGCCGCTGCCGTTCCGCTTGGCGAGGTAGAGCGCCTCGTCCGTGAGCCGGAACAGCGTCTGCGCGTCCGTCGCGCTCTCGGGGCACGAAGCGACCCCGTAGCTCGCCCGCACGCCGTCGAGCCGCGGGTCCGTGCTCGCCTCGAGCGCCGCCGTCGCCCGGCCGACGACTGCCCGCGCGTCCTCCTCGCTCGCCTCGGCGAGCAGGAGCGCGAACTCGTCGCCGCCGATGCGGAAGGCCTGGTCCGGCCGGCGCAGCGCGCCGTCGAGGATCGAGCCGAAGACCTGCAGCGCCTCGTCGCCGGCGGAGTGTCCGTGGCGGTCGTTGAGCTCCTTGAAGCCGTCGAGATCGCAGAGCACGAGCGCGAACGAGCGGCCGTAGCGACTCGCGCGCGCGACCTCCCCGTCGAGCCGGTCGACGAACGCGCGCCGGTTCAGCAGCCGCGTCAGCGGATCGTGGTCGGCGAGGAAGCGCAGCTCCTGGCGATGCGCCGCCGAGACGACCGCCGCGGCGGCCTGGTTGGCGAAGATGCGCAGCGCCTGGAGCATGTCCGCCCGCGGCAGCAGCCGGTCGGACGGCTCGTCGGCCCAGATCATCCCGATCAGCTCGCCCTCGGCGTCGCGGAGCGGAACGAACAGCCAGTGCTCGTTCCACGCCCACGGGCCGCGGCCGTTCATGCGCGAGACGTACTGCGAGGCGCCCGCGCGCAGGCGGCGGCGCGCCTCCTCGTCCGGCATCAGGTAGCAGCCCTCGAGCTCGAACGCCGGGTCGAGCAGCGCCTCGACGTCGGCGGGCGGGACGCCGCCGCCGGCGAGCAGGTCCTCCATCACCCAGCCGACCGCGGCGCGCGGCTCGAGCCGCGCGGTCTCGGGATCGACGAGCGACGCGTAGACATTGAGGAAGCCGAGCGCGTCCCGGATGCCGCTGCACACGGCGCGGAGGATCTCCTCCACGGCCGGCTCGGCCGTGAGGCGCGACGACACGGCGAACAGCTCCTCGAGCGCGAGGCGGTGGCGGGCCGCGTCGGCCGCCTCCTGCGCCGCCTGCACGGCGAGCGCCGCGTGGGCGGAGACGGCCACGAGGACGTCGAGCTCCTCGTCGTCCGGGCGCCGCCCGTCCGCCGGCTCGTCGACGGAGACGATGCCGAGCAGGTGGCCGTCCGAGTGGCGCATCGGCACGAACAGCGCGTCCTCCGGATGCCAGGCGTCCGGGCCTGTCGGCGCCTCGACGTCCGGGACGTAGGAGGCGCCGACCGCATCCCAGTCGATCGCGCCGTAGGGGATGACGTACGCGCCGCGGCGGAGGAAGCGGTCGTCGAGGAGCCGCTCCCAGTCCTCGAGGTCGCGGACGCGGCCGAGCAGCGCCTCGCGGGCCGCCTCGCCGCCGTGCACGGTGGTGACGCAGAAGTCGTCCCACGCCGGCCGGTAGAGGTTGATGGCGACGGTCGCGTAGCCGAGCGCCTCGGCGATCGTCCGCGCGACCGCGGCCAGGAGCTCGGGCAGCTCCTCGTCGGCGCGAAGCAGGCGCGTGACCTCGAGCAGGCCCCGCAGTGGAGAGATGGGCGGCGGTGTCGACACGGCGGCAGGAGGCGACCGAGCCTCCTGACATGTCATCGGCAGATCGATCCCGGCGCGTGAGCGTATGCGGTTTGCAACGAGTACCGCGCACTATCCGCGACCGGCGGCCTGCGCGAAGGCCGCGCGCTCCGACAGGGCGGCGGTGTACGCGTCGACGCCGTTGTCGATCACGCGGGTGTCGGCCCAGAAGACGTGGGCCACGCCCCGGGCGGCGACGATCGACGGGTACAGGCCCGTCTCGTAGGCGACATACAGGACGTCCTCCGTGAGCGAGGGCGCGGCCGCCGCACGGACCGGCGCCGTCCACGTGCGCCCCGTCCTCGAGGCCGAGCAGGTGAACCAGGAGCGGTGCCCGTGCGGATCGAACGTCGTGTCGTACCAGCACGCCCAGATCGCCCCCGTCTCGGCGTCCACGCCCGCAGCCGGGAGGTACTGGTCGGTCTTGCCGCGGTCGGGCGGCGACACGCGCGTCCGGAACACCGGGCGCAGGCGCGAGTCGAGCGCTGCGACGAAGACGTCCTGCGTTCCGTTCGGGCCGGCGTCGTCGTAGACGACGAGCACGCGGTCGCCGTCGACGAGCAGCGTCGGATCCGGCCCTGCGCAGGTGCGCAGCTCGTTCGGGAGCGGCGTCAGGCCGGTCAGCCCGCACCACCGCGCAGGGTTCGCGCGGAGCCGCGCGGCGCGGCGGGGCGCGCCGAAGGTCCGCCCGCCGTCGGTCGAGCGGGCGACCCAGAGGCCGAAGCGGACGTCGATCCCCGCGACGTCGACGGCGCCGTCCGGGCCGACCGCGACGGCTGCCCGGTGCGGGTCGACGAGCGCGGCCGAGACCGGACGCGGCGCGGTCCAGGTACGGCCGCCGTCGTCGCTCGCGCTCGTGACGACGGTCGTGCGCCGCGCGTCGAGGTTCCGGCTCCACGCGGCGTACAGGCGGCCGCTGCGAGGGTCGACGGCGAGCGACGGCGCGTCGTCGAACCCCCATTTCCAGGTCGGGGGCGCGACGCGGACGGCGCGCGACCACCGGGCGGCCGGCCCGCTGCGCGAGGTGACGACGAGGAACGGCGTCAACCGCTCGCCGCACGGCTTCTCGGCGAGGAAGCCGAGGATCTCGCGTCCGTCCGGCGCGGCGAGCGCCCGCGGCCAGCCGAACCCGCAGACGCCGCGGGGCCGGGCGCTCCGCCGCCACGTCCGGCCGCCGTCGCGCGAGCTCCAGACGACGAGGCTGTCCGTCGTGCCGAAGAGGACGCCGCGCCGGCCGGGTCCCTCGGCGAACGACAGCTCGCTCCCCTGGTCGGCGCCGCGGGTGACGAGGACGTTCTCGCCGCCGGCCGGCCGCGGGTTGCGGATCGTGCGGACGGAGAAGTGGTAGATGAGGAACCCGACGAGCACGACGAGCGCGGGAATCGCGACGAGCTCGATCACGAGCCGCCTCTGGGAACGAGAAAGGGCGGCCCAGGGGCCGCCCTCCTCGAGACGTCCGTCAGGTCGTCGGGGCGCCTTAGCTATCGCCGCCGCCCTCGCGGCCGTTCCCCTCGCGACGCGGGCCGCGGCCACGGCCGCCTCCGCCGCCTCGGCGGCGGTCGTCGCGGCGCGGGCGCTCCTCCTCCGGAGGCCGCGGCGGCGCGTCCTTCGCCCGCTCGATCAGCTCCTCGGGCATGACGAGCCCGCCGTTCTCGTGCTTCGCGACGAGCTTGAGGCCGATCCGGCCGCGGGCCTTGTCGACCTCCTGCACGACGACGTCGACGACGTCGCCGCGCTGCATCACGTCCTCGATGTGGCCGACCCGCCCGGGGCCGACGTTCGAGACGTGGAGCAGCCCGTCCGTGCCCTTCTTCAGCTCGACGAACGCGCCGAACTGCGTCGTCTTGACGATCTTGCCGGTGTAGGTGTCCCCCACCTCCGGCTCCTTCGTCAGCGCGCGGATCGCGGAGATCGCGGCCTCGGCCTTGTCGCCCTCGGTCGCGTAGATGAGGATCGTGCCGTCCTCCTCGATGTCGATCTGCACGTCGTAGTCCGACTCGAGGCCGCGGATCGTCTCGCCGCCCTTGCCGATGACGAGGCCGATCTGCTCCTGGTCGATCTTGATCGACGTGATCCGCGGCGCGTGCCCGGACAGCTCCGAGCGGGGCGCCGGCAGCACGTCGAGCATCCTCTCGAGGATGAACTCGCGCGCCCGCTTCGCCTGCTCGAGCGCGTCCCGCATGACCTGCTGGGTGACGCCGGTGATCTTGATGTCCATCTGGAGCGCGGTGATGCCCTCGCGGGACCCGGCGACCTTGAAGTCCATGTCGCCCAGGTGGTCCTCCGCGCCCTGGATGTCGGTGAGGATGACGTAGTCGTCGCCCTCCTTGACG
>DATKNT010000015.1:0-12416 GCA_035541175.1 Gaiellaceae bacterium
TACCGCAGAGAGCACTCGATCGTCCCTAGGAGACCGCCGCCGAGGCGGCGAGCCACGCCGTCGTGCGGCGGCGGAGCACGTCCTCGTCCGTCAGCGCCCACTCGTGCAGGCGCGCGTACAGCTCCTGCGCGCGGATGTCCGGCCGGCCTGAGACGAGCGGCTCGAGCAGCGACGGGTCGTCGGCCGCGGGCGCGAGCACGTCGACGGCGAGCGAGCCGTACAGGTGGAGGAGATGGCGCCGCGCCGCCGGGTCGAGCCCCTGGGGCCAGGCGATCCGGTCGAGCCCGGTCGCGCCCGGAAGCGGGCGCGGCTGCGACGAGAGCCCGCGCACGCCGACATGGTCGAGCGCGTCGAGGGCGATCCGCCGGTACGTCGTCAGCTTGCCGCCGGCGACGCTGACCATCCCCGACGGCCCGGTCGAGAACACGACCTCCCGCTTCGCACTCGCCGTCGTCCCCTCGCCGCCCGGCAGCACGCGCAGCCCCCAGAACGACGCGCGCACCGGCCCGATCTCCTCGACCGCCGCGCCCGCCTCGGCGAGCACCTGCTCGACGTCGGCGTCCGTCACCGCCGCCGTCTCCGGCTCGCCGTCGTGGAGCGTGTCCGTCGTCCCGAGCAGCAGCATCCCCTCCCACGGGACGGCGAAGGTGACGCGCACCTTGTCGTGCGGGATCGTCAGCCCCGCGTCCCAGTCGGCGCCGCCGTCGACGAGGACGTGCACCCCCTTGCTCAGCCGCATCGACGGCCTCGCGGCGGGATCCTCGAGCCGGCGCACCCGATCGACCCAGGGCCCGGCGGCGTTGACGACGCGGTCGGCGCGCACGACGACGGTCCGGCCGTCGGCCTCCACCTCCGCGGCCTCGCGCCCACGCAGCGCGACCACCTCGGCGTAGTTGGCGACGACCGCGCCCGCGTCGGCCGCGCCGCGGATGTTCGCGAGGGTCAGCCGGCCGTCGTTCGTCCACGCGTCGGCGTAGAGCGAGCACCTGCGCAGCCCTTCGGCGCGGAGCTGCGGCACCATCCGCCGGGCGCGCTCGACCGCGATCGGCCCGTTCAGCCGCGCCCGGGCGATCGTCGAGTAGAGCACGATCCCGGTCTGCACGAACCACGGCCGGAACGGGCCGTCGTCATAGAGCGGGAAGAGGAACGGCAGCCGGCGCACGAGGTGCGGCGCGACGACGCTCATCAGGATCCGCCGCTCGTGATGCGCCTCGCGCACGAGCCCGACGTCGCCGAGCCGGAGATAGCGAAGGCCGCCGTGGATCAGCTTCGACGACGCGCTCGACGTCGCAGACCCGAAGTCGCCCTTGTCGACGAGCGCGACGGAGAGCCCGTGCGCCGTCGCCGCCTCGGCGATCCCGGCGCCGACGATGCCGCCGCCGACGACGAGCAGGTCGAAGCGCCGCGAGCCGAGCCGGTCGAGTGCCTCTACGCGGTCCTCGGAGCGTCGCGTCATCGCAACGTCCTATGGGCGAGGTCCGGCCGGTCGGTGAAGACGCCGGTGGCCCCGAACCGGGCGAGCTCGAGCATCCGCGCCGGGTCGTTCACGGTGTAGACGAGCGCCTTGAGCCCGAGCGCGCGCGCCGTCGCGATCCCGCGCGAGGTGACGCGCGCGTTCGCGAACCCCGCCGCCCACGCGTCCCGCGCACCGCGGATCGAGACGGAGAGGCCGACGTGCTGCACCGTGCGCAGCCCCAGCCGGAGCGCGCGGGCCTCCTCGAGCGCCGCACGCTGGAAGCAGACGAGCGCGTCGTCGGGACCGAGCAGCCGGACGGTGCGGGCGACGACGTCGTGACGCCGGTAGCGGCGCGGCGCCTTCAGCTCGACCATCACCGGGATGCGGCTGCGGCAGAGGTCGAGCGCCTCCTCGAGCGTCGGATACGCCACGCCCGGGACGACAGCGTCGTGCGTGACGACGAGACGGCCGTCGCGGTCGGCCCGCACGTCGAGCTCGATCGCGTCCGCCCCCATCTCGATCGCACGCTCGAACGCGGGCAGCGTGTTCTCCGGCAGCTCCCACGAGGCGCCGCGGTGCGCGATGACTAGCAATGCGACGGCCGCGGGACGAACGTCGGCCCGACGTGCATGCCGTCGCTGCGCGCGAGCGCGGCGAGCCTCGCGCGGTAGACGGTCATGTCGGCGTGCGTCCAGTCGCCGTGCGTCTGGCAGCGCCACGGAGCGTACAGCTCCTTGTGCAGCGGGCTCGTCAGGCTCTCGTTGTGGCCGATCACGTTCGCGAGCGGGATGCCGTACTTCCACATCAGCCACGCAGTCAGGTCGAGCGACGAGCGCATCTGTGCGGGGTTCGAGAGCACCTGCGCGTCGGCCAGCCCGACGTGCTCGATCCCGATCGCCGCCCAGTTGAGACCGACGGTGTGGCGGCAGATCACGTCGGTGCGAACGAGCTGGTAGATCGTCCCGTCGGTGTCGATCACGAAGTGCGCGCACGTGCCCGGCAGCTCGTGCAGCTCGGCGTCGGGAACGTCGGCGGCGAACCCGTTCCACACCGAGGAGAAGGTCGTCGTCGCGGTGACGTGCTCGACGATCGCCCGCGGACGGAGGACGTACGAGTGGAGTCCGTAGTGCATCTCCGCGTACGCGGCGGTCTCGGCGAGGCGCTTCGCGCCGAACGGGATCGGCTTCCAGACGATGTGCGGCTTCGGCGGCGCCCCTGTAGGAGACACCGCGAGTGCCAGCGCGGCGAGGAGGACGGCGAGCACCGGCTCACCGTAGCCGCAGCCGGTGCAGCGCGATCGTCCCGTCCGCCGCGGTCTCGATCTCCCAACGCCCGGCCGCGCGCTCGAGGAAGCCCCTCGCGAACGGCCGCCCGGGATCCGCGAGCAGCACGTCGTCGCCGAGCCGCGGCAGCAGCTCGAGCAGCTGGTCGGCGTTCCGCCGCTCGTAGAGCAGGTCGGCGCCGAGCACGAGCCGGAACGGGGCCTGCCGCAGGAGCGGCGCCGGCTCGTCCCAGCGGACGACGGCCGCGCGCAGCGCGACCCCGTTCCGCTCCGCGTTGCGCCGCAGCAGCTCGACGGCGTCCTCGGCCCAGTCGGTCGCGAGCACGTCCGCGCCGCGCAGGGCCGCGGCGAGCGACGGCAGCCCGAGCCCGGCGCCGAGCTCGAGCACGCGCGCGCCCTCGAGCGGGAGCGCGCCGACCGTGTGCGCGAGCGCGAGCCCGCTCGGCCACAGCTCGGCCCAGTAGGGCAGGAACTCGTCCTCGTCGAAGGCGTCCTCGTCGATGAGCGCGTCGGCGCTCGGCGGCCGGAGCAGCGAGAGCGTCCGCCCCGCGAGCTCGATCTGGTCCTCGACGAGTGCCGGATCCACGCGGTCTACGTACCATGAGACGCATGGAGCGCGACGTCGCGGTCGTCCTCTCCGGCGGCGCCGTCAACGGCGTCCTGATGGAGCTCGGCTTCCTCAAGCGGCTGCGGGAGAGCCACCTCTGGCCGCGAATCGGCTGGATCTACGGCGCCTCCGCCGGCGCGCTGTGCGGGACGATGGCGGCGCTCGACCGGCTCGACCGGCTCGAGTCGTTCATGCTCGAGCTCCAGCCGAACGACACGTTCCGGCCGCACTCGCTCTGGCGGCTCCCGCTCCTCGGCACCCACGACTACCGGCTCCCGCAGACGATCGAGGAGCGGGTCGGGAGCATGACCGAGCTGATGCGCGAGCTCGCCGAGTCGCCGATCGAGCTCGTCGTCGTCGCGACGGACGTCACCGAGGCCGAGCACGGCGCCGGCGCGCGCGCGTACGAGCTGCTCTACTCCTCCCGGAGGACGTCGCCGGAGACGTTCGCGCAGGCGGTGCTCGCCTCGGCGGCGATCAGCACGCTCGTCCTGCCGCGGCCGGTCGGCGACCGCATCGCCACCGACGGCGCGTGGGTGCGGAACTTCCCGATCGGCCACGCGTACGACCAGTCCGGGGTCGAGCTGATCGTCAGCTTCCGCTACCTCCCGAGCTACCCGCGCTTCTCGGCGGCCGGCCTGACGACGCTGCGGCGCCGGCTCGAGCGGTTCCCGAAGATCCCGCCGGTGCGGGCGCTGATCGGCGAGCTGCGCGAGGCCGAGGAGCGTGCGGAGCGTGGCGAGCCCGCGCACTGGGGTGACATGATCGTCCGGCTCATGCGGGTCGCCGTGCAGCAGAACACCGTGCTCGAGGAGCGCGCGGCGCTCGAGAAGGACCAGGCGCTCGCCGCGCTCGGCTCGCTGCGCGAGGACGTCTCGGCGATCCTGCTGCGCGAGGGCGGCCGCCGCGGCACGCGCCTCGCCGCCGCCGTCGACGAGCGGTTCGCCGCGGCGAGCTTCCCGTTCGCGACCGACCGGCTGATTCCGCGCATCGCCGTCTCCGGCAGCGCCGGCAGCGTCAGCCTCGAGGCCGGGCTCCGCAACCCGAAGCCGTGGACGGACGAGGCGAAGCTCGAGCTGATCGAGCGCGGCTACCGGATGCTCGACGACGAGCTGCGCGAAAAGGCCGTAGCGTAATGGCAGCCGAGTATCGCTTCCTCGACGAGTGGCGCCTGCCGGCGGACGTCGAGCGCGTCTACGACCTCGTCGGCCGGCCGCTCGACTATCCGCGCTGGTGGGGCCAGGTGTTCCTCTCCGCCGAGGGCGACAGCGGCGAGCCCGCGCCGGGCAAGGCGATCACCGTCCTTGCGCGCGGCTTCCTCCCCTACCGCCTCCGCTTCACGCTCACCACCCTCGAGGTCGACCGCCCCTACCGGATCCACTCCCGGCTCGACGGCGACTTCGAGGGCACCGGCACGTGGCTGCTCTCCGCCGACGAGGAGGGGACGCACGCGCAGCTCGACTGGCGGCCGTCCGTGCAGAAGGCCGGCGTCAGGCAGCTCTCGCCGATCCTGCGGCCGCTCTTCCGCGCGAACCACGACTGGACGATGCGCCGCGGCGAGGAGAGCGCCCTGCGCGTCCTCGGCGAGGACGCGTGAGCGACCTGCTGACGGGCCTGCGCGGGCTCGTCGGCGACGGCGGGCGCGTGAGCGACGGCGAGTCGGTGCTCGACCAGCATGCCGGCGACCTCAGCTACCACCGCCCGCACCGCCCCGACGTCGTCGTCTTCCCGGAGTCGACCGAGGAGGTGGCGTCCGTGCTCGCATACGCCGACTCGGCCGGCGTCCCGGTCGTTCCGTTCGGCGCAGGGACGAGCATCGAGGGCCACGTC
Organism: Gaiellaceae bacterium; assembly: GCA_035541175.1. GTDB lineage: Bacteria > Actinomycetota > Thermoleophilia > Gaiellales > Gaiellaceae > Palsa-739. The sequence continues at coordinate 5,176 of DATKNT010000015.1, forward strand.
ATCCCGCTCCGCGGCGGCATCAGCCTCGACCTGTCGCGGATGAGCCGTGTGCTCGTGCTGCGCCCCGAGGACCTGAGCGTCACGGTGCAGCCGGGCGTGACGCGGACGCAGCTGGAGGCGGCGGCCGGCCCGCACGGCCTGTTCTTCCCCGTCGACCCCGGAGCGGACGCGACGCTCGGCGGCATGGCGGCGACGAACGCGAGCGGGACGACGACCGTCCGCTACGGCGGCATGCGCACCCACGTGCTCGCGCTCGAGGTCGTGCTCGCGGGCGGCCGCGTCGTGCATACCGGCACGCGCGCGGTGAAGACGTCGGCGGGCTACGACCTCACGAACCTGTTCATCGGCTCGGAGGGGACGCTCGGCGTCATCACCGAGCTGGCGCTGCGACTGCGTCCCATCCCGGAGTTCGTCGCGGTCGCGCGCGCCGCGTTCCCGTCGGTCGAGGCGGCGTGCGCCGCGGCGGCCGCGATCGTCGGCGCCGGCGTGCTCGTCACCCGCTGCGAGCTGATCGACGCGCTGACGATCGGCGCGCTCAACGCCTACAAGGGGACGGACTTCCCGGAGTCGCCGTACCTGTTCGTCGAGTTCGGCGGCTCGGAGTCCGGCGTCGCGGCCGACCTCGAGGCGGCGCGCGAGATCGCCGCCGACGCGGGCGCGTCCGCGTGGGAGTCGGAGACCGACCCGACCGCACGCGCGCAGATGTGGGACGCGCGCCACAACGCGATGCACGCGACGCTCGCGCTCCGGCCGGGCTCGCGCGCGCTGACGACCGACGTCGCGGTGCCGGTGTCCGAGCTCGCGGGGGCGATGGAGCACGCGGGCCGCGAGCTCGACGCGTCCGGCCTGCTCGGCGGCATCGTCGGCCACGCCGGCGACGGCAACTTCCACGTCGCGATCCTCCTCGACGCCGACGACGAGGAGTCGATTGCGCGGGCGAACGCGCTGAACGCGTCGCTCGTCGACGACGCGCTCGCCCGCGGCGGCACCTGCACCGGCGAGCACGGGATCGGCTTCGGCAAGCTCGGCTACCTCGAGCGGGAGCACGGCGACCTGTTGCCGATCATGCGCGGGATCAAGCAGCTGCTCGACCCCAACGGGATCATGAATCCGGGGAAGGTGCTTCCTCCGGCGTAGTCCGCTTCCGGCGCTGCGTGCCGAAGGGCCCGTGTGCGCGGAGACCCGCCCAGAGCCACGCCGGCGCGCGCGAGCGCGCATGCGCGAGCGCGTCACGCACCGCCTCGGCAGCGTCCTCGTGCACGCCCTCGCCGTGGCCGACGAGGACATGCTCCGGCTCGACCGAGAGGAGCGAGCGCGGGAGCAGCAGCCGCTGCAGCGGTGAGACGGCGAGGCGCTCCTTCGGCCCGCGGTAGAACTGCGCGGTGCCGAGCGCCTCCGCCACGACGAGCGTCCGCTCCTCGGGGAACCAGAGCGCGACCTCGCGCCAGCGGCGCCGGTCGAGCACCGGGATCACCGCGAACGGCGCGCCGGCCGGCGCCTCCGCCGGGACGACGAGATGCGGGACGCCGAGCTGCGCGGCGACGGCGGCGCAGTCGCGGTTGTGGCGGTCGAGCAGCTGGACGACGCCTCCGGGCTCGCCGAGCGTGAGCACCCGGTCGAGCGCGGCGTCGTCCGCGACCGGGTCGATCACCCAGACGCGCCCGCCCGCGGCGACCGCGTGCGAGCAGCGCTGCATGAACCTCGGCTCGGGCGCGATCCAGCCGAACGCGAACGGCAGCTCGTCGACGATGCGCGCGGGCACGCCGGCGAGGTTACGCGAGCGGCACCTCGACCCGCGTCGGCAGCACCTGGTCGGCGAGCCCGTACTCCACCGCCTCCTCCGGCGAGAGGAACCGGTCGCGGTCGATGTCCCGCATCACCTGCTCGACGTCGCGACCGGAGTGGCGTGCGAGCACCTCGGCGTACCGGCGCGTCAGCGAGAGGATCTCCCGCGCGGCGATCTGGATGTCCGCCGGCGTCCCGCGCGTCCCGCCGGAGCCCTGGTGGATCATCACCTTCGAGTTCGGGAGGACGTGACGCTTGCCGGCGGCGCCGCCGGCGAGGATCATCGCGCCCGCCGACATCGCCATGCCGATGCAGAACGTCTGCACGTCGGGCTGCACGTACTGCATCGCGTCGTAGATGGCGAGCCCCGCGTACGCGTCACCGCCGGGCGAGTTGACGTAGAGGCGGATGTCCGTGTCGGGGTCCTCCGCCTCGAGGAAGAGGAGCTGCGCGACGACGAGGTTCGCCGACTGCGCCTCGACCTCGGTGCCGAGGAAGACGATCCGCTCGCGGAGCAGCCGCGAGAAGATGTCGAACGAGCGCTCGTGGCGGCCGTCGGCCTCGACGACCATCGGGACGAGATGCTGCACGGTGTCGCCTCCCTTCGGTAAAGTGCAACTGGTCGGTTGCATGTTATACGCAACCATATGGTTGCGCGTCGAGGAGGTGGATGCCGTGCAGGTGGAGCGCGAGGTCGTCTTCCCGGAGAGCCCGGAGGAGCTGTGGGAGGCGCTGACCGAGCCGGAGCGGCTCGAGGAGTGGTTCGCGACCGAGGTCGAGCTCGACCCGCGCCCGGGCGGCAGCGGCGTCTTCCGCTGGGGCGACGGCGAGGAGCAGCGCGCCACCGTGCGCGAGGCCGAGCCGGGCGAGCGCCTCGTCCTCGACTGGGACGACGGCGGCGAGGTCGTGCTCGAGCTGGAGGAGGTCGACGGCGGCACGGTCCTCCACGTCGTCGAGAGCTCGCCGGCGTTCGGCGTCGCGCTCGAGCTGCGCGCGCAGGCGTGCGCGGCCGTCGCGTAGACGGCGTCTTCGCCGCGCTCGGCGACCCCGGCCGGCGCTCGCTCGTCGAGGCGGTCGCCGCCCGCGGGACGGCGACGGCGACCGAGCTGGCGGCCGAGCTCCCGGTGACCCGGCAGGCGGTGGCGAAGCAGCTCTCCGCCCTCGCGGACGCGGGCCTCCTCCGGGCGACGCGAGCCGGCCGCGAGACGCGCTACACCGTCACGCCGGAGCCGCTCGAGGACGCGGTCGCGTGGATGGTCCTGGTCGGCGCCCGCTGGGACGACCGCCTCGGCAGGCTCGAGCGGAGCCTCGAGAAGCGCAGGCGCTAGGGCGCGAGCCGCTCGACGATCCAGCCGCCTGCGGCGGCGCGGCGGTAGCGGAACCGGTCGTGGAGCCGGCTGTCGCGGTGCTGCCAGAACTCCCACGTCTCCGGGACGACGCGGTAGCCGCCCCACCACTCCGGCCGCGGCACCTCGACCCCCTCGAACTGCCGCTCGAGCTCGTCGACGCGCTCCTCCAGCTCGTCCCGGCCGGCGACGACGGCGCTCTGCTCCGAGGCGTGCGCGCCGATCTGCGCGCCGCGCGGCCGCGTCTCGAAGTACGCGTCCGACTCGCCCGGCGCGACCCGCGCCACGGGCCCCTCGACGCGCACCTGGCGGCCGAGCAGGTCCCAGTGGAAGAGCAGCGCGGCGCGCGGGTTCTCCTCCAGCTCCCGGCCCTTGCGGCTCGTGGAGTGCGTGTGGAAGACGAGCCCGGACTCGTCGGCGCGCTTCAGCAGCACCATCCGCACCGACGGCGCGCCGTCCGCGGACGCGGTCGCGAGCGCCATGGCCTCCGGCGCGCGCATCAACCCCTCCGCCTCCCCGAACCACCGCTCGAACTGCCGCAGCGGATCCGGGTCGAGGTCGCTCCGCCGCAGCGGCTTCTCCCGCTCGTCCATCGAGCAGAGCCTAGTGCGGGAAAGCCGCTGGCCCCTTCCGCGGCAGCCACGATGCCGTCTCCCGGCCGCGCGGCCACCATCCGGGTGCAGGACCACAACCACGGGAGGAGTCGCTGATCCGCGCCGGACCGCGACAGGCTCGGGCCGACCGCGAGCCGGCTTCCCCCTCCGGCCCGGTCGAGCCCGCCCGGGCGCGAGGCAACTCCCCCCGTGGCCGGGAGGCGGCCCGCCGGGGCCGCCTCCCGGAGTGGTGCCCCGCAGGGAGGTCTCCGTGGAACGCGTTGCAGTCGTAGCGAAGCTGAGGCAGGGCACCGCCGAGGAGGCGGCCGAGCTCGTCCGCCACGGGCCTCCCTTCGACCCCGGAGCGCACGGATTTACGCGCCACGCGGTCTACATCACCGACGATCATGCAATCTTTCTCTTCGAGAGCGACGCCGCCGACCAGGACGTGACGGACCTCCTCGACGAGCGCGGCCGGAGCGCCGCGTTCGCGCAGTGGGGCCCTCTGCTCGACGGCGTCCCGCAGCTCGCACTCGAGGGCTACTACTGGCGGAGGACAGGATGAGCGCACTCGCCCACGAACCGGAAGACGTCATTCTCCGCGACGGCACGACGCTGCGGCTCCGGCCGCCGCTCTCGTCCGACGCCGACGCCCTGCTCGACTTCATGTCGCGGCTCTCCGACCGAAGCCTCTACCTGCGGTTCCACGGCTTCCCGCAGATCGGGCCGAAACTCGTGACGCCGTTCCTCGACCCCGACTGGGACGAGCGCGGCGCGCTGATCGGCTGCTTCGAAGGGCGCGTCGTCGCCCTCTCGAACTACGCGCGCCTGCGCGACCGCCGCGCCGCCGAGGTCGCCTTCACCGTCGAGGACGAGTGGCAGGGCCGCGGCATCGCAACGCGGATGCTGGAGCGGCTCGTCGCAACCGCGGCCGAGGTCGGGATCGAGGAGTTCGTGGCCGAGGTGCTCCCGGAGAACCGCAACATGCTCGTCGTCTTCCGCGACGCCGGCTTCGACATGGTGCGCGAGCTCGACGGCGGCGAGGTCGAGGTCCGCTTCCCGATCGCGCCGACGGAGCGCTATCGCGAGCAGGTGGCCGCCCGGAACCACATCGCCGTCACCGCCTCGCTCAAGGGCTTCTTCCAGCCGGCGTCGGTCGCCGTGATCGGCGCGTCACCGCGGCGCGGCTCGATCGGCGGCGAGCTGTTCCGTAACGTCCTCGCCGCAGACTTCGCCGGCTCGGCATACCCGGTGAACCGCGGCGGCGACCCGGTCGCCGGCGTGCACGGCTACACGAGGGTCGGCGACATCCCCGACCAGGTCGAGCTCGCCGTCGTCTGCCTTCCCGGCGAGCACGTCAACGCCGCCGTGCAGGAGGCGCTGGAGGCCGGCGTGCGCGCCGTCTGCGTCATCTCCGCGGGCTTCGCCGAGATCGGCGCCGAGGGCCGGATCCGCCAGGAGCAGCTGCTCGCACTCATCCGCGAGCACGGCGCGCGCCTCGTCGGGCCGAACTGCCTCGGGATCGCGTCCGCCGCGGTCAACCTCAACGCGACCTTCGCGCCGCGCGCGTTCCCGACGGGGAACATCGGCTTCTCGTCGCAGAGCGGCGCGCTCGGGCTCGCCGTGCTCGAGCGGGCCGAGGCGAGCGGGCTCGGCCTGTCCGCGTTCATGTCGATCGGCAACAAGGCGGACGTCTCCTCGAACGACCTGCTCGAGTGGTGGGAGGACGACCCGACGACGGACATCGTCATGCTCTACCTCGAGTCGTTCGGCAACCCGAGGGCGTTCGCGCGCATCGCGCGGCGCGTCGCGCGGACGAAGCCGATCCTCGCGGTGAAGGGCGGGACGACGCGCGCAGGGATCAAGGCGGCGAGCTCGCACACCGCCGCGCTCGCCGGCTCCGACACCGCCGTCGACGCGCTGTTCCGCCAAGCGGGCGTGATCCGGACGCGGACGCTCGACGAGCTGATCGAGGTGGCGTCGCTGCTCGCGGCGCAGCCCGTCCCGCGCGGCAAGCGCGTCGCGCTGCTGACGAACGCGGGCGGGCTCGGCATCCTCGCTGCCGACGCGGCTGAGGCCGCCGGCCTCGAGCTGCCGACCCCCAGCGAGGCGACGCGCGCGGCGCTCGCGGAGGTGATGCCGCCCGAGGGCAGCACCGCGAACCCGGTCGACATGCTCGGCTCGGCGAACGCGAAGAGCTTCCGGACGGTTCTCCCGATCGTGCTCGCCGATCCCGGGATCGACGCGGCGATCGCGCTGTTCGTGCCGACCGTGGGCATCGACGAGGACGAGGTCGGCGCTGCCATCAGCGCCGCCGCCGCCGAGGCCGGCGACAAGACGGTGCTCTGCGCGTTCATGAGCGCGAAGGGCGCGCCCGCGTCGCTGCGCAGCGTCGCCCCCGTGCCGTCGTTCTCCTATCCCGAGGCAGCCGTGCGCGCGCTCGCGCGCGCCGCCGAGCGCGGCGCCTGGCTGCGCCGTCAGGCCGGGACGATCCCGGAGCTCGACGTCGACCACGTCGCGGCGGAGGCCGTCGTCGCCGAGGCGCTCGGCGCCGGCGACGAGGCGTGGCTCAACCCGGCCCAGGCGCGTCGCATGCTCGAGGCGTACGGGATCCCGGTCGTGCCGGAGCGCGTCGTCGGCTCGGCGGACGAGGCGGTCGCCGCGGCGACGGAGCTCGGCTTCCCGGTCGTCGTCAAGAGCGCCGCGGCCGGTGCCCACAAGACGGAGTCCGGCGGGGTCGCCCTGAACCTCGCCGACGCCGACGAGGTGCGCGCGGCGGTCGCGCGGATCGGCACGCCGGTGCTCGTCCAGCCGATGATCACGGGCGGAGCCGAGCTGCTGGCCGGCTGCGTCCAGGACCCGGTGTTCGGCCCGCTCGTCGCGTTCGGGCCCGGCGGCGTCCTCGCCGAGCTGATCGGCCAGGCGCAGTTCCGGCTCGCCCCGCTCACCGACCGGGACGCGAAGGAGCTCGTCCGCGCCGACAAGGCGGGCCGCCTCGTCGCCGGCTTCCGCGGCACGCCGCCGGCCGACGAGGACGCCCTCGTCGACCTCCTGGTGCGCCTCTCGAAGCTCGCCGAGGACGTCCCGGAGGTCGCCGAGCTCGACCTCAACCCGGTGCTCGCGCTCTCGGACCGCTGCGTCTCGGTGGACGCGAGAGTCAAGGTCGCACGACCGCCGAAGCAGACGCGCACCAAGACCTGGTAGGAACGCGGGGAAACGGGTTTCCCCCGCGGGCCCCCTTCCTCGGCACTGGTGGCGGGTGGTGGTGGGCGCTGCGGCCGGAGTGCGGTCCGGCCTCCGCGCGGCAGGCTCGCGGTGCACCCAGGGCCGGTCCGGGCGGTTTCGCACGTCTGCGCGGCCCGTGGTGGCCTGCCGGCCATCCCGAGCCGCTGGTCCGCCTCCGCCCTTCATCGCTCGAAGCTCATGCGGCAAGGGCCGGAGGGTAGAGCGGGGCCTGCTCTACCCGAAGGCCGAACCCCGCCGTCCGGGATGGCCCCTGGGCCACCACGGACGGCGC
>DATKNT010000016.1:0-8350 GCA_035541175.1 Gaiellaceae bacterium
CGCCGGCCGTGAACAACGGCATGTACGACGTTGTGGCGCCGAACACGTCGGCCACGGAGCCGCTGACGGTCAACCCGGCGTCGCAGACGGCCACGCCGGCGCTCGGCTGGATGGTCGTCAGCCACGAGAACAAGAGCCGTGAGGAGGCGCAGCTGATCCCGCTGGGCAACTCGTTCCAGCACTAGCCGCCGGCTCCACCGAATCGCGGAAGGGCCGCCTCCGGGCGGCCCTTCCGCTAGGAGAGACGTTTCGCCAGCGGGACGGCGAGGGTCGCGCTGCTGCCGCGGTCGCCGTCGGCCCTGATCCAGAGAACGGTGCGCGGCGTCGCCAGCTCGAGCCGGAAGGCGCCGTCCGGTCCCGCCGTCGCCTCCCTCGACACGCCGCCGGCGATGACGGTGACCCGCTCGCCGGGAAGGAATCCCGTGCCGGTGACGACCCGGCCGTCGAGGGCGATCTCCGTCTGGGACATGGAGCCGAGTATGCCCGTCGCCTATCCTGCGTCCATGGCCGTTCTCCTCGCCGCGCTCGCCGCGGGGCTCTACGGAACGGTGACGAGGGCGCCGACGATGCCGGTCTGCATGGTCGGGAAGCCGTGCTCGGAGCCGGCGGCCGGCGTGACCCTCACCTTCGCGCGGCCGGGCGCGCCTGCGACCTCGGTCGTGACGGGGCCGACCGGGAAGTACCGCGTCCTGCTCTCTCCCGGCGTCTACGCGGTCCGGGCCGCCGGGCTGTCGCGGATCGAGCGGCTGTCGCCGGTGGCCGTCGTCGTCCGCACCGGCGTCGTCGCCCGTCGGTCCTTCGTGATCGACACGGGTATCCGCTACTAGCCGTACTCGCTCGAACGGGTGGGGGTCGTTCAGCCGCCGAGGCGGGCGGCCGATGAGGAGGGAGCATGGAGCGGCCCATGTCCCCCGAGCGAGCGGCGCTCGAGGAGGCGATCACGCGGTGCGACGGCCTCCTCTCCAGGCGCGGCGAGCCACTCGACCCGGAGCAGGTCGCCCGCGCGCTGCTCGAGAAGGGCGACGCGCTCGCGCGGCTCGGCCGCTTCACGGACTCGATCGCCGCCTACGACGCTCTCGTCGCCCGCTTCGCCGGGGCAACCGAGCCCGAGCTCGTCTGGCACGTCGCCACCGCGATCCTCCACACCGCATCCGACCACGGCTCGATGGGGGAGTTCGACCGCTGCGTCGCCGTCTTCGACGAGCTGCTCGCCCGCCTCGGCTGGACGGACGAGCTGCGGCTCGAGCGCATCCTCGCCGAGGCGCTCCTCTGGAAGGGGCTGACGCTCCAGCGGCTGGGCCGCCGCGACGAGGCACTCGCCGTCTGGGCCAGCGTGGACGTGCGCTTCGGCGCCGCCGCCGACCGCCAGCTGCAGCGAGAGGTCGCACGGACGCTCTTCCACCGGAGCTGCGTGCTCGTCGATCTCCACCGTTCGGAGGAGGCGCTGGCGGCCTGCGACGACCTCGTCGCCCGCTTCGGCGATTCCGCGGATCCCGCCATCCGCCTGCGCGTGGCCGGCGGTCTCGTCAACGCAGCGTTCGTCCTTCGCGACCTGCACCGGACGGAGGAGATCCCCGAGATCGCCGCCGAGCTCGTGGAGCGGCTCGACGATGCCACGGACGTCGAGCTGCTCGTGAACATGACGCGCGCGCTCCACGCGGCGTCCTTCACGCTGATGGAGCAGCGCCGGCTCGACGAGGCCTTCGACGTCACCGGCGCCGTGATCGAGCGCCTGAGGCGGACGCGCGAGCCGCAGCTGGAGCGGGCGCTCGCCGACGCGCTGCTCTGGCGCGGCTGCCTGCTCGGCGTCGACGGCCGGTACGAGGAGGCGGTGGACGCCCTCGACGACGTCCTCGAGCGGCTCGGCGACGCGTCGGCCGCGATCCTCCCGATCCGCCGGACGGCCGGGAAGGCGTTGCTGAAGAAGGGCCTCGCGCTCCGCGCGCTCGACCGTCCCGAGGCGGCCCTCGCGGCGTACGACGAGGTGCTCGCCTACGCCGAGTCCGACGACCGAGCGCTGCGCATGTTCGTGGCGCACGCGCTGCTCGACAAGGGCGCGGCGCTGTCCGAGCTCGGCCGCGACGCGGAGGCCGCCGCCGCCTACGACGAGCTCGTCGCCCGCTTCGAGTCGGCCGAGGAGCCCGAGATCAGGGAGCTCGTCGCGCAGGCCGCGGCGAGCCGGCGTCAGTAGGAGACGGCACCGCGGCCCGTTGCGGCCGCATGCCGTTGCTCGTCGGCGCGGTAGCTCGAGCGGACGAGCGGGCCGGCGAAGACGGAGCCGAAGCCGAGCGCCTCGCCCTGCTCGCGCAGCCGGCGGAACTCGTCGGGATGGACCCAGCGGTCGATCGGCGCGTGCTTCGAGCTCGGCTGGAGGTACTGGCCGATCGTGACGACGTCGACTCCGTGCGCGCGCAGGTCGCGCATCGTCTCGACCACCTCGTCGTTCCTTTCGCCGAGTCCGACGATGATCCCGGACTTCGTCAGCAAGGGGTAAGCGGGCTCTGCATAGGCGGCGAGCTCCTTCGCGCGCGCGAGCAGCCACAGCGCCCTGTCGTAGCTCGCCTTCGCGCCGCGCATGCGCGCGTGCAGGCGCCGGACGGTCTCGATGTTGTGGTTGAACACGTCGGGCCGCGCGGCGAGCACCGTCCGCAGCGCTTCCTCCTCGACGCCGAGGAAGTCGGGCGTCAGCACCTCGACCGACGCCTCCGGCAGCTTCGCCTTCAGCGCGCGGATCGTCGCCGCGTAGTGGCCGGCGCCGCGGTCGGGGACGTCGTCCCGGTCGACCGAGGTGACGACGACGTGCTTCAGCTCCATCTGCGCCGCCGCCTGCGCGACGCGGAGCGGCTCGAGCGGGTCGGGCGGCGCCTCCGGCTTGCCCGAGTGGACGTAGCAGTAGCGGCAGGCGCGGGTGCACGTCTCGCCGAGGATCTGGAAGGTGGCGGTGCCGCGGCCCCAGCACTCGGAGATGTTCGGGCAGCGGGCCTCCTCGCAGATCGTGTGGAGCGAGAGGCCGTGGACGAGCTTCTGGACGTCGAAGTAGCGGCCGTCCCGGGACGGCGCCCGCACCTTCATCCACTCGGGGCGGCGCGGCCGCTCGGCGACGGGAAGCGATGAGCTCATGGCCTCGTTCCAGTCTACGTTGCGTCGGACGCCCTTCCGCCGCTACCCTGAAACGGACTACGCAGTCCGCTTACTCGAAGGAGTCGCATGAGCCGTCACTCGACGAACCCCTGGCTGATCCTCGTCCTCATCTGCTTCGCCCAGTTCATGGTCGTGCTCGACGCGACGGTCGTGAACGTCGCGCTCCCCTCGATCCAGAAGGACCTGGGCCTGTCCGAGGCGAACCTCCAGTGGATCGTCAACGCGTACACGCTCGTCTTCGGCGGCTTCCTGCTGCTCGGCGGGCGCGCCGGCGACCTGCTCGGGCGCAAGCGCCTGTTCCTCTTCGGCCTCGTCGTCTTCACGACGGCGTCGCTGCTCGACGGGCTCGCGACCAGCTCCGGGATGCTGATCGGCTCGCGCGCGCTCCAGGGGCTCGGCGCGGCGTTCATCTCGCCGGCGGCGCTCGCGATCATCACGACGACGTTCGAGGAGGGGGCGGAGCGCGCGAAGGCGCTCGGCGTCTGGGCGGCGATCGCCATCGGCGGCAGCGCCGTCGGGCTGATCGTCGGCGGCGCGCTGACCCAGCTCATCTCATGGCCGTGGATCTTCTTCATCAACGTCCCCGTCGGCATCGCGGTGTTCGTCCTCTCGCTTCGCTACGTGCCGGAGTCGAAGGACGAGCACGCGCACCGCAGCTTCGACGTCGCCGGCGCCGTGTCGATCACCGCCGGGCTGATGACGCTCGTCTACGCGATCGTGCAGGCGCAGGAGCACGGCTGGGGGTCAGCCCGGACGATCGGGCTGTTCGTCCTCGCGGCGGTGCTCCACCTGGCGTTCGTGCTGATCGAGCAGCGCTCGAAGGCGCCGCTCGTGCGGCTCTCGATCTTCCGCGTGCGCTCGCTCCGCGCGGCGAACGTCTCGATGTTCCTCGTCGGCTCGGGGCTGTTCGCGATGTTCTTCTTCAACACGCTGTACATCCAGCGCGTGCTGGGCTACGGCCCGTTGAAGGCGGGTCTCGCGTTCCTCCCGTTCACCGCGGGGATCATGGTCTCCGCCGGGTTCGCGTCGAAGTTCGCGCCGAAGGTCGGCGTCCGGCCCGTCGCGATCGGCGGCATGCTCGTCACGATCGCAGGCATGGCGCTGCTCACGCGGATCTCGGTCGACGGCTCCTATGCGGCCGACGTGCTGCCGGCGCTCGTGCTCACTGCGCTCGGCCTCGGCGCGGTGTTCGTGCCGCTGACGCTCGTCGCCACGACGGGGCTCGAGAACGAGGACCAGGGGCTCGCCTCGGGGATCTTCAACACGTCGCAGCAGATCGGCGGCGCGCTGGGGCTCGCGATCCTCTCGTCGCTCGCCGCGAGCAAGACGGCGAGCCTGACCGGCGTCTCGCCGCACGACGCGCTCGTCCAGGGGTTCCACGTCGCGTTCGCGGGCGGCGCGCTCTTCGTCGTCGCAGCCCTCGTCGCCTTCGTCGCTCTGCTCCGGCGCCGCGACGTCGCGCGGATCGAGGCGGAGGCGGCGACGGTGTCGATCACGTGACGCTCCGCGCCGACGCCCAGCGGAATCGCGACCTCGTGCTGACCGCGGCGGCGGAGTGCTTCGCCGAGCGCGGCGTCGACGCCAGCGTCGACGAGATCGCCCGGCGTGCCGGTGTCGGCCACGGCACCGTGTTCCGCCGCTTCCCGACGAAGGAGGCGCTCGTCGAGGCGGTCATCCGCGGACTCGTGGGCGAACTGGCGGACGCGGCCGAATCGGCGCTCGCGGAGCCGGACGCGGGCGCCGCGTTCGAGGCGTTCTTCCGGCGGGCCGTCGAGATGTACGCGCGGAACCGCGCCCTCGTCGAGGCCTTCGAGAAGCCGGCGCACGGCGAGGAGATCGAGGCGATGGAGGTTGCCGTCGGCCGGCTCGTCTGGCGCGCGCAGCGCGCGGGGGCGCTGCGCCGCGACGTCGGCCCGCGCGACGTGCTCGAGCTCGTGCCGGCGGGGGTGCGTCATCCCGACGTGATCCTCGACGGCCTCCGCGCGACGGCCGGCCGCCCGCGACGCAGGCTGCGCGTCGTCGAGGACCCGGCCGGCTAGCCTGCGCTCAGCCGGGTGTGCACCGGCTGGGCCCAGAGGCCGACGCCCGCGTCCGCGGGCAGCTCCTCGAACTCGAGCTCGAAGACCTCCGACAGGGCGGCGACCGCGTGCGGCCGCACCTCGTCGACCGTCACCGGACGCCCCACCTCGCGCGCGATCGTCGTGAACATCGTGTCCTTGAGCCCGCACGCCGTGATCCAGTCGGTGAACGGCGCGGGATCGAGGTCGACGTTGAGCGCGTAGCCGTGCGTCGTCACCCACCGGGAGACGTGGACGCCGATCGAGGCGATCTTCCGCGGCGGGCGCGTCAGCCAGAGCCCGGTCAACCCTTCAAGCCGTTCGCCTTCTAGTCCGAACGGCGCAACCGTTCGGGCCAGCGCCTCCTCGAGGTCGCGGACGTACCGCTTCACGTCGTGTCCGTGCAGCTTCAGGTCGAGGATCGGATAGCAGACAAGCTGCCCCGGCCCGTGGAACGTCGACTTGCCGCCGCGGTCGGTCTCGACGATCTCGACGCCGGCGCCCTCCGGGAGGTGGAGCTCTGCGCTCTCGTCGGTGCGGCGGCCGAGCGTCACCACCGGCGGGTGCTCGAGCAGCAGCACCGTCTCCGGGATCGCGCCCTGCGACACCGCGCCCGCCAGCGAGCGCTGGAGGGCCCACGCTTCGCGGTAGGGCACCGTCCCGAGCTGCAGCAGGTAGGCGCCGCGCGTCACGCCGTCAAGCCTAGCCATCGGTGGAAGCACCGATGGGGCGGACGGCCCTGCGGGGCGACGCTGAGGCCGTGCACGTGAGCGATCTCGTTCGCTGCGAGAGCTTCTCGTGCCTCGACGTCGAGCACGACCGCTACACGGTGCCCGGCGCGGTCGCCGATCCCGACATGGTGACGATCGTGATGGTTGCCGAGGCGCCGCCGCCCGATCCCGCCGACTGGTTCGACGCCGGCCCGAACGCGCTGTACGCGCGGACGACCGTCGAGGCGTTCCGCGACGCCGGCGAGGACGTCTCGTCGCTCGAGGACGTCCTCGACCTCGGCGTCTACCTGACGACGGCGGTCAAGTGCGGCAAGGCGGGTTACGGGATCTCGGCGACGACGATCCGCGCCTGCTCGGTGCTGCTCGAGGCCGAGCTCGGGCTCTTCCCGCTCGCGCGGGCGCTGATGCTCATGGGCGACACCGCGATCAAGGCGGTCAACGCGATCGCGCACCGCGCCGGCGAGCCGCGGGTCGTCCCGAGCGGCTCGACGTACACGCTCCGCGGCGGCGACTACCGCTTCCGCGGCATGAGGGTCTTCCCGTCGTACGTCCAGGCGGGGCCGGCGTTCCTGATCGAGAAGAGCAAGCGGCGGATGATCGCCGAGGACATCGCCGCCGCCCTCGGCTACGTCCGGTCGCTCGAGCTGTTCGTGTAGAGCGCGTTGCGCTGGAACAATGGCCGGCATGGGTGAGGGGCCTCGCGCCGTCGTGCTCGTCGAAGGGATCAGCGACCGGATCGCGCTCGAGGCGCTCGCGGCGCGCCGCGGGCTCGATCTCGCCGGCGACGGTGTCGAGATCGTCCCGATCGGCGGCGCGCAGGCGATCGGACGCGTCCTCGACGAGCTCGTCTCCGCGGGCGGGCGTCGGCTCGCCGGCCTCTGCGATGCCGCCGAGGAACCGGACTTCCGGCGGGCGCTCGAGCGCACCGGCCTCGGCGCCGGTCTCGACCGGGCCGGCATGGAGCGCCTCGGCTTCTTCGTCTGCGTCGAGAACCTCGAGGACGAGCTGATCCGCGGGCTCGGAGCGGCGCGCGTGGAGGAGGTGCTGGCGCACGAAGGCGACCTGGAGACCTTCCGCACCTTCCAGAACCAGCCCGCATGGCGCGGCCGTCCCGTGGAGGCGCAGCTCCGCCGGTGGCTGCACGCCGCCGACCGGCGCAACTCCCGCTATCCGCCGCTGCTGATCGAGGCGCTCGAGGAGGCCGACGTGCTCCGGCCGCTCGACGGCGTCCTCGCGGCGGTCGCCGCCTAGCCCTCGCTAGCCCCCCTCGCCCTCCCAGCTCTCGAGCCGGGCGCGGAGGTCGCGGAGGAACCTGCCCGCGTATGCCCCGTCGACGAGCCGGTGGTCGTACGTCAGCGTGACGTTCATGATCGGCCGGATCGCGATCACGTCGTTCCCGAGCTCGTCCTCGACGACCCACGGCCGCTTCACGAGCGCGTACGTGCCGAGGATGCCGGCCTGCGGCTGGCTGATCACCGGCGTGCCGTGGAAGGTGCCGTAGCCGCCGGGATTCGTGATCGTGAACGTGCCGCCCTGGACGTCGTCGGGGAGCAGTTGCTTCTCGCGCGCCTTCCGGGCGATCGTCGCGATCGCCTTCGCGAGCCCGAGCAGGTTCATCGTCTCCGCGTTGCGGATGACCGGGACGATCAGGCCCTTGCCGTCGGCCAGCTCGACGGCGATGCCGAGGTTGACGAAGTTGCGGGTGACGATCGACTCGCCGCGCAGCTCGCCGTTGACGTACGGGTAGTCGCGCAGCGTCTCGACGGTGGCGCGCGCGATGAACGCGAGGTAGGTCGGGTTGACGCCGTACGCCTCCTGGTACTCCTGCTTCAGCACCTCGCGCGCGGCGACGACCCTGGACATGTCGACCTCGATCGCGCTCGTCACGTGCGCCGACGTGTCGAGGGAGCGGCGCATGTGGTCGGCGATGCCCCGGCGCATCGCGGTGACCGGCTCGATCGTCTCGCCCTCGGCCTGCGGCTGGTCCGCAGTCTGCGGCTGCGGACTAGGAGGCGAAGGCGGAGAGGGCGCCTGCGGCGCCGCGGGAGCAGGCGCCACGGCCGGGGCCGGCGGCTCTTCGACTTTCGGCGCCTCCGGCGCCGTGGTCTGCGGCGCAGCCGCTGACGGTGGAGGTGCCGCGAGGTACGCGAGTATGTCCTGCTTCGTCACACGGCCGCCGCGGCCGGTGCCGCCGACCTCCGCCGGATCGACTCCGTGCTCGGCTGCGATCCGCGCGACGACCGGCGAGACGAACTTCCCGTTCCCGGACGGCTCGGCGACAGGCGCAGGCGTCGGCGCGGGAGGCTCGGGCACCGCGGCGGCGGGCTCGGGCTCGGCTGCGACGGGCGCGGGCGCCTCGGGTGCAGGCCCGGGCGCGGCGGCGGCCGCGCCGCCGATGCGCGCGAGCGGCGTGCCGACGTC
>DATKNT010000017.1:0-36219 GCA_035541175.1 Gaiellaceae bacterium
TTCTGGGGCGACGCCGGCGAGTCGATCGACGCGTACTACGCGGTGAACGACTTCGTCCGCGCCGCGCGGGCGGGCCGATGATCGTCACGCGGTTCCCGCTCACGCTCCACGAGGACGAGCGCGGCTGGTTCGCGGAGCTCATTCGCGCGAGTGCGCTGCCGAAGCCGATCCGGCAGGCGAACCTCTCGCGCTCCCGCCGGGGCGTGATCCGCGGGCTCCACTACCACGAGCGCGGGCAGGACGACCTGTTCGTCTGCCTGTCGGGGATGGTGCGCGTCGTCGTTCTCGACCGCGGGACGGGCGAGGTGTTCACGGAGGACATCGGCGACGACAATCCCGTTGCGCTGTACGTGCCGGGGATCCACGCGCACGGCTACGAGGCGCTGACGGACTGCCTGTTCGCCTACCTCGTCACCGAGGAGTACGACCCGACCGACCCAGACGAGCACGGCGTCCCGTGGAACGACGAGCGCGTCCGCGATCTGTGGAGCACGACATCGCCGGTACTCTCGGCACGCGACGCGTCGTCGTAACCGGCGCAGGCGGTCAGCTCGGCGCGGCGCTGCTCGAGGCGTTCCCGGGCGCGCGCGGGCTGACGCGCACGGACTGGGACGTGACGGCGCCGCCGCCGCCGCTCGGGCCGGTCGACCTCGTGCTGCACGCGGCCGCGTGGACCGACGTCGACGGAGCGGAAGCGGATCCGCAGGACGCCGCGGCGGTGAACGTCGGCGGCACGCAGCACGCGGCCGAGCTCGGCGCGCCGCTCGTCGTCTTCTCGACCGACTACGTCTTCGACGGGCGCAAGCGGGAGCCGTACGTCGAGTCGGATCCGCCGAACCCGCAGTCGGCGTACGGACGGACGAAGCTGCACGGCGAGGCGGCCGCGGGCGAGGACGCGTGGATCGTCCGCAGCTCGTGGCTGTTCGGCTGGACGAGCCGCAACTTCGTCCGGACGATGCTGCGGCTCGGCGCCGAGCGGGACGAGGTCGCGGTCGTGGACGACCAGCGCGGCTGCCCGACCTTCGTCGGCCATCTCGCGGCGGCGACCCGGGAGCTCGTCGACGCGGGGGCGCCGTACGGCGTCTGGCACCTCGCCGCGGACGGCGACTGCACGTGGGCCGAGCTCGCGGAGGCGATCTTCGAGGAAGCGGGCCTCGCCTGCCGCGTCCGCCGGATCACGACCGCGGAGCTCGGCCGCCCGGCCCCGCGTCCCGCCTATTCGGTGCTGCGGAGCGAGCGGCCCGGCGCGCCCGTGCTCCCGCATTGGCGCGCCGGCCTTCGTGCCTGTCTCGAGCGGCTCATCTAGCCGGACCGCTTCAGCTTGCCGTGCTTCTTCGCGTACCGCTCGCCGCGGCGGAAGATGGCGAGGCCGAGCGGGATCGACACCACCGCGATCACGAGCAGCGGCCAGACGTTCGACCAGAGCAGCGGCGCGCCGTCGATGATCGACGCCCGGCAGCCGCGGATCGCGTACGTCGCAGGCGAGATCTTCGAGATCGCCTGCATCCACCCGGGCATCACCGAGACCGGGTAGTAGACGCCGGAGACGACGAGCATCAAACCCTGCGCGACGAAGCCGAGCTGCGCGCCCTTCTCCGGCGAGATCAGCGGCAGCACCGACGTCATCATCCCGACGCCGATGAACGACACGGACGCGATCGCGAGCAGCGCGAGCGCAGCCGCGAAGTTCGCGTCGGGCAGATGGATGCCGATGAACGCCGCGACGACGAAGAACAGGATCGTCGCCCTGATCAGCCCGTAGAGGACCGCGTACGCGCCCATGCCGCCGAGGTGCATCGAGCGCGACAGCGGCGCCATGAACGTGTACTCGATCGTTCCTTCCCACCGCTCCCACGCGACCGTCTCCGTCATGAACTCGAAGATGATCCCGAGGAACGCCCAGATCACCGCACCGACGAGCAGCGCGGTGGCGAGCTGATTCTCCTTGGGCGGCGGGAGCCCCGCCGCACGCGCGATGAACACGATCGTGAGCGTGTTCGCGATCGTCCACACCATGAACGCGACGTCCCAGAGGAAGTAGCGCTTCGTGAGGTAGACGTTGCGCTCGACGATGCCGGCCAGGCCGACCAGCTCGCGGCGCAGCGTCTCGGGCGCAGCCGTCATGCGAACACCCCCCTCTCGCCGTCGTCCTCGTGCTCTTCCTCGAACGACCGTCCGGTGGCCGCGAAGAACGCCTCCTCGAGCGTGGCGACGCCGTAGCGGCGCTTCACGTCCTCGACCGGCTCCAGGAACAGGAGCTCGCCCCGGTCGAGGATCCCGACCCGGTCGGCGAGCGCCTCCGCCTCGGCCATGTCGTGGGTGCAGAGGAGGATGGTCGCGTCGTGCTCGGCGCGGACCTCGCGGACGAACTCCTGCACCTCGAGCTTCGAGCGCGGGTCGAGGCCCGTCGTCGGCTCGTCGAGGAGCAGGAGCACGGGCGAGGTCAGCAGCGCCCGCGCGAGCGCGACCTTCTGCTGCATCCCGCGCGACAGGTGCTCCATCGCCTCGTTCCGCCGGTCCGCGGGGAAGCCGACCCGCTCCAGGATCTCCGGGATCCGGTCGCGCGTCTGCCTCGGCGTCATCCCGTAGAAGCGCGCCGCGTACGAGAGGTTCTCGGCCGCGGACATCTTCTTGAAGAAGCTCGCCTCGACGGAGACGCGGTTCACGAGCCGGCGGATCGCCCGCGACTCGCGGAACGCGTCGTGGCCGAAGATGCGCGCCTCGCCGCCGTCGTGGATCAGCAGCGTCGAGAGCAGCCGGACCAGCGTCGACTTCCCCGAGCCGTTCTGGCCGAGGATGGCGACGCACTCGCCGCGCGCGATCTCGAACGTGACGCCCTGGAGTGCCGGCCAGCGCCGCCTCCGTGCGAGCCGGCCGTTGCGCCTGTCGCGGCGCAGGAAGTCCTTGCGCAGGTCGCGCACCTCGACGGCGGGCGAGCCGCGGCGGGCGCCGGACGTGAACGATGTGGGTGCTGCGAAGATCGACATGGTGCTCCTTGGAACGCGAAGAGAACGGGAAAGTGAGAGAGAGCGCGCGCGAGGCGGCGGGCGGACCTAACGTCCGCCCGGAACGGCGCTCTTCCTATCCACGTCCCGGCACAACATGTCGGCATGCAGAGTAGGCACTGCGGCGTGCCGCGTCAAATCCGCGGATCAGGCACACGTCCTCGACGCGGGTGTGGTGACGCTCGCGGTCGCCGAGTTCGGGCTCGTCCACGACTGCACCGTCGATTCGACCACGTAGTAGTACGTCGTCGTGAAGCGGAGCTGGCCGGTTGCGTCGGTCCACGAGGTTGTGCCGATGCCCGAGACGGTGCCCTCAGCCGTGAACGGCCCCGTCGCACGGGTGCCGCGGAGGACGGTGTAGCCGGTCGCGCCCGGCGACGACGTCGCCGCCCAGGTGACGACGACCGTCAGCGACGTCCGCTGTCTCGGCGTGCAGGCGCCCTGCGCGGCTGCGACGCCGGTGGGTGCAGCGAGCGTCGCGCTCGACACCGCAAGCGAGCCGGCGTCCACCGACGAGGACCATCCGGCCAGCGCGGGTGCGGCGGCTGCGAGCACCGTTGCCGCACCCGCGAGCAGGCCGGCTCTATGGGTCCGTGCGCGCACGCGGTGCGACCGGTCGCGGCCGGGGACGCCAGATGTTCGCGACGACGAACAGCGCGAGGCACGCCGGCAGCAGCACGACGAGGAGCCAGTGGACCAGCGGTATGCGAAGCGCGAGGATCGGATAGCCGACGAGTGGAATCCGCAGCCGGTAGCGCCAGAGCGTGCCGCCGTGGAGCTTCGCCTGCCAGGGATCGAGCGCGTTGTTCGCGTCGCCCTTCGTCTGCACGATGGGCTCGTCGCCGTGGGCGAGGATCCGGACGACGCGGTGGGTCTCGATCGGGCGTCCGTCGATGGGGATGCGGTAGCTGATCACCTGGCCCGTCCGCAGGTCCCGTGCCCGCTCGGGCGTGACGACAATCACGTCGCCGGGCGAGAACGTCGGCCGCATCGAGCCGGACAGCACGGTGACCGTGCGATAGAGGCCGAGGGCGGGCCCGGCCCCGAGGGCCAGGAGCACGGCGCATGCGCCCGCGAGCGCGGCGGTGCCGAGCGCGCGGCTCCAGGTGCGCAGACCGTGCGCGACGACCTGCGCGTGCGACGCGAGTGCGAGGCCGGCGGGGACGAGGGCCGCGAGCCAGAGGCCGCCTCTGGCGGCGGCGCAGGCGACGAGCGCGAGCAGCCCCGGCGCCGCCCACAGGAAGAGAGCACGGGCGCCCCCCAACGCCGTCGCCCGTGCTCTCTCGCTCATCCCGCCGGCGCTCGCCATCTCCGATCGGGTTACTGCGCGCCCGCGGCCCGCTGCTCGGCGGTGAACGTGTAGTCGATCACCGAGCTCAGTCCCTGGAACGAGTTGGTCGCTCCGGACGGGAACGAGAGCTTCACGCGGAGGTGGTCGGTGTTGCCGGCGGTGACGGAGCTCATATTCGAGAGCGGGACGTTCGCGCCGATCACCGGCGTCGACGCGAGTGCGACGGACTGCGTCCCGCCGCACGTGTACGTGTACGGCGGCCCGGACTCCGTCCAGGCGACGGAGCAGTTGTCGATCTGCATCTGGAGGCCGTTCGTCGCGTCGGAGTCGAGCAGCGACGAGGTCGTCGGGCTCGTCGTGACGGTGATCGAGCCGACGCTGCTCGTGCCCGCGGAGCCGTTGTTCGTGAGGTCGACGGCGCGCTCGATCGTGTCGCCCGGGACGAGGTTCGACGCCGCCACCGTCAGCCGGTCGGCGGTGCCCAGCGTGAGCGAGACCGTGCCCGAGCTGAGGTTCTGCGCCTTGGCGGCCGTCGAGCTGGTGAAGCTCGCGTACGTGCCGAGACCCGCGATGCCCGCGGCGACGGCGAGGACGGCGATCGACGTGAGCAGCTTCGCTGCCAGGGAAAACCGCATGGAGCACCCTTCCGTTCGTGGTCGCAGTGCCTGCCGACGGGAACCCGGCCGTGCACCCGTTCAAGAGGTGGATCGTCGCATCGCATTACGATCCTCATACCTACGAAGGGTGATCAGTCGTAAAACGATCCATTCCCGCGGCCCCGTCCGGCCGGGGGCGCTACAGTCGGTCACGGCGTGCAGCGGCTGCTCTCGATCGGACTCGCAAGTCTCGCGCTCGCGGCGCTCGCAGGCTGCGGCGGCGGGAAGACCGTGACCGTCACGCAGACGGTGACGAGGACGGTCACGACCACGACGACCGCGCCGGCTCCTCCTCCCGCGTCCGCGTCCGCGTGCACCGGCGGCGACCTCGGCGGCAGCTTCGCCGTCGTCCCCGGCAGCCCCGGCGCCGGGCAGATCAGCTACACGCTGACCGTCACGAACACGTCGAGCTCGCCGTGCTTCGTCAGCGGGCTGCCGCAGCTGCAGCTGCTCGACGCGGGCGGCGGCGCCCTTCCCACGAACGTGACGGCGGCGGAGCCCGGCACGGGCACGGCTGCGAAGATCGTGCTCCAGCCGGGCGGCTCCGCGAAGTCCGACGCGCGCTTCTCACCCGATGTCCCCGGGCAGGGGGAGGGCCAGGCCGGGCAGCCGTGCGAGCCGGTCGCGCACCGGCTGCAGGTGACCGCTCCCGGCGGCGGGACCGCGCTCGTCCCGATCACGCCGCCGACGTCGGTCTGCGAGCACGGCTCGCTGCGGATGTCGCCATATGCGTAGCTCGCGAGGCTGCGCCTCGCTCGCTGGGAATGGAACTGCTCCGTGCTGTTCCCGGTTGACGATGCTCGGGCGCTCCTCCGGCCGGCCGCCAAGCCGGCTGACGCCAGTCTTGGCGTCCGGCCCCTGGCGCTCGAAGGAGCACGCGGCAAAGGCGTCGGCGCAGCGGGAGCCGCAGGCGACGCTACGACGACGCGAACCAGCGGCCACGCCCGGCCGCAGGCCAGGCGCGGCCGCGCCGAGGCAGCCAAGACGAACCAGACGCCGGACCAACAACAACAGCACGGAGCGACCGGGAGACCGCGCTCTCCCGGTCGCGCAGTTCCGCCTCCGAGCGAGCGAGGCGGAGCCTCGCGGGCTACCCTAGCCGCCGCTGATCGCGGCGATCACGTCGACGCGGGAGCCGGCCGCGAGCGGCGTGTCGAGGCCGCCGCGCTCCTTGTCGACGTAGACGTTGATGTGGGGGCGGAGCGCCGGGCCGGGCTGGCACAGCCGGTCGCGGAGGCCGGGCCAGCGCTCGTCCAGCCGGTCGATCGCCTCGTCCACCGTCGCCGCGTCCACCTGGACTCGGCGCGGCAGCTCGACGAACAGCGGCGGCAGCGTCGCCGGAAGGTGCAGCTCGGCCACTACCCGATCGTCGCCACCTCGACCGACGAGATCGCCGGCAGGTAGCTCGCGATCTCGCTCCAGCTCTCGCCCTCGTCGGCGCTCGCGAACACCTGGCCCGTGCTCGTGCCGAAGTAGACGCCGGGCACGTCCTCCGCGTCGATCGACATCCCCTTGCGGAGCACGCCGAGGTGCGCGTCCTCGTGCGGCAGACCGCGGTCGAGCTTCTCCCAGCTCGAGCCGGCGTCCCGCGTGCGCCAGACGGCGGCGTGGCCGTCCGGCATCGTGCGCCCGTGGCCCGGGTCGAGCGGGATCACGTAGAAGGTGTCGCGGTCGTGCGGATGGACCGCGCTCGCGAACCCGAACTCCGTCGGCAGGCCTTCGGTGATCTCCGTCCACGTGAGACCACCGTCGTCGCTGCGGTGCATCCCGACGTGGTTCTGCTGGAAGAAGCGGCTCGTGTCCACCGGCGACATGCGGAGGCTGTGCACGCAGAAGCCGATCTCCTCGTTCGGCGGCGGCGGCCAGTCACGGCGCAGCCCCTTGTTGCGCGGCGTCCACGACGCGCCGCCGTCGGTCGTCTCGAAGATGCCGACGCCCTGCACGATCGCCCAGAAGTGGGCGGGATTGTCGGGGCTCGGCATGGTCCACGAGATGCCGAGGTGGCCGGGCGGCTGCTGGGCCGGGTCGTTCCAGCCCTCGCTGCCGGGGACGCCGTCGAGCGTGCTGAGCAGGGAGAACGTCTCGCCGCCGTCCGTGCTCTCGAAGATGCCGACGGCCTCGGCGCCGACGAGCACGCGCCCGTGCGCCGCCGTCAGGCTCGAGACCTTCGACAGCTTCGGCCCGTCGTCGTCGTAGTCGATGCCCTCGCTCGACAGCTGCCACGTCTCGCCGAGGTCGGCGCTCCGCCAGACGGCGGCGCCGTGCCACTCGCTCGCCGCGGCGGCGTAGATCGTTCCGGAGTCGCGGTCCTGCACCGCGTGGTAGACCGGCCACCCCTCGCACAACGGGCCGCGCAGCCGCCAGTCCGAGCGATCGCCGCTCTCGAGGATGAACAGGCCCTTGCGCGTTCCGACCAGCAGCGCCGTCTTCGGCATCGCATCCACCTCCTGGTTGTCGACATCGTTGCACCCCGTAGGACGGCTGCGCGACACCGAACTCATCGGTCGCGGGAGAGCTACGCCGCGCGCGGCGGCTCGTCGTCCTCCTCGGGCTCCGGCGCCTCGGGACGATAGTCCTCGAGCCATCTGACGATCTCCGGGTCGCGGAGCATCAGCTCGACCACCGTGCCTCCGGGCTCATCGTGCTCGCTCATTCCCCCTCCTCCAGCGTGTGGATCACGAACAGCTGCTCGCCGCGCTGCGACGGGAGCCGCGACTGCGCGGTGATCTGGCCGAGATCCGGGTACTCGGCCACCTCGGGCGAGGGACGCGTCCCGGCGACGAGGTAGCGGACCGGCCCGTCGGTGTGGTTGATCTGGCCGTGCGCGCCGTCCGGACCGGGCGGGAAGAAGACCGCCTCGCCGGCCGCCAGCAATCGCTCGCCCTCGGGCATCCGCAGCGTCACGCCGTCCGTCAGCGCGATCAGCAGCTCGTGGGCGCCGTGGTGGAAGTGGTAGGCGCTGCGCCCGCCCGGCGGCAGCTCGTACACGGAGGCGCCGAGCACGTCCCCGCTCCGCGGCAGCCGGAGCGACTTCATGCCCTGCTCCCAGTCGTTGTCGCCGAGCGAGTCCCAGTCCTCGCTCCAGATGTTGTCGGCCATGCCGGAGACTCTTGCAGACAAACAGGCCATCTTCTGTCATGTTTACGCAATGCGCGCGACGCGACTCGTCTCGCTCCTGCTGCTCCTTCAGACGAGGGGGCAGCTGACGGCGACGGAGCTGGCCGAGCGGCTCGAGGTCTCGGTGCGGACCGTGCACCGCGACATGGAGTCGCTGTCGGCCGCCGGCGTGCCGGTCGAGGCGGTGCGCGGGCCGGCGGGCGGCTACCGGCTCGCGGGCGGCTACCGGACGCGGCTGACCGGGCTGACCGCGGACGAGGCGGAGGCGCTGTTCGCGGCCGGGATGCCGGGGCCCGCGGCCGAGCTCGGCCTCGGCGGCGAGCTCGCGGCGGCGCGGCTGAAGCTGCTGGCGGCGCTGCCGTCGGAGCTCCAGGAGCGGGCTGCGCGCGCGTCCCGGCTCTTCCACCTCGACACGCGCGGCTGGTTCCGGGCGGAGGACTCGGTGCCGCACCTGCCGGCGCTGTCGGCGGCGGTCTGGCGCGGCTGCCGGGCGCGGATCCGCTACCGGGAGGGGCGGCTCGTCGTCCAGCGGACGATCGACCCGCTCGGACTCGTCCTCAAAGGAGGGGTCTGGTACCTGATCGCGCGGCGCTCCGTCGGGATGCGCGTCTATCGCGTCTCGCGCGTCGCCGGCGTGCGGCAGCTCCCGGAGAGCTTCGAGCGGCCGCCCGGCTTCGAGCTCGCCGAGTTCTGGGACGAGTGGTCGCGCGCGTTCGAGCAGAGCCGGCCGCAGGTGGACGTCACGGTCCGCGTCTCGGAGGAGGTCGCGCGACGGCTGCCGGGCGAGCCGCGCCTCGCGGGGGACGGACGAGCGGCGCTCCGCTTCGACGACCTCGGCGTCGCCTACCGCGAGCTGCTCCGCTTCGGCGCCGGCGTCGAGGTGCTGGAGCCGGTCGAGCTCCGAACGCGGATCTCGGAGACGGCCCGCGAGGTCGCTGCCCTTTACGCTGCGTAGGTGCCGTCGCTCGACACCTATCTCGTCTTCATCGCGACCGCGCTCGCGCTGCTCGCCATCCCTGGTCCTGCGGTGCTCTACGTCGTGTCGCGGAGCGTCGACCAGGGGCGGAAGGCGGGCCTCGTCTCCGTGCTCGGGATCACGACCGGGACGCTTGTCCACATCACGGCCGCGGCGGTCGGGCTCTCGTCGCTGATCCTCGCGTCGAAGACCGCGTTCGACGCGGTGCGCTTCGTCGGCGCCGGGTATCTCATCTTCCTCGGCGTCCGGCGGCTGCTGAGCCGCGACGAGGAGGAGGCGCTCGACGGCCCGACCCCGCACAGCCTGCGCCGGATCTATGCGCAGGGCGTGCTCGTGAATCTCCTCAACCCGAAGACGATCGTCTTCATCTTCGCCTTCATCCCGCAGTTCGTCGACACGTCGTCGCCCCATGTCGGGCGCCAGATCTTCGCGCTCGGCCTCACCTTCGCCGTCCTCGGACTGATGAGCGACAGCCTCTACGCGCTTGGAGCCGGCACCGTGGCCGACAAGCTTCGCGGCTCCCGCCGGATGGCGAAGTTCGAGCGCTGGTTCGGCGGGAGCGTCCTCATCGGGCTCGGCGTCGCGGCCGCGCTCGTCGCCCCGCACCGCTCGCACTGACTTGTCTCCGTCCCGGGGTCCGGCTAAGGTGAGCGCCGGACGCCCGCCGCGGACGGCGGACGCCGAGGCAACGGAGCCTCGCGACTCGCGGAGTCGTGGGGCTTTTTTCGTGGTCCAGAGGAGGATCGGAATGTCGGACATCGAGAAGGAGCTGCGGTACTACCTCGAGGGGGACGTCGAGCCGCGCACGGCGCTCGAGTGGTCGCGGGAGACGAGCGCGGTCATGGTCGACCTGAAGTTCTGCGACCTCCTCGGGACGTGGCAGCACGTCTCGCTTCCCGTCGCCGGCTTCGACGAGTCCGCGTTCGAGGACGGGCTCGGCTTCGACGGCTCCTCGATCCGCGGCTGGCAGGGCATCTCCGAGAGCGACATGCTGCTCATGCCCGACGCGTCCACGTCCATCCTCGACCCGTTCACCGAGGCGCCGACCCTGTCGCTCGTCTGCGAGATCGCCGACCCGATCACGCGCGAGCCGTACGCGAAGGACCCGCGCCGCGTCGCCAAGCGCGCCGAGGAGTACCTCCGCTCCACCGGCATCGCCGACACGATGTACGTCGGCCCCGAGTGCGAGTTCTTCGTCTTCGACGAGGTCTCGTACACGAGCGGCCCGAACGAGGCGCGCTACAAGGTCGACGCGGCCGAGGGCTACTGGAACTCCGGTGAGCCCGGGCTCGGCTACACGGTGCGCGAGAAGCACGGGTACTTCCCCGTCGCGCCGCACGACACGCTCCACGACCTGCGGACACGCATGGTCCTGACGCTGGAACGGCTCGGCGTCCCGTGCGAGTTCCACCACCACGAGGTGGCGACCGCGGGCCAGTGCGAGATCGACCTGCGCTTCCAGTCGCTGACGCGGATGGCCGACCAGGTGATGCTCTACAAGTACGTCGTCCGCAACACGGCGCGCGAGGCGGGCAAGTCCGTGACGTTCATGCCGAAGCCGGTCTTCGGCGACAACGGCTCGGGCATGCACACGCACCAGTCCCTCTGGAAGGAGGGGACGCCGCTGTTCGCGGACAAGTCCGGCCCGGCCGGGCTGTCCTCGCTCGCGCGCTCGTACGCGGCCGGGCTGCTCGCGCACGCGCCGGCGCTGCTCGCGTTCTGCGCGCCGACGACGAACTCGTACCGCCGGCTCGTGCCCGGCTACGAGGCGCCGGTGAACCTCGCCTACTCGTCGCGGAACCGGTCGGCGTGCATCCGCATCCCGATGTACAGCGAGTCGCCGAAGGCGAAGCGGCTCGAGTTCCGCTGTCCGGACGCGCTCGCGAACCCGTACCTCGCGTTCTCGGCGATGCTGATGGCGGGCCTCGACGGGATCGAGCAGGGCCTCGACCCGGGCGAGCCCGCGGACTTCGACCTGTTCGAGGAGGAGCACGACATCCGGACGGTCCCGGGCTCCCTCGACGAGTCGCTCGCGGCGCTCGAGGCCGACCACGAGTTTCTCCTCAAGGGCGGCGTCTTCAGCGAGGAGCTGATCCGGACCTGGATCGACTGGAAGCGCGAGAACGAGGTCGATGCCGTCCGGCTGCGGCCGCACCCGATGGAGTTCTCGCTCTACTACGACGCGTAGGGAGCTGAGTGACGGTGGCGGTCACCACCGTCGTCGTGCGGGACCTGCGGCCGGGGGACCGGCCGCAGGTCTCCGCGGTCTAGGCTCGCGTGATGCGCGTGCAGTTCGTCGACTGCCGGTGGGAGCTCGGTGCGCCCGGGCGCGGGCGGGAGCTGTACCGCGCCGGGCACGTGCCGGGCGCGGCGTTCCTCGACGTCGACGATGACCTTTCGGACCTGTCGGTCCCGGATCAGGGCCGGCACCCGCTGCCGTCCGCGGAGCGGTTCGGGGCGGCGGCGTCGCGCGCGGGGGTCGAGGCGGGCGTCCTCGTCGTCGCGTACGGCTCGCTCGGCGGCGCGGAGCGGCTGTGGTGGCTGCTCCGGCACTTCGGCCACGACGACTGCGCCGTGCTGCTCGGCGGGATCGACGCGTGGGGCGGGCCGCTGCGGAGCGGCGAGGAGGAGATCGCGGCGGCGTCGTTCGAGCCCCGCGAGCGCGAGGGCGACACGATCGCCGCCGAGGAGCTCGCCCGCCGGCTCGCCGACCCCGCCCTCGTGCTCGTCGACGCGCGCACGGCGAACCGCTGGCGAGGCGAGCCGAATCCGATCGACGATCCGCCCGGGCGGATCCCGGGCGCGCTCAGCGCCCCGTGGGCGGAACCGCAGCCGCCGCTCCCGGAGGGGGAGCTCGTCGCGTACTGCGGCTCCGGGATCACCGCCTGCGTCACCCTCCACCGCGCCTGGCTCGCGGGCCGCGAGGGGAGGCTCTATCCGGGCTCGTGGAGCGACTGGTCGGCGCGCGGCCTGCCGCTCGAGAGGTCGTAGCGCCTTCGGCTGCGACGGTCTCCGGCTCTCGTCGCGCGGGAGTCGGAGCGTCGACACCCTCCGCTACGAGGCCGAGTAGGTCACCGTCACCGTTGCGTCGATCTCCTGGGTGCCCGGCTCGATCGGGACGGAGCCCGAGGCGTCCGGCGCTTTCGCGGCGGCTCCCCAGACGACCGGGGTCGGCGAGCTGCCCTCGACGACCGTCTGCACGTCGCCGAGCTGGAGGCCGGCGGCGTCGGCGAGCGCCGACGCCTTCGCCTTCGCGTTCGCGACGGCGTCCTTCAGCGCGGCGGCGTAGAGCGCGTCCTGGTCGGAGACGGCGAGGCTCGGGCCGGAGACGCCGGTCGCGCCGGCCTTGACGGCGGCGTCGACGACGGCGCCCGCGCGGTCGAGCGGAACGGTGGCGGAGACGCTGCTGGAGGCGGCGTAGCCGACGATCTTCGTGCCGTCCTGGGAGGTCTGCGGGTCGAGCGAGACCTCGGTGGTCTGGAGGTCGGCCGCGGCGACGCCGGCGTTCTTCAGGGCGTCCACGACCGCCTGGGCCACGTCCGCGTTGGACGAGAGCACCGCCGAGGCGGTCGCCGCGCGCGTGTCGACGGAGAAGCTGAACGAGGCGCGGTCGGGAGTCGCGGTGACGGAGCCGTTGCCGGTGACGGTGATCGTCCGGCCGGTGGAGGCGGGCGCCGTCGCGCTGCGGCCGAGACGCGGCTGGGCGACGCCCGCGATCGCGGCGGCGGCGAGCAGCAGCCCCGCGAGCAGGAGGGTTCGTCGGAATCGGTTCATGCGCCGTATACGGCGCCGACCCCTCCGATCGTCACACGGTCAGGCCGCGGCGGTGCCGAGCTCGCCGAGGTACGGCGTCCACCCCTGCGGGATCCGGGGCGCCGCGAGCTTGATGAACAGCACCGGCGCCGGCGGCCGCGGCACGCTCCGCAGCTCCATCCCGACCTGCTCCGGCGTCCGGTCGCCCTTGCGCAGGTTGCACGGCGCGCAGGCGGTGACGACGTTCTCCCAGATCGACTCGCCCCCCTTCGACCGCGGGATGACGTGGTCGAGCGTGAGCCGGCCGCCCGAGGTGCCGCAGTAGACGCACTTCCACCCGTCCCGGGCGAACAGCGCCCGCCGGGAGATCTTCCGCTGGATCGCCCGCGGCACCCGCACGTAGTGCAGGAGCCGGATCACGTGCGGCCAGATGAAGCTCCCCGAGGCCGACCGCAGCGGCTTGTCCAGCCGCTCGACCACCTCGGCCTTCCCCTTGTAGACGAGCACGTGCGCCCGCCTCGTCGAGCAGACGTTGAGCGGCTCGTAGCTCGCATTCAGCACCAGAACGTGCTGCACGCGCCTCAAAATACCAGCGAGAACCGAGGTCCAGGCCCTTTCAGGACGACATGGCCCTCTCCACGGCCTCCAGCTCTTCCGGCGACAACGCCACGGTGGCGTGGCCGCGGTCGAGCTCCTTCACGTAGATCCGGGCGTAGTCGCGGCCCTGGATGGCGCTGAGGACGACGCCGGTGCGGGCCGAGTCGAGGAGCGCCACCGACGCCGACTGGTGGCCGCCGGTGTTCTCGTAGGCGTCGTAGCGGACGATCGCCGTCTTCGAGACCGTCTCGTCCACCCGGCGGTCGACCCGGGCGAGCGCGGCGGCGACCTCGTCCATCGCCTTGTGGACGTCGTCGATCCGGCCCTGGAGCGTCACCGCGAAGTCGACGAGGTCGGCCTTGCCGCCGCCGAGCAGGACGAGCTGCGCCGCCCGGACGCGCCGGAGCTTGCGGTAGAGGACGGCGACGAGGACGAGCGCGACCGCTGCGGCGATCGCGGCGCCGATCGCGATCCACGCGGCGACCGAGGCGCTGACGTGCATGGGCCGAGCCTAACCCAGCGTGAAGAAGACGGGGTAGACTGCCTTGTTGTTCGCCGTGTTGATCTCGCCGGCGACGGCGCCGACGTACGCGGTGATCGTCACCTTGCTCCCGAACGCGCTCGTCGGCAGCTGGAGGTTCCCGCAGGTGACCGACCTCTGCTGGGCGGGCTGGATCACGAGCACGCGCTTGTGGCAGACGATCGGCGAGCCGCTGCCGGCGGCGATGGTGAGCGTCACCGGGACGTTGACCTCCTGGAAGTCGCCCGAGTTCTCGATCGTCACCTGGAAGGAGAGGTCGGACGAGACCTTCACCGTCGTCGGCGACGTCGTCGACAGGTCGACGCCCTGCGGGATCGCGCGCGTCGAGACGATCTGGTCGCCGTGCTTCCCGCTCGGCGTCCCGCCCGTCGAGGCGCCGTGGAGGTTGTTGTAGACGATCGTGAAGGCGCGGGCGCTGACGAGGTCGGGGTTGGTGACGAAGACGGACTTCGGCACGACGACGCCGGTCACGCCGACGGCCTTCAGCTGCTGCGTCGCCGGCAGCCGGAAGAGCTGCTCCCAGACGACGTCGCTCGCGCTGAGCAGCGCCGCCTGCGCGGTCAGCGCGTTCGCGGCCGTCGTCGCGTCCCGCATCGAGGCCGGGTCGGCGAAGGCGTTGGCGAGGCCCGCCAGGCCCTTCGCGCGGAGCGTGACCGCGTTGATCAGGTTCTGGTGGATCGAGCGGAGCGGCCCGGGCGGGCGGATCCGCTGCGCCTCGTCGTACGCCTGCTGCTCCTGCTGCGCGTACTGCTCGAGCGCCGTCTCGATCTGGGACTGCTTCAGCGTCCCGGCGGCCGCGAGCTTGTTCGCGAACGACGCGCCGAGCTGCCGGTCGGACCGGGCGATCCCGGACACCTTGTCCATGTACGACTGGTACTCGGCCTGCTTGCTCTGCCCCTGGCACGAGCTGATCCAGGAGACGAGCACGACGACGAGGACGATCGCGATCGCGACCAGCCCGGCGAGGCGGACGAGCGGCACGACGCCGGTGGACTGCCGCGGCCGGTTCGGCCCGTCGCCGCCGCCGCTGCCGCGACCACCCAGGCCGCGCCGCGGCGAGGCCTCCTGGGTCTCGGGCTCGTCGAAGAAGTCGAAGTGGATGTTCTCGTCGTCGTGCGTGCTCACGGCGTCGGGAAACCTTACTCCGCGCCATCGTCGGCCCGGTACGAGAGGAGAGTCCGGCCCGGCCGCCAACCTGTACGGGGCGTATGTCGAACGCCGCGCTTGCGCTGGAGGGAAACGGTCTCGTGCTCGGGCGCTACCGGCCGCTGCGCCCGCTCGGGACGGGCGGTTCCGGCTCGGTCTGGCTCGCCCGGGACGAGCAGAACGGGCTCGACGTCGCCCTGAAGATCGTCGCCCGCGAGGGGAAGGCGGCTGCGCGCGCCGAGCGCGAGGCCCACGCGGCCGCGCGGCTCCGCCATCCGAGCTGCCTCCGCGCGTACGCGTTCGCGCGCGACCCGCGCCACGTCTACATCGCGTACGAGTTCGTCCCGGGGCGCACCTTCCGTGAGGCGATGCGGGCCGGCGAGCTGAACGACCGCGACGCGATCGAGGCCTGCGCCCAGATCTGCGACGGGCTCGCGCACGCGCACCGCGCGGGGATCCTCCACCGCGACGTGAAGCCGTCGAACGTGCTCCTCGCCGACGGCGACCGCGTCTCCGCGCGGCTGCTCGACTTCGGGCTCGCCCGCATGGCCGAGGCGGAGACGCTGACGGCGCAGGGCGACGTCCCCGGCACGCTCGCGTACATCGCGCCGGAGCGGCTCGCCGGCGAGGACGCGACCGAGGCGGCGGATGTCTGGGCCGTCGGCGTGATGCTCTGGGAGGCGCTCGCGGGACGGCATCCGTTCTGGCAGACGTCGATGCTCGACACGGCGCGCGCGATCGAGGCGGGCGCGCCGCCGCTCGCCGAGCTCCGTCCGGACCTGCCGAAGGCGCTGCTGCAGCTCGTCGACCGCGCGCTGTCGCTCGACCCGGTGCGGCGGCCGTCGGCGGGCGCGCTCGCGGGCGCGCTCCGGGGCGCGGCGGCGCCGCGGCGGAAGAAGCGCCCGCGTGGCGGCGGCCTCGTGCTCCCCGTCGCGGGGCCGGTCCAGCCCGGGCGGATCGCGGCGGCCGGGCTCGCGGCGCTGTTCGCCGGCTGGACCGTCGGCGAGCTCGCGTTCTTCCCGCACGGCTGGGCGCTGGGGATCGCCGTCGCCGTCGCGGCGGCGACCGTCTGGCGCGAGCGCCTCGGGCTCGCGCTCGCCCTCGCCGTGCCGGTCCTGCCGCTCGGGAACGTCTCGCTCGGGCTGGCGCTCGCCTACGGGGCAGCCGCGCTCGCCTGGCTCGCGCTCTCGTGGCGGGAGCCGCGCAGCGGGCTCCTGTTCGCGCTCGGTCCGCTGCTCGCGCCGATCGGGGCGATCGGGCTCGTCCCGCTCGCCACGTGGAACGTGCGGGCGGCGCCGAGGCGGGCCGCGCAGGCCGCCGCCGCCGTGATCGCGGCGGGGGTCGTCGCCGGCCTTCGCCACGGCGCGCTCCCGCTCACCGGGGCGCACGCGCCGCTCGGGGTCGGGGTCGCCGGTGCGGACGATCCGCTCGACGTGGCCGGAACGCTCTACCGGGCGCTCACGGCGCAGCAGGCGCTCGTTCGCGAGGCGGCGGCATTCGCCGTCGTCGCCGCGCTCCTGCCCGCGGCCCGCGCGCGCGGCCGCTGGGGCGCGGCCGGGCTCGGGGCGCTCATGCTCGCCGCGACGCTGCTGCCCGTCCCGGCCGCGGCCGCGCTGCCGCTCGTCCTCGCCGCCTGGATCACCGCGGCGGTGCTCGCGCTCCGCTCCTGAGCCGCCGGTCCGGGGACTACCGGCCGTACACTCAAACGCAGTCACATGGGCCTGAAGGGGATAGAGCGCAAGATCGAGGGGCTGTTCGAGGGCGTCTTCGGACGCGCCTTTCGCACGAACGTCCAGCCCGTCGAGCTGGCACGCAAGCTCGCGAAGGAGATGGATGACCACCGGACCGTCTCGGTCTCGCGGGTCTACGTCCCGAACGAGTACACGATCTACCTGTCGACCGGCGACCGCGAGCAGTTCGAGGCCTACGAGAGCTCGCTCCTGTCCGAGCTGGAGGAGTACCTCGTCGAGCACGCGAAGCGGGAGGGGTACGCGCTCCTGACGGCGCCGCTCGTCAAGCTCGAGACCGACGACGACCTCGGCGTCGGCGAGTTCGGGATCTCGACGCGGGTCGTGCAGCCGCGCCGCGCGCGTCACGGCCCCGAGGAGCTCGACGAGCGGCTGACGCCGGGCGCGACCGTCGTCTACAAGCCCGGCGGCGGGGAGCCGGCCGACGCGATCGTCACCGCGCCGACCGACGAGGCGACCCTCGTGCCGGTGCTCACGTGGCGCGGGCAGCGGCAGCGGATCGAGTCGGAGCCGGCCGTGATCGGCCGCGCACGCGAGTGCGACGTCGTCGTCGACGACCCGAACGTCTCGCGCCGGCACGCGGAGCTGCGGCGCGAGGGCCCTGCGTTCTGGCTCGTCGACCTCGATTCGACGAACGGGGTCGAGGTCAACGGCAGGCGCCTCCGGCGCGCGAAGCTCGAGGACGGCGACACGTTCGTCGTCGGGGAGACCGAGATCGCCTTCTCGACGGAGCCGGAGTAGAGCACCGATGCTCGCCTCGACGGCGCTCGAGGAGGCGCTGCTCGCGCTGAAGATCGCCTTCCTCGTCCTCCTCTATCTGTTCATCTGGCGGATCGTGCGCACGGTCGGCCGCGACGCGCGGCGGTCGCAGGAGAGCTTCGTCCTGCGTCCCGCGGCTCAGCCCGACTCGGTGCCCGTGCCCGCACCGCAGGCGCAGGAACCGCCGCCGCAGCCGACCGGGCCGCCGCGGCTCGTCGTCGAGCGCAGCCCGGTGCTCCGGCCGGGCAGCGAGCTCGAGCTCGACTCGACCTCCTTCACCGTCGGCCGCAGCTTCGAGAACGACGTCTCGATCGACGGCGACGAGTTCGCCTCGGCGCGGCACCTGCGCGTCGAGCCGCGCCGCGACGGCGTCTGGGTGCAGGACCTCGGCTCGACGAACGGCACCTACGTCAACGGCGAGCGGATCGAGGAGCCGCGGCGGCTCGAGCGCGGCGACGTCGTCGCCGTCGGCGCGACCGAGCTGAGGTACGAGGAATGAGGCCTCGGGGATGAGCATCGGCGCGTTCACCGCCGCGACCGACACGGGTCGCCGGCGCCGGCGCAACGAGGACGCGTACGTCGTCGCGCCGCCGCTGTTCGCCGTCGCCGACGGGATGGGCGGCGCGCAGGCGGGCGAGGTGGCGTCGAGGCTCGCAGCGGCCGTGCTCTCCGACACCGACGCCGGCTCGCTCACGGGCACCGAGCGGGTCACGTCGCTCTTCCAGGAGGCGAACCGGCGCGTCTACGAGCGGTCGGCGGCCGACCCCGCCGTCTCCGGGATGGGGACGACGATGACGGTCGCGCTCGTCGAGGCCGACGAGGTCGTGATCGGCCACGTCGGCGACTCGCGCGCGTACCTCCTCCGCGACGGCCGGCTCGAGCAGCTGACCGACGACCACTCCCTCGTCGCCGAGCTGCTGAAGAGCGGGCAGCTCTCGGCCGAGGAGGCCGAGACGCACCCGCAGCGCGCGGTGATCACACGCGCGCTCGGAACCGACCCGGACGTCGACGTCGACGCGTTCGCCGTGCACGCGCGCCCGGGCGACGTCTTCCTCATCTGCTCCGACGGGCTGACGACGATGCTCGACGACGACGAGATCCTCGCGCTGCTGCAGCGATACCACGACGACCTTCCGCGTGCTGCGAAGGCGCTGGTCGCCGCGGCGAATCGCAGCGGCGGCGAGGACAACATCACCGTCGTCGCGTTCGAGATCGCGCCCGACGAACCCTCCGACGATCTCGGCGACACCGTGGCGATGCCGGCCTTCGACTCCGAGCTCGACGACACGATTGCAGGTGCGCCGTCGCCCGCCGCCGACGCCGCCGACGCCGCGCTCACCGAGCCGCCGACGGCGCGGCTCCGGCTCGCGCTGACGATGGCCGGCCTGCTCGCGCTCGCGGGACTCCTGCTCCTCTGGGGGCTGCTCCGCTGAGCTACCGGAACCGGGAGCTGCTCAACCTCGTCGCCGTCGGGATGCTCACGGCGATCGGCTTCGCGAGCGTCTACATCGCCGGCCAGTCGCGGATCTCCGGCGCCTCGCTCACGTACGCCGTCTTCTTCCTCGCGCTCTACCTCGCGGCGCACCTCGTCGCCCGCTTCACCGTGCCGCGCGCGGATCCGTACCTGCTGCCGCTCGCGGGCCTGCTCACTGCGGTCGGGCTGACCGAGATCTACCGGCTCGGTCCGGCGAACGCGTTCAAGCAGGGACTCTGGATCGTGATCTCGGTGGCGGTCTTCGCGGTGACGCTGATCGGACTCCGCCGCGACTACCGCGTGCTCGAGAGCTACAAGTACCTGTTCGGGATCGGCGCGATCGCGCTGCTGTTCATGCCGCTCCTGCCGGGGATCGGCCAGACCGTGAACGGCGCGCGCCTGTGGGTGCGCGCGGGCGGGCTCCAGTTCCAGCCCGGTGAGCTCGGGAAGATCGCGCTCATCGTCTTCCTCGCCGCGTACCTCCGCGAGAAGCGCGAGGTGCTCGCGCAGGGCCGGCTGAAGGACTGGGGGCCGCTGCTCGTGATCTGGGGCGCCGCGATGATGGTCCTCTTCGTCACGTCGGACCTCGGCAGCGCGCTCCTCTACTACGGGATCTTCCTCGCGATGCTCTACGTCGCGACCGCGCGCGTGTCGTTCGTCGTCGTCGGGCTCGGGCTCTTCCTCGCCGGCGCGGCCGCCGTCTACGAGGGGACGCCGCACGTCCGCGACCGCGTGACGAACTGGCTCCATCCGTGGACGACGCATCCCGTCTACTGCCCCTTCACCGGCGGCACGGCGCTGCGCCAGGACTGCACGAGCTACCAGGAGGTGCAGTCGCTCTACTCGATCGCGCACGGCGGCTTCGGCGGCACCGGGCTCGGCAGCGGCACGTTCACGAACGCCGCGGGCCAGAAGATCATCCCCGACCTCAACACCGACTTCATCTACTCGGCGCTCGCGCAGGAGATCGGGCTGATCGGCGCCGCCGCGCTCGTGCTGCTCTACATGGTCTTCGTCCTGCGCGGGTTCCGCGTCGCGCTGCTCGCGAACGAGGGCTTCTCGAAGCTGCTCGCCACGGGCCTGACCTTCGGGTTGGCGCTGCAGACGTTCATCATCATCGGCGGCATCCTCCGCGTGATCCCGCTGACCGGGATCACGCTGCCGCTCGTCTCGTACGGCGGCTCGAGCGTGCTCTCGAACTTCCTCGTGCTCGCCGGGCTGATGCTCGTCTCCGACCGCGCCAACCGTGAGGCGGACGGCGCGTGAACAGGCAGCTGCATCGGCTCGCGCTCGTCACCGTGCTCATGCTCGTCGTGCTCGTCGGCGCGACGACGTACTGGCAGGCGTGGGCGGCCGGCGGGCTGCAGGACCGGCAGGACAACGCGATCCAGAACGTCATCCAGTTCACGATCGAGCGCGGGCTGATCGTCCCGGAGAACGGCAAGGTCACGTTCGCGGCGAACCGGAGGAAGCGCGTCGCCGGGCAGACGTTCTTCTTCCGCCGCTATCCGACGCTCGGGCTCGCGGCGCAGACGGTCGGCTACTCGACGGCGGCGCGCTCGCAGGCGGGGCTGGAGCAGTCGATGAACGACTACCTCACCGGCTCCGCGACGAACCTCAGCAACGCGCTCCGGCGGACGCTCGACCGTCTCGGCGGCGGCACCGTCAAGGGGAACAAGCTCGTGCTCACCCTCGACCCGTCGGCGCAGCGGCTCGCGCTGAAGGAGCTCGGCAGCCAATGCGGCGCGGTCGTCGCGATGAACGTCAGGACGGGCGCCGTCGCCGTGCTCGCGTCGTCGCCGACGTACGACCCGAACCTCATCGACCAGCCGGGCGGCTACGCGAAGGTGCTGAAGATCCGCGGCGCGTGCGGCGGCTCGTCGGCGCTGCTCAACCGCGGCACGGCCGGGCTGTACACGCCGGGGTCGACGTTCAAGATGGTCACCGCCGCGGCGGCGCTCGACTCGGGCAAGTTCAAGCCGACGTCCGCGTTCTACGACCCCGGCTACTGCATCGACTACGGCAAGCCCGTCTCGAACGCCGGCAACCCGGACCAGGGCGGGACGGAGGTGTTCGGCCACGTCGACCTCGCGGAGGGTTTCCAGCACTCGATCAACTCCGTCTTCTGCAACGTCGGCAAGGCGCTCGGAGCGCGCGTGATCCTCGACTACGCGAAGCGGTTCGGCTTCTACTCGATCCCGCCGCTCGAGACGCCGGCGGACGAGCGCGCGGCGAGCGGGCTCTACGTGTACACGAAGAAGGGTCGCAAGCTCTACGACCCGAAGGACCAGAACCTCGTCGACGCGGGCCGGCTCGGGTTCGGCCAGGAGCGGATGCTCGTGACGCCGCTGCAGAATCTGATGGTCGCCGCGACGATCGCGAACGGAGGCGTCGTGCCCCGGCCGTACGTCGTCCAGCGGATCGTCGCTCCCGACGGCTCGATCATCCGCGACACGACGTCGTCCAACCTGGGCCGCGCGATCACGCCGAAGACCGCCGCGGAGCTGACGCAGATGATGGTCTCCGTCGTCCAGGCCGGCACCGGCACCGCCGCGCAGATCCCCGGCGTCCAGGTGGCCGGGAAGACCGGGACCGCCGAGACGGGAGTCCCGCACGTCTACACGGCGTGGTTCGTCTGCTTCGCCCCGGCGGACAACCCGCGCTACGCCGTCGCCGTCGTCCTCGAGAAGCAGCTGAACGGCTTCGGCGGGGCGGTCTCCGCCCCGATCGCCAAGGCCGTGCTGGAGAACCTCCTCCGTGGCTGACCGTCCCACTACCCTTTACTGACCCGTGGCCTCCCAGGACCCGCTCATCGGCACGTACTTCGACGGTCGCTACAAGATCGTCAGGAAGCTCGGCGCCGGCGGCATGGCGAACGTCTACCTCGCCGAGGACCAGGAGCTGGGCCGCCGCGTCGCGATCAAGATCCTCAACGACCGCCACGCGAACGACGACCAGTTCGTCGAGCGCTTCCGCCGCGAGGCGAAGAACGCGGCGGCGCTGTCGCATCCGAACATCGTCTCGATCTACGACCGGGGCGAGGCCGAGGGGACGTACTACATCGCGATGGAGTTCCTCGACGGCCGCTCGCTGAAGGAGCTGATCGTCACGCGTGGGCCGGCGCCGGTGCCGGTCGCCGTCGAGTACACGCGGCAGATCCTCTCGGCGCTCCGGTTCGCGCACCGGCACGGGATCGTGCACCGCGACATCAAGCCGCACAACGTCCTCGTCGACGGCGAGGGGCGCGTGAAGGTCACCGACTTCGGGATCGCGCGCGCCGGCGCGAGCCAGATGACGGAGGCCGGCTCGATCGTCGGCACGGCGCAGTACCTCTCGCCCGAGCAGGCGCGCGGGACGAACGTCGACCAGCGCTCCGACCTCTACTCGCTCGGCGTCGTGCTCTACGAGCTGCTGACCGGGGCGGCGCCGTTCGGCGGCGACACGCCGGTCGAGATCGCGATGAAGCACCTCTCGCAGACGCCGGAGCCGCCGTCGGCGAAGCGGCCGAATCTGCCGCACGACCTCGACCTGCTCGTCATGCGTGCGCTGGCGAAGGACCCGGAGGAGCGCTACCAGAGCGCCGAGGAGATGGACGCCGACCTCGAGCGGGTCGCGCGAGGAGTCGCCGTGTCGCGGGAGACGGAGGAGTCGGCGACGCAGATCATCTCGGCGGCGACCGGCCCGATGGCGGCCACCGCCGCGACGATGATCGCGCCGCCGCCGCGCGCGGTCGCGGCCGCCGCGCCGCCGCCGTCGTCTCCGCCGCCGCAGGTCTACTACGACCTCGACGAGCCGATCCACCGCCGGCCGATCTGGCCGTGGATCGCCGCGCTCGCGTTCGTCGTCGGTGCCGTCGTCGGCGGCTGGTTCCTCTACAAGCAGATCTCGAACAAGATCTCGTCGAACGCGCCCGTCGCGGTCGAGTACTACGTCAACATGACCGAGACCGACGCCACGCAGAAGATCGAGTCGATCGGGCTGAAGGCGAGCGTCGAGAAGGGCCCGAACATGGAGACCGCGCCGGGCCTCGTCTACAAGCAGAACCCGACCGAGGGCACGAAGATCCCGAAGGGGAACCCGGTGACCATCTGGGTCTCAACCGGGAAGCCGAAGGTCGCCGTGCCGACCCTCGTCGGCCAGCAGGAGACGGACGCGGTGAACGCGTTGAAGCAGCTGAAGCTGAAACCCGACGTGCACGAGGTCAACTCGAACGTGCCGCAGAACCAGGTCACGGCGCAGGACCCGAAGGCGGGGACGAAGGTCGTCGTCGGCACGTCGGTGCGCATCAACGTCTCGAAGGGACCGCAGCCGGTGACCGTTCCCGGCGTCGTCGGCGACACGATCGACCAGGCCACCTCGACGCTGCAGGCGGCCAACTTCAAGGTCACGACGGCGTTCGTCGACTCGAACCAGCCGGCGAACACGGTCGTCGACCAGAGCCCTGCGGCGGGGACGTCGGCGGGGAAGGGCTCGACCGTGTCGCTGTCGGTCTCGCGAGGACCGAAGACGACGCAGGTTCCGGACGTGACGAATCTCGACGTCGCGACCGCGACGAACGAGGTGCAGGCGGCGAACCTCAAGGTGCGCATCGTCAACGTCACCGTCACCGACCCGAGCCAGGACGGGATCGTGCAGAGCCAGAACCCGCAGGCGGGCCAGCAGGCGCCGCTCAACTCGACGGTGACGATCAACGTCGGCCGGTTCACCGGCAGCACGACGACGGCGACCACAACGGCGCCGACGCCGTGACGGCGCCCGCATGACCGGGCGGACGCGGGTCGCGATCATCGCCGGCGGGCGGTCGAGCGAGCACGAGATCTCCCTCGCGTCGGCCCGCTCGGTGCTGGAGGCGCTCGACCCGGCGCGGTACGACGTCGTGAGCGTCGCCATCGGCCGTGACGGCCGCTGGGCCCTCGACAGCGGCCGCGCGGGACAGCTCCCGGGGTCAGACCCCGGGACGGGTCCCGCGGAGACGCTGCCCGTCCCGGCCGAGGGCGGGACGCTCGCGGCGCTCGGTTCCGTCGACGTCGTCCTGCCGATCCTCCACGGCCCGTTCGGCGAGGACGGGACGGTGCAGGGCCTGCTCGACCTCGCCGGCATCCCGTACGTCGGCGCCGGCGTCGCCGCCTCCGCGCTCGCGATGGACAAGGACCTGTTCAAGAAGGTCATGCGCGACAGCGGCATCCCGGTCGCGCGCCACCACACGATCCGGCTCGGCGACCCCGTGGAGAACCCGCTCGGCTACCCGGTGTTCGTGAAGCCCGCACGGCTCGGCTCGTCCGTCGGCATCTCGAAGGTGCACGACGAGTCGGAGCTCGGCCGGGCGGTCGAGCTGGCGCGGCGCCACGACGAGAAGGTGCTCGTCGAGGAGTTCGTGCCGGGGATGGAGGTCGAGTGCGGGGTCCTCGGCAACCGCGTGCCGCCGCCGGTCGCGTCGCTCCCCGGCCGCATCGACACGCTCGAGCACGAGTGGTACGACTTCGCGTCGAAGTACGACGAGGGCGGGATGGAGCTCGTGATCCCGCCGGAGCTGCCGCAGGAGACGATCGAGCTCGTCCAGCGGCGCGCGGTCGACTCGTTCGTCGCCGGCGAGTGCGAGGGGATGGCGCGCGTCGACTTCTTCGTCCGCGACGACGGCGAGGTCGTGCTGAACGAGCTGAACACGATCCCGGGCTTCACCGCGACGAGCGTCTACGCGAAGCTGTTCGAGGCGTCGGGAATCCCGTACGCGGAGCTGCTGGACCGGCTGATCGCGCTCGCGCTGGAGCGCCACGAGCGCCGCGCAGGGCTCGAGTACTAGCCCGCCGTCACTTCGTTCACGTGGGCCACGTCGCCCGGCGGGAGCCGCGTGATCCAGACGACGTAGTAGCGGGCGGTCGCGCCGTTCAGGTGGAAGGTCGTCGAGGAGCCGGCGGTCTGCGATGACGAGTCGTCGGCGAATCCGCCCGACGGCGAGTCGCCCGCGAGGATGCGCGCGGTGAATCCGGGCGTGTCCGTCGTGACGGTGACGCCGCCGAGCTTCACCGCGCTGCCCGCGTCGAGGACGAGGCCGACGCCGGACTTCAGGCCGCCGAACTCCGGCGAGTCGTACGTCTCCGTCGCCCAGAACGTCGCCTGGCGCCCGTCCGTTGCAAGCGGCGCGGCTGCGTCGTGCTCGCCGGGAGCGCCGGTTCCCTGCGGGTCGTAGCCGGTGATGCCGCGGAGCGTGACGGCGCCGGAGCCGCCCCCGCCGGAGCGGCCGGGCGAGCCCCCGTGCCCGGCCGTGAGCACGAGCACGGCGGCGGCGGCCGCGATCGCGACGGCGGCGAGCACGGCGAGCACGACCACGCGCGTCGTGCGCCTGCGCTCTCGCGGCAGCACGTGCGTCGCCTGCGCGGCGGCGGGCGCCGCCGGCGTGACGACGGTCCGCTCCACATCGGGCGTGTCGAGACCGGCGAGGCAAGCGCGCAGCTCGTCGGCGAAGTCCGCCATCGACGGGAACCGCCGCTCGGGCTCCTTCTCGAGCGCGCGCGCGACCGCGGCGGCGACGCGCGGCGGCACGTTCCGCAGCGGCGGCGCCTCCTCGTTCACGTGCTTCAGCGCGACGACGACCTGGTTCCCGCCCGGGAACGGCACCTCGCCCGCGAGCAGCTCGTAGAGGACGACGCCGAGCGAGTACACGTCCGCCGACTCCGTGACGCGCTTCCCGCTCGCCTGCTCCGGCGACAGGTAGCTGCTCGTGCCGAGCACGGTCCCCGTCAGCGTCAGGCCGCTCTCGGCGTCGAGCGAGCGCGCGATCCCGAAGTCCGTCACCTTCAGCTCGCCGTCGCGGCCGATGAGGACGTTCTGCGGCTTCACGTCGCGGTGCACGACTCCGCGCTCGTGCGCGTACGCCAGCGCGTCCGCGACGGCGATCGCGATCTCGAGCGCGCGCCGCACCGGCAGCCGCCCGGTCCGGTCGAGCAGCTGCCGGAGGTTCTCCCCGTCGACGTACTCGAAGACGATGAACTGCCGGCCGCCGTCGCTGCCGCGGTCGATGACGGTGACGACGTTCGGATGCGAGAGCCGCGCGACCGCGCGCGCCTCGTGGCGGAAGCGGCTGACGTGCTCGTCGTCGGCGCCGAGCCGCTCGTGCAGGATCTTCAGCGCGACGTCCCGCTCGAGCTGGCGGTCGCGCGCACGGTAGACCCTGGACATGCCGCCGGAGCCGACGAGCTCCTCGAGCTCGTACCGCCCGGCGATCACCTCGGGGGCCGAGGCTCTACCCGAGGGCGGCTGCGAGCGCCTCCTCCCAGACATCAAGCGCCTCGTCGAGCTCGGCGTCCGTGATCACGAGCGGGCACAGGACCCGGTTGCAGTTCGAGTGGATCCCGGCCTTCAGGAGCAACAGCCCGCGCTCCGCCGCCTCCTCGGCGACGCGCGAGGCCAGCTCGGGTGCGGGCGCCTTCGTCTCCGGGTCGGTGACGTACTCCACG
Organism: Gaiellaceae bacterium; assembly: GCA_035541175.1. Lineage (GTDB taxonomy): Bacteria > Actinomycetota > Thermoleophilia > Gaiellales > Gaiellaceae > Palsa-739. The sequence goes on from DATKNT010000017.1 coordinate 26,518, forward strand.
GCGAGCATCGCGCCGAGGCCGCGGACGTCGCCGATCTGCGGATGGCGCTCCTGCCACTCCAGCATCCTGCCGCGAATGACCTCTCCGATGCGGTCCGCACGCTCCACGAGCCGCTCGTCCTCGAACACGTCGAGGACGGCGAGCGCGGCCGCCTGCGCGACGGGATTGCCGACGTACGTGCCGCCGACCGCCGACTCGCCGGGCGCGTCCATGATCTCCGCCTTGCCGAGCACGCCGGAGAGCGGGAGCCCCGCGGCGATCGACTTCGCCACGAGCAGCAGGTCCGGCTCCACCCCGTAGTGCTCGATCGCGAACATCTTCCCGGTGCGGCCGAACCCGGTCTGCACCTCGTCGACGATCATGACGATGCCGTGGCGGTCGCAGATCCCGCGCACGCCCTCGACGAACTCCTGCGGCGCGACGACGAACCCGCCCTCGCCCTGCACGGGCTCGAGCACGATCGCCGCGACCGTCTCCGCGGCGACCTGCGTCACGAGGGCGCGTTCGAGCGCGGCGAGCGCGTCGAGCGCCGAGATCCCGCGGTACTCGTTGGGGAACGGCACGCGGTAGACCTCGGGCGAGAACGGCCCGAGCCCCGCCTTGTACGGGTGCGTCTTCGAGGTCAGCGTCAGCGAGAGCAGCGTCCGCCCGTGGAAGGCGCCCTCGAACCCGATCACCGCGGGCCGGCGCGTGTACGCGCGGGCGAACTTGACGCCGTTCTCGACCGCCTCGGTGCCGGCGTTGAAGAACGCCGCCTTCGCAGGCCCGCGGAACGGGGCGAGCGCGAGCAGCCGCTCGGCGAGGGTGACGTACACCTCGTACGGGACGATCGTGAAGTCCGTGTGGAAGAACTTCGCCGCCTGCTCCTGCGCCGCCTCGACGACGCGCGGGTGCGCGTGCCCGACGGCGAGGCAGCCGACGCCGCCGGAGAAGTCGATGAACGTGTTGCCGTCGACGTCGGTGAGCGTCGCCCCGCGCCCTTCCGCGGCGACGATCGGCAGGTAGAGCGACAGCGGCGACGCGTCGACCGCCTCCTTGCGGGCGACGATCTCGAGCGAGCGGGGGCCCGGGATCGCCGTCTCGAGGTGGATGGAGCGGGTCACGGCCATGGGCTCAGGATATCCGACTGCATGGACGCATAATCGGCATGCAGGCAGGCGGTCTAGAGGTGCGGCGCGTACAGCGGCGGGAGCGGCGGCGGCGGCCCCGGGGCGAGCGCCTTCGCCGTGTAGATCCCGGACGCGTTCCAGAGCATGAAGCCGCCTGCGTCGTAGTCGCGCGCCGCCTGCACCTGGGCGAGGACGTCGGCCGGCCGGTACCTCCGCCCGAGCGAGAAGTCCTGGAGCCACGGCACGAGCTGGGCCTTCGTCCCGACGAGCTTCGTGCGGAAGTCGCGGAGCGAGTACGCGACGGTCTTGCCCGGCTCGGCGCTCGGGTCGCGGAGGTTGTACTCACCCGACCCGTAGTGCGACGGATACGTCATCGGGTAGATCGTGTCCACGACCTCGCCGATCTGCCCCGGGTACTGGCCGACGCCGAGGTCGTGGTTGCCGGAGAGGCCGAACACGTCGGCGGAGACGCGCACGCCGAGCGGGTGCAGCCGCGACGCCGCGTACGAGAGGAACGCCGCGATCGTCTCTCCCATCGGCTGCGGATGCGGGCCCGGGTAGCGGATGTCGGCGAGGTCGCCGTCGCTCGGGAAGCGCACGTAGTCGAACTGGATCTCGTCGAAGCCGGCCTTCGCCGCGGCGACCGCGACGTCGACGTCGTAGCGCCACGCGGCCCGCGAGTACGGGTTGAGCCAGGCGAGCCCGCCGTTCGTGCGCCAGATGCTTCCGCTGCGCGTGCGCACCGCCATCGCCGGATGCGCCGTCGCCGTCACCGGGTCCTCGAAGGTGACGACGCGGCCGATCAGGTAGAGCCCGGCCTTGTGCACACGCGCCGCGACGGCGCGGGCGTCGTAGTACGGGTGCGCCGCCCCGTCGCCGGCGGCGAGCGCCGGGGCGCCGCGCACGAAGCCGACCTCGCCGTACTCGTCCTTCACGTCGAGCTCGATCGTGTTCAGCCCGTCCTTGCGCAGCGCGAGGTACGACGAGAGCTTCCCGGGGATGCCGGCGAGGTCCATCGAGACGTGCACGCCGCGGATCTCCTGGGGCAGCGTCGAGTGGAACGGGCTGACGAGCGCGGCGGAGCGGTCGGGCCGGAGGCTCACCGAGCCGGAGCCGGCGACGAGGCGGCCGGCGAAGACCGAGACGAGGACGATCCCGGCGACGATCGCGAGCGCGGTGAGCCGCCGCCGCCGCACCTGGCGGCGGCGCAGCTGGAGGCGCTGCGCACGCAGCGCTGCCCGATCCAGGTCGCTGACGGTCGCCATGGCGGACCCCAGATGGTAGTTGCCGGAAGGCACGATGCGGGACCCGCCGTAGAATCGCCCCGTGGTCCTGTCCGACGCCACGATCGCGCGCTGTCTCGCCGAGGGGCGGATCGAGATCGAGCCGTACGACGCGTCGTTGCTGCAGCCGTCGAGCGTCGATGTGCGCGTCGACCGGCTGTTCCGCGTCTTCCACAACAACCGCTACCCCTTCATCGACGTGAAGGTGGAGCAGGAGGAGCTGACGGAGCTCGTCCGGGTCGACGACGACCATCCGTTCGTCCTCCATCCCGGCGAGTTCGTGCTCGGGTCGACGCTCGAGCGGATCCGGCTTCCCGACGACCTCGTCGCACGGCTCGAGGGGAAGAGCTCGCTCGGCCGGCTCGGGCTGCTCATCCACTCGACTGCGGGCTTCATCGACCCGGGCTGGGACGGGCACGTGACGCTCGAGCTGTCGAACGTCGCGAACCTGCCGATCACGATCTACCCGGGGATGAAGATCGGGCAGATCTCCTTCATGCAGATGACCGAGCCGGCGGCCACGCCGTACGGCGCGTCCGAGATCGGGTCGAAGTACAAGGGCCAGCAGGGGCCGACGCCGAGCCGCTACTTCAAGAACTTCGAAGCGGGCGAATGACGGTCCTCGTCACGGGTGCAACCGGATTCGTCGGCGGTCACGTCGCGCACGCGCTGCGGGCGCGCGGCGTGCCGGTGCGCGCGCTCGTGCGCGAGCCGTCGCGCGCGTCGCGCCTCGGCGCGTGGGGCGTCGAGCTCGTCCGCGGCGACGTGACGGACACGGCGTCTCTCGCCGCGGCCTGCGAGGACGTCGACACGGTGATCCACCTCGTCTCGATCATCACCGGCAAGCGCGACGACTTCGAGCGGGTGATGGCGCAGGGGACGCGCGACCTCGTCGCCGCCGCGAAGGGGGCCGGCGTGCGACGGTTCGTGCTGACGAGCGCGCTCGGGCTCGACGAGCGCTCGCGCGACGCGGTGCCGTACTTCGCGGCGAAGTGGGAGATGGAGACGGCGGTGCGGGAGTCCGGCCTCGAGCACGTGATCTTCCGGCCGAGCTTCGTGTTCGGGAAGGACGGCGGCGCGCTCCTGACGTTCAAGCGGCTCGCGCGGCTCGCGCCGGTGACGCCGATCGTCGGTGACGGCACGCAACGGCTCCAGCCGATCTGGGTCGAGGACGTCGCCGAGTTCTTCGCCCGGTCGCTCGACACCGGCAGCGGCGTCGTCGAGCTCGGCGGCCCGGACGCGGTCACCTGGAACGACTTCTGGGAGCGGCTGAAGCGCGTGACGGGCAGGCGGCGACCGTCCGTGCACGTCCCCGTCGGCCTGATGCGCGTCCAGGCGATGGTGCTCGAGCGGCTCCCGAGCCCGCCGCTGACGCGCGACCAGCTGACGATGCTCGAGCTCGGCGACAACGTCGTGACCGACCCGGCGCCGGCGGCGGCGTTCGGCGTCGTCCTCGTCCCGCTCGACGAGCAGCTGCGCCGCGCCGTGTCGTAGTGCCCCTTCAGGCAATACCAGCCCGCTTCCGGCCCGCGATCACGCGGCACTGGCGAATGTCATAATCGCGCCTCGCTCAGTAGGAGGCAGGCGATGCCGCACGCGCGACGCGACGGGCTGGAGCTCTACTACGAGCGGGCGGGGGCCGGCGAGCCGGAGCTGCTGTTCGTCCCGGGCTGGTGCTGCGACACGACGTTCTTCCAGCCGCAGCTCGACCACTTCGCGGCGTCGCACGCGGTGGCGGCGCTCGATCCGCGCGGGTGCGGGCGAAGCAGCGTCCCCGCGAACGGATACGACATCTCGACCCTCGCGGACGACATCGCCTGGCTCTGCGGCGAGGTCGGCATCTCGAAGCCCGTCGTCGTCGGTCACAGCCTCGGCGCGATGGTCGCGATCGAGCTCGCCGCGAGGCATCCGCAGCTTCCGCTGGCGGTCGTCGCCGACGACCCCGGGCCGATCGACCCGCTCCCGCAGACCGCGAGGATCTACGACGGCTTCGCCGAGGAGATGGCCGGCCCGTCCGGCGAGGCGGTACGCCGCGCCTGGGTCGAGGCCGGCGCGGGGCCGACGGCGGACGACGAGCTCCGCCGCACGATCGTCGAGACGATGTGCTCGGTTCCGCTGGAGACCGCGGCGGCCGTGATCCGCGACCTCCGGCTCTGGAACGGCGTCGCCGCACTCGCGCTGTGCGAGGTGCCGGTGCTGCTGCTGCTGTCGTGGGTCGGCAGGGGAAGCAACGAGCCGGAGCGGCTCAGGAAGCTCAAGCCCGACCTCCATGTCGGCGCGACCGTCGGCGCCGGCCATTTCCACCAGCTCGAGGTGCCCGATCAGGTCAACGCGATGATCGAGCGCTTCCTCGAGGTTGTGATCTAGCCTCGAAGTCGAGGAGCAGCCGCTTCGTCTCGAGCCCGCCGCCGAAGCCCGTCAACGAGCCGTCCGCCCCGACGAGGCGGTGGCACGGGAGAACGATCGGGACCGGGTTCGCGCCGTTCGCGGCGCCGACGGCACGGGCCGCGCGAGGGACGCCGAGCCGCCGCGCCTGCCCGCCGTAGCTCCGCGTCTCGCCGTACGGGATCTCCGCGAGCGCGAGCCATGCGCGGCGCTGGAACGGCGTTCCCTCGAGGTCGAGGGGCAGGGCGAACGCGCGCCTCGTGCCGTCGAAGTACTCCCGCAGCTGCGCCGCCGCGGCCGCGAGAACCGCCTCGTCGCCGCCCGCGCCCGGCTCACCGGGCCAGAGCACCCGCTGCAGCCCGCGCTCCGACGCGACGAGCCCGAGCGTCCCGACCGGCGTGTCGACGTGCACGTGCGAAGATTGCCTGCGTGACGAGTCGCGGCGTCGTCTACGCGGATCCCGACGCGCTGCCGGCCGTCGAGGAGGTCGTGCTCGATCCGCCGGGTCCGAACGAGGTGCAGGTGCGGGTCGAGGCCTGCGGCGTCTGCCACAGCGACCTGCACGTCGTCGAGACCGGTGGCTGGGGGATGCGGTTCCCGATCCTGCTCGGCCACGAGGGCGCGGGAGTGGTGGAGGAGGTCGGCGAGGGCGTGACGTCGGTCGCGCCGGGCGACCGCGTCGTGATCGCCTGGCGCGCGCCGTGCGGCGACGCGTGTCCGGCGTGCCGCCGCGGCGACCGGCGGCGCTGCTCGAACAACCTCCGCGCCAGACGGCGGGTGCACCGCGCCTCCGACGGCGCGCTGCTCGCGCCGGTGCTCCGCTGCGGCTGCTTCGCCGACCGCGCGATCGTCCACGAGGCCTGCGCCGTGAAGGTGCCGGAGGAGCTACCGGTCGAGCAGGCGTGCCTGCTCGCATGCGGCTTCTCGACCGGCGCCGGCGCAGCGCTCTGGACGAGCCCCGTGCGGCCGGGATCCGCGGTCGCGGTGATCGGCTGCGGCGGCGTCGGCCTCGCCGTCGTCCAGGGCGCGCGGCTCGCCGGCGCGGAGCGGATCGTCGCCGTCGACGTGCTCCCGCAGAAGCTCGCGTGGGCGCTCGAGCTCGGCGCGACCGACGCGGTCGACGCGTCGGGCGGTGACGCCGTCGCGCAGGTGCGTGAGCTGACCGGCGGCGCCGGCGTCGAGTTCGCGTTCTCCGCAATCGGCGCTCCCGCCGGCCTCGTCGACGCCGTTCGCATGTGCGCGTACGCGGGCACGGCGACACTCGTCGGGATCCCGCCGCCGGGGCGGACGCTCGACCTCGACGTCGACGCCGACCTGTTCCAGCCGAAGGTGGCGATCGCGGTCACGCACGGCGGCGACACGATCCCGCAGGAGGACTTCCCCTTCCTCGCACGCGAGGCGCTCGCGGGCCGGCTCGACCTCGGCCGCCTCGTCACCGCCGAGATCGGCCTCGACGAGGTGCCGCGGGCGCTCGAGGAGCTTCACGACCCGCAGGGGATCCGGACGGTGGTGCGGCTCTAGCTCTTGCCGAACGCGGCGCGGCGCTCGACGTCCGCCGGGTCGACCATGTGGCCGTCGCGCTCGACGTAGCCGTCCTTGCCGCCGACGATGAAGAGCACGGCTTCCTCGTCGAACGGGTTCGAGACCTTGCGCGGCGTCGTCGACTCGCAGTGGAACAGCCCGCCCTCGCCGAGGTCGCGCGTCTCGCCCTCGCACTCGACGCGGACACGGCCGCGGTGGACGAAGTAGAGCTCGTCCTGACGGTCGTGGTAGTGGAGAAACCCGTCGAAGTGCGGCGGGTAGACGACGGCGTTGACGCCGAACGCGGTCACGCCGAGCGCCGTCCGGACCTTTCGGAAGCCCGCTCCGTCGCCGAGCTCGTCGATCGACGCGAAGCTGTGCGTCACGCGGTCTCGCCCTCGCCGGTGCAGGCCGGCGACGTCTCGGCGAGCGGCAGCCGTCCGAGCAGCTCGGCGAGCGTGCTCCGCTCCGCGTCGGTGAACCGCGAGCCGAACACCTGCTCGATGTCGGCGCGGTGCGTCGCCTGCGCCGCCTCGAACTTCGTGACGCCCGCGTCGGTGAGGACGGCGTACGTGACCCGCGCGTCGGAGTCGCAGCGGGCCTTCGTCACCCAGCCGGACCGCTCGAGGCCGTCGAGCAGCCGCGTGATCCCGGACGCCGTCAGCAGCACCGTCCGAGCCAGGTCGACCCGGCGCAGGCGGTGGTCGGGCGCGTAGTAGAGCTGGACGAGGACGTCGAAGTCGCTGAGCGTCAGCCCGTGCTGCGTCTCGAGGCGCCCGGACAGCTCCCGCGTCACGGCCGCGTGGGCCCGGAGGAAGCGGATCCAGGCGCCGAGCTCGGGCTCCGTGACCACTTGTGCGCTCAATACTTGACTGGACAAGATATCTCCGGTAGGATCTTTGACATCGCAAGTATATAGCGCCGAGTCCCAGGAGGCAATGGCAACCATGTCCGTCACCGCAGTCACCAAGGAGTTCGCCCCGGCCGGCGTCTGGAGCGCCGATCGGGTGCACTCGCACGTCTCGTTCGAGGTCGCCTACGCCGGCGTGAACACGTTCCGCGGCGGCTTCACCGACTTCACCGTCACCCTCACCGGCGGCGAGGAGCCGTCCCTCGAGGGCACGGCCCGGGTCGCGAGCGTCGACGTGAAGGACGAGAACCTCAACGCCCATCTCCAGACTCCCGACTTCTTCGACGCCGCGCGCCACCCCGAGATCTCCTTCCGCGCGACCGGGCTGCGCCGCCTCGACGGCGGCCGTGTCGAGGGCACCGGCGAGCTGACGATCAAGGGCGTGACGCAGCCGATCGAGGTCACGGGGACGATCGCGTCCGCGCCGGTCACCGACCCGAGGGGTCGCGAGCGCCTCGGCCTCCGGCTCGAGACGTCGATCGACCGCACCGGCTACGGCGTCAGCTGGAACGCGCCGAACCAGACCGGCGGCGGCGACTACGTCGCGAACGACGTGAAGCTCATCGCCGAGCTCGCCCTGATCCGGCAGGAGGGCTGACGACGATGCAGATCCTCGCCGTCTCCGGAAGCCTGCGCCGGGGCTCGCACAACCTGCAGCTCCTGCAGGCGGCCGCCGAGGCCGCGCCCGAGGGGATCGAGGTCGAGCTCTGGGACGGCATTCGGGACCTGCCGCTGTACGACCAGGACGTCGACGGTGACGATCCTCCGGAGCCGGTCCGCCGGCTCCGGAGGGACTGGGCTGCGGCCGACGCGATCCTCTTCGCGACGCCGGAGTACAACGGCTCGGTCCCGGGCGGGCTGAAGAACGCCATCGACTGGGCGTCGCGGCCGAAGGGCGACGCCGCGCTGACGAACAAGGACGTCGCCGTCATCGGCGCGAGCACCGGGCAGTTCGGCGCCATGTGGGCCCAGGCCGACCTGCGCAAGATCCTCGGCATCGCCGGCGCCCGGGTCGCGCCGGTCGAGCTCGCCGTCCCGCGCGCGCACGAGACGCTCGGAGACGACCTCGAGGGGCAGTTGCGCGAGCTCCTCGAGACGTTCGCGGCCGAGGCGTCGCCCGTCGCCGTCTAGCGCTGATACCAGGCTGCGGTCCCGGCCCAGTCGTGAAGCCCGTAGTAGTCGGGCTTGCCGCCGAGATCCGCCTCGAAGATCGTCCTGCCGGTGGCGAGGTCGAGCAGCAGCAGGCGCTCGGGCGCGCCGAAGCGCGTCGCGTGCTCGACGTAGAGCACGTGGCGGCCGTCCTCGGAGAACCGTGCCCCCTCGGCGGAGACGGCGCGGTTCGACGGCGCCACGAGCGGCCGCCGCGCCCCGTTCGCCGTCAGCAGCCAGATCGTCCGCTGCGCCGAGTCGATCGCCCCGTCCTCGTCTCCGGGCATCCGTGTGACGGTCGCGGCGATCGAGCGGCCGTCGGGCGAGCAGCTCGGGTCGTACCAGCTCCGTGACGGGTCGGCGCTGAGGTCGCGTGGCGCCCACGACGGCGGGGTGACGAGCTCGAGCGACTTGTGCGCGCTGACGTAGCGGTCCTCGCCGGTGCTTGCAAGGACGCCTGGGCCGCAGGCGGCGACGAATTGCCGCGCCGGCAGGATGAGCGGGGCGATCTGCGTCGCGCGCCCGCCGCTCGCCGGTACGCCGAAGAGCGGTACTCCGTCCGCGGCGCCGGAGACCGAGTCGTAGGTGTCCGTCCAGAACAAGATCGACCGGCCGTCGGGCGTCCAGAGCGAGAGCCGCGGCTGCCCGACGGCGTCGTTCGGCGAGCGGAAGAGCAGCGTCCGCCGTCCTCCTGCGAGGTTCACCGCCCAAAGCGCCCGGGTCCGCACCGGCCCATCGGCGGCGATCCGCGAACCGCCCGGCGAGAAGCCGCCGGCGCTCCAGCCCGCCGGGAGGATCCGCCGTGGGACGCCGCCCGGCCGGTAGAGGAAGACGCCTTTCGCGGTGGTGACGGCGAGCAGCTCGCCCTTCGGCGACCAGCGGAGGTCCGGGTCGCCGCCGTACAGCCCCGTCTTCGCCGCGAACGGCCGGCAGATCGGCCCGCCCGCCGCCGGGACGAGATCCGGGCCGACGCTGAGCCAGCGTCCGTCGCCGCTCCAGGCGATGCCCTCCCAGCTCGGGACCCAGACGCGCGCGACGACGCGGTCACGCCGCGACGAGACGTCGAGCACGTGCAGCGACTCGCCGCGGAGGTACGCGACCGCGCCGAGCGGCCCCGGATGGAACGGCGGCGCGGGCCTGCACGCCGCGGGGACGAGCGCCGCGAGTGCGAGGGCGAGCGCGAGCACGCCTCTCGTTGTACCGAAAAGACGAGGGGCCGCTCGCGCGGCCCCTCGATCCGGTTACCAGCGTTGTACTTGGCAGAGGCGCTTCCTGCTCCGGCGTAGCCGGTGGTCCGGCGGCCGGGCGGCGCGAGACGCGTCGTCCCCTACGCTGGCTAGGCGAT
>DATKNT010000018.1:0-17748 GCA_035541175.1 Gaiellaceae bacterium
CCAGGCCCAGACCACCGGGACGCTCGGCGCCGTCGCACGCGACGCCGGCGACCGACAGCTCGCCTACCAGCTCATCGAATCCAGTGCCGCGATGGCGCGCTCCGTCGGTGTCCGCTGGTGGGAGAGCGGGATGCTCGCCGAGCTCGCCGCCCTCCTCCTGCACGCCGGCCGCGTTCACGAGTCCGACACGCGGGCGCGAGAGTCGCTCACGATCGCGGACGAGAACCGAGACCGTGCGGGGCGCGTCCTCGGCATCGGACTCCTCGCCAGCACGGCCGCCAGCCTCGGAGACCACGACCACGCAGAGCGGCTCTGGTCGGCCGTCGCCCACGAAGACGCGGTCGCTCCCCTCGGCGGCTGGCGACGCCACCGCCCCGACCTCGAAGCGCACCTCACGCAATCGCTCGGACACCCACCGCGCCCACCCGCACCCGACCACGCCCTCACACTCGACGACGCTGTCGCACTCGCTCTCCGCCAACGTCCCGCGGAAACCGTGAACAGGGATAAGGCGCCCGCCACCAGGCTGGAATCTGCGGAACATGGCGAGAGCCCCCAGAATCGCTCGGCTCAAACCCGCACGGCTGCGCCCTGAAATCAACTCCCTGATGACTGATGATGACGCGACAGTCGGCGGGCGGCTCAGGCGGCCGTTCGCTCGACCGAGCCGGACGCCGGTCGCGCGGCGGTGGGCTCCCGGCGGCGGATGCCCGCGCGGATGTGGTGGATGGCCACCGCGAGGTCGTCGTCGGGGAGATCCGGGTTGTACAGCGCGCTCTCGACGCCGTTCGTGAGCAACTCGCAACACGCGACCGCGCTGGTCGGCTCGACGTCGAACTCGGGCGACTCGAGTTCGCGTGCGAGCGCGTCGAGATCCGGCCCGAACTCGGCGACGCGGTCGCGGAGGAGGAGCGTGTGCGGTGCGGCGGCGTCGGCGCCGAGGCGGAGCAGCGAGCGGGCGAGCGCCGCGCGCCGCGCAGGCTTGATCATCGAAACGCCGTAGCGCCGGACGTCGTCGATGGCGTAGGCGTCGGGGTCGAGAGCGAGGCGGCGCAGATGCATTCGGCGGCGCGCGACGGAGCACCCGGCGAGGACGGCTTCGCACCCGGCGGCGACTCCGACGACGAGCGCCGGCCGCGGGGAGAGGAGGAACGCGAGCGGGATACACGCGAGCGCCGCGAGGACGGCGAGCAGCGACCGTGCCCGGAGGCTGCGGCGATCGTCGTCGAGCTGCCGTGAGGCGATCTCGAGCTGGGGATGCAGGCGCGTCATGGTCGTGCGGCCGAGTGCCGCGAAGGAGGGCGGTCGGCGGCGCAGAGCCCCTACGCGTCACCGGTCGCTTCCATCGTCGCGCCGGACGGCCGGCCGACCATCGGGGGCCACGCTGAGCCTGGCGCGCCGCGCTCAGCGCGACCGCCGTGCGAGGTCCTCGAGGTCGACGACGCGGGTGCGTCCTCGTTCGAGCACGATCGTTCCCCGCTTCTCCTCCTCGCGCAGCACGTGGTTCACCGTCGGGCGCGCGACGCCGGCGAGCTCGGCGATCGACTCCTGGGTCAGCGCGATCGAGATGTCGCCGTCGCCCGACCGGTAGAGCCCGGCGAGCTCGACGAGGCGGCGAAGGACCCGCTTCTCCGCCGAGACGTACAGCGCCTCGAGCATCCGCTGGTGCACGCGCCGCAGCTCGCCTGCGAGGAAGCGCAGCAGGAGCCGGTCGATCTCGGGGTGACGGCTGCGCAGGCGGTCGAACTCGGCGCGGCGGACCGCGAACGTCTCCGCCTCCTCCAGCGCCGTCACGGTCGCGGACCGGAGCGGCTCCTCCGCGAGCAGCGCCATCTCGCCGAAGCTGTCGCCCGGGCCGAGCACGCCGATCGTCGCAACGTCGCCGAGCGGCGTCATCACGCGCAGCGAGAAGCGGCCCTTGTGGATCAGGTGGAGCGAGTCGCCCGGGTCGTCGCGGTGGAAGACGACCTCGTTGCGGGCGAAGGTGCGTCGCCGCGCGGTCCGCAGGAGCTCGCGCACGTCTTCCGCGGGCACACCGGCGAGAAGATCCCACTCCACCGCGCGGAGCGTATGTCACCGCGCTTACACGGCGCGTGTCGGCGCGGCGAACGACAGGCTCGAATCCTCGTCGTAGCGTTGGCGCCATGTACTGGACGCCCACTCGAGAGGAGCCCCCCATGAAGCGCCTCGCCGCAACCCTCGCGAGCGTCATCGTTCTCGTCGCCGGCACCGCCGCCGCCGCGAACGCCGCCTCGAGCCCGAATCACTACCGGTCGCACGCGCAGCCCACGCGCGGCCACCACCTGTTCGCCTACTGACTCCCCGAGGATCCCCCTGGGGGGAAAGGGGGATGACGGCACGCCGGGCGGAGTCCGCACGCTCCGCCCGGCGTCTCAGCGCACCCAGAGCTGGTCCACGAGGACGCCCCATTGCGGGCTGAACTCGTAGTTGCCGGCCCGGCGCGAGACGAGGTCGACGTAGCGCTGGACGTACATCGGCGCGACCGGCGCGAGCGACATCACGCGGCGGTCGACCGCGGCCCACGCGGCGGCGGCCCGCTGCGGGTCCGTCGGCTCCAGCTGCTCCGCCCGCGCGACGAGCTTGTCCGTCGTCGCGTCACAGAACTCGGAGACGTTCACGTTCGTCGGGCTGCCCGGCTGGAACGCGGCGCACGTGTGCTGCTGGAAGAAGTCGGCCGCAGCGGGATAGTCGGCGAGCCACGAGCGGATCCCGGCCTGCGCGCCGACCCTGGAGTCGTCGACCTTCGCGTAGTAGACGTCGTCGCCGGGGATCCGGATCGTCACCTTGTAGCCGAGCTTCCGGAGCGCGGCTGCGACGGCGCCCATCTCCGTCGCGTACGGCTCGAGCCGGTGCGAGTACGACCAGAGCGTCACCTGCGTCCCGCGCGTGCCGCTCGCGGCGACGAGCGCCCGCGCCTTCGCGAGGTCGGGCGCCGTCCACGCGCCGCTCGCAGTCGGGTCGCGCGTGTACGGGCAGGTCGGCCGGTAGCCGGGGATGAGCGGCGGCAGCACCTGGCACGTCGGCTCGGCCACCGTCGGGCCGCCGTGGAGCCTCACGATCGCGGCGCGGTCGAGCGCGTAGTTCAGCGCCCGGCGCACCCTCACGTCGTCGAACGGCGCGCGTCGCGTGTTGAGGAAGACGTACTCGACGGCCGAGTACGGATGCACGTGGACCTGGCTCGCGTACCGGGTCTCGACCTCCTCGAGCCGGTTCGGCGGCGGCCCGAAGCCGACCATCACGTCGGCCTTTCCCTGCTCGATCGCGGTCGTGGCCGCGTCGAGCGAGACGGCGGCGTCGAGGACGATCCGGTTCGGGAAGCCCTGCGGCTGCGCCGCCTCCGACCAGACGTGGAAGTGCGGGTTGCGGACGAGCACCGCGCTCCGCTGCTTCCGGTAGTGCGTGAACATGTACGGGCCGGTGGACGGAAGCGCCGTCGTCACCGGTCGCAGCGGTGTCGTCTTCGCCGGCAGCGCGTCCGCGAACGGCAGCGTCAGCTTGTCGAGGAACTCGGGGTCGGGCGCGGTGAGATGGAACGTCACGGTGTTCGAGGCGGGGTCGACGACGACGCCGCGGGAGAGATCGCATGTGCCGGGCTTCTTCATGCACGCGGCCGCGCCGACGATCCCCGCGTAGAACCCGATGCCCGGCGAGCGCACCTTGAAGTCGCGCTCGAGTGCGAACCGGACGTCCGCCGGCGAGACGACGGCGCCGTTCGAGTAGCGGATGCCGCGGCGCAGCTGGAAGCGGTAGGTCGTGCCGCCGTCGGTCGGCGTCGGGACCGAGGCGGCGAGATCCGGGACGATCTGGGTGCCGTCGCTCCCGCTCGCGTGGCGGAAGCCGACGAGGCCGTCGTTCGTCATCGAGAGCACGGCCCAGGCGCCCGACGAGTACGCGATCGCAGGGTCGACCGAGTCGATGTTGCCGAGCGGCGCGTCCAGCACGAGCGTCCCGCCGCGGTGCGGACCGGGCGCGCTCTGCGCCGAGACCCACAGCCTCGTCGGGGAGGCGGCGATCGCGACCGGCGGGACGCCGACGTCGACGCGCCGGGCGACCGTGCCCGTCGCCGGGTCGATCGCGACGAGCCGGCGGTTCGTCTCATCGGCGACCCACAGCAGCTTCGCGGTCGCGGCGACGCTGATCGGCGAGCCGCCGACGTCGACGGTTCCGGAGACGACGCCGGTGCGGGCGTCGATGCGCGAGACGGTTCCGTCGAACGAGTTGGCGACCCAGGTCGAGCCGAACGCGGAGGCGACCGCCGCCGGCCCCGCGCCGACGCGCGTCGTGCCGACGACCTCCCGCGAGCGCGGGTCGATCCGGACGACGGTGTCGGTCGACTGGTCGACCACCCAGAGCGAACCCGAGCCGAACACGACGCCCTGGCCGTCCGCGCCGGTGGGGATCGCAGCGCCGGGAGCTCCCGTCTTCGGATCGATGCGCGTGACGGTGCGGTCGCCGGCGTTCGTGACCCAGACGGCGCCGTCGCCGTACGCGACCGCCGCCGGCTCGCGACCGACGCGGATCGTCTGGACGGTCCGCTCGGTGCCCGGGTCGATGCGCGAGACGGTCCCGCCGAACGTGTTCGCGACCCAGACCGCTCCGCCGCCCACCGCGATCCCGCTCGGGCTGCTCCCCACGGGGATCGTGTGCACGACGGTCGAGCTCGACGTGTCGATCCCCGAGACGGTGTCGTCGGACCGGTTCGTCGTCCAGACCGCGCGGCCGTCGGTGGCGAGCCGGCCCGGCGACTGCGACGGGATCACCTCCGAGAGGATCCGGCCGGAGCCGGGGTCGACCGCGCCGACGCCGGAGAAGTCGACGCGCGGGAGCGACGACGTCCCGCCGCCGGCGACCAGGAGCACCGCCGCGACGCCCGCGCCGATCAGCGCCAGCGCGGCGCAGGCGGCGAGCAGCGTCCGCCGCCCGGGACGCCGCGGAGCGGCGGCGACGCCGGTACCCGCGGCCGTCCCGCGCCGCGCCGGCGCGGCGAGCTCCTCGTCCTGGCGGAGAATCGCCGCCTCCAGCTCGCGCAGCTCGCGGCTCGGCTCCAGCCCGAGCTCGTCGCGGAGGATCGTGCGACCCTCGCGGTAGACGTCGAGCGCCTCGCTCTGCCGGCCGGCGCGGTACAGCGCGAGCATCAGCAGGCGGCGCGCGCGGTCGCGGAGCGGATGCTCGCGGACGAACCGCTGCAGCTCGCCGATCGCCTCGTCGTGGCGGCCGAGCGCGAGCAGCGCGTCGAACCGCTCCTCACAGACGACGAGCCGCTCCTCCTCGAGCCGCTCGCTCTCCGGCCGCGCGAACGGCTCGTCCAGGACGTCCGCGAGCGCGCGGCCGCGCCAGAGCGCGAGCGCCTGCTCCGCGGCCGCCAGCCTCGCCTCCGGATCCGGCGTGCTCCGTACCTCCGCGAGCAGCCGCTCGAAGCGGGCGACGTCGACCGCCTCGTCCGGGACGTTCAGCCGGAAGGAGCCGCCGCGGCTCTCGAGCACGCCGTTGCCGCCGAGCGTCTTGCGCACGCGCGACGCGTACACGTCGAGCGCATGCGCCACGGTCGCCGGCGGCTCGTCGCCCCAGAGCGCGTCGACGAGCGCGTCGCGCGGCACCGCCTCGTTCCGCCGCAGGAGGAGATAGGCGAGCAGCGCCCGCTGCTTGCCGGTGCCGAGTGCCGCCCCTCCGCCTTCGACCTCCAGGGTTCCGAGCAGCCGGAACTCGACCATCGTGCCGATGACGCTAACACCGGCCGGAGCAGGCGAACAGACCCCCCGTTGAGCGGTCGTTGAGCCCCGGCGGAGGGCCTGTTGAGAGGCGGGCGCGAAGGTCGCGGCGACGGGCCGCACCGGGCGGCCTCGCACGAAGGAGTCGGACAGATGCTCCGCAGCCTCGCCGCAATCACCGCCCTGATCGTCTTCCTCGCCCTTCCGTGCGCCGGCCTCGCGGTGAACGGGCCCGTGGGCGGGACCGACCTCTCCGGCGCCACGAGCTCCGGGCCGGTCAACTACCTCCGCGACGCGAAGTACACGCCCGCGCCGACCGCGACCGCGGTCCCGGTCGTCCGGGTCGTCCGCCCCGGCGGCTTCGACTACCGCGACGCCGGCGTCGGCGCCGCGATCGCCGTCCTCGCCGTCGCGCTCGCCGGCGGCGTGATCGTCCTCATCCGCGGCACCCGCACCCCGCACGCGACCGCGCACTGACCCTCCGACGCGGTCGTCGGGCGTCGAACGGCTCCACCCTCTCCCCGGGCGGCCGTTCGACGCCCTTCCCTTTTCCGCGCTAGCGGTACGACGCCTCGAGCGCGAGCGTCCCGCTCCGGCCGCTGAGGTCGATCGCGCCGGTGCTCGGGTCGAACCGCGTCCACGGGCGGCCGGCGAGCGTCACCGCCGTCAGCCGCTCGCCGTGCGGCAGTCGCAATCGGATCGAGAGCGACGCCGGCGCACTGCGGCGCGGCGCCTCGACCGTCACCTTCGCCGAACGGTCGCCGGCGTCGATCGAGAACGAGACCGGGCCGAAGCTCGTCGGCGCGCCGCCGACGGCGATCCGCTTCCCCGGCTCGAGCCACGCGCGCGGCGTCGCGTACGCGAGCTGGAGGCCGCGCGGCTCGACGCCCGCTGCGTCGCGGGTCTCGTGCACGAGCATCAGGCGCAGCGTCTCGAGGAAGGCGCCGTTGCTCGCGCCGTTCGGCGGCAGGTACATCGAGCGGTACGCCTCGCCGTGCAGCGGCGCGATGCTCGCACCCTCGCCGGAGACGAACGTCCCCGGTGTCATCGCCGCGGCGAGCTCGCCGTAGAGCGAGAGCACGAGCTGGTCGGCGAGGCCGTCGTCGGCGAGGAACCGCGCGACGTTGATCCCGTAGACCTCGTCGGTGCCGGAGACGGGGAACGCCGCCGAGCGGCCGTACAGGGCGTACGCGCCGGCGCGGACGAGGCCGAGCAGACGCGAGCCGTGGAGCGTCATGTACCGCCACGCGCCGGTCGCCTCGGTGCTCCCCGGTGCGAACAGCCCCGAGGCGAGCGCGTACGGGACGACGAGGTTCCAGTAGCTGCCGGAACGCGCCTCGACGAGCGAGCCGTACGGCTTCTCGTCGTCGAGCAGCCGCGCCGGCAGGAAGAGCGAGCCGTCGCCGAGCCGCCGCTCCGACGCCGGCACCGCGCGCCGCAGCCCCGCCTCGAGCCGCGCCGCGAGCCGGCGCGACGTCGCCGCGAGCGACGCGTGCCCCGTCTCGGCCCAGACGTCGGCCATCCCGCGCAGCCCCGCCCAGGCGACCGCCTGCGTGTGCAGCCCGAGCACCGAGTCGGCGATGTCGGACGAGTAGCGCTCGCGGCCGAGCAGCCCGGTGCTCGAGGCGTCGATCTGCTTCCCGAGATCGGTGACGTAGCGCTGGAGCGCCGGCGTCGCCCCGTCGACGTAGCTCGTGTCGCGGAAGAGGCGGTCGTACTCGGCGGACGCGAGCAGCCGCTCGCCGCGCTTCCAGTTCGGATAGCGGTCGGTCGGCCGCGTCAGCGACGTCGTCAGGATCGCGCGCGCGACCTGCCGGAAGCCCTGCTCGGCGAGCACCTGCGCGACATCGACGCCCTCGGGGAACGAGAACTCCTCGTACGGGTTGCCGATGCTGTAGCGCCAGGTGAGGACGAGGTCCTGGACGAGGAGCGCGCGCCACGCGTCCTCGACGCGTTCCTCCGGGACGGAGATCGTCATGCCCTCCGCGAGGCGGCGGTTCCAGTAGTCGACGACGGATTTCCGCGCGGCGTCGTACGCGGCGGCGTCGATCGTCGTCGCGCCGGCGGAAGGCGACCACGCGACCGCGACGGTGCGGGTCTCCCCGCGCGGGACGGTGACGGCGACCGGCGACGGCGTGAAGCGAATCGTCGCCGCCGCCGCACGCGCGTCCGCGGTCACCCGCACGAAGGCGGCGAGCTTGCCGTGCAGGCGTCCCGCGAACGACTCCTGCGTGTAGCGGTCGCCTGCCGCATCCGCGTACTCCGTCTCGAGGATCGGGAGATACCCGCCGGCGAGGGTCGCCGGCGTCAGCCGCGCGAGACACGAGCCGTAGCGCTCGCCGCCCGCCGCGCCGACGAGCGCGGTGAGCGCGCGCCCGCCGGCGTGTCGCGCGACGACCTGGCTCCCGTCGGCGACGTGGAGGAAGACGCTGCTCGTCCCGTCGGCACCGTCCGGGAGACCGAACGGGAGGTAGTAGACGCCGGACGCCGTCAGCGGCGCGCCGCCGGGGCCGCGCGCGTAGAGCAGCGGCTGCAGGTACCGCGCGGCGCCGGCGTACGTCGGCCCGCCGCGCGCGGCGAGCAGCGCGTCGCCCCACACGTCGGTCCGCGCCGCGAGCGCGCGCGCGACCTCGCGCGTGTACGCGGAGGTCGCCGTCGGGGCCGGGCACGAAGGCGCCGGAGCCGCAGGCGTCGCCCCGCCGGCGAGAACCATCGCCGCCGCAGCCAGGAACCGCGTCGCGCCCATGCCCGGATTGTCCCGCGGACCCGGCCCCGCCCATCGGTGCGTTCGCGGACTACCGCAGGAGCGAGGCGAGCCGGCCGATCCCGTCGTCGATCTGCTCCTCGTCCACCATGCTGAACGAGAGGCGCACGCTGTCGCCGCCGCGGCCGTCGGGGTAGAACGGGACGCCGGGGACGACGCCGACGCCGCGCTCGGCTGCGCGCCGGGCGAGGTCGACGGAGTCGCCGCCTGCCGGGAGCGTCAGCCACGAGAAGAAGCCGCCCTCGGGCGACGTCCACGACGCGCCCTCGGGCAGCGCGCGCGCGAGCGCGGCGAGCAGGCGCGCGCACTTGCGCCGGTACAGCGCGCGCGAGCGCGCCAGCTGCTCGTCGATCCAGCCGCGGCGCACGTACTCCTCGAACAGCCGCTGGCCGAGCGGCGCCGCGCACTGGTCGGTGTTCTGCTTCGCGGCGACGAGCTGCGCGGATACCTCCGCCGGGCCGACCGCCCAGCCGAGCCGCAGGCCGGGGAAGAACGTCTTCGACGTCGTCCCCGCCTGCACGACCGCGTCCGGCGCGAGGCTCCAGAGGCTCGCCGGCGGGTCGTCGTCGAAGCCGAGCTCGCGGTAGGCGACGTCCTCGACGACGAGGAAGCCGTGCCGCCGCGCGAGCTCGACGAGCCGCGCGCGCCGCTCCGCCGCGAGGCTGACGCCGGCCGGGTTCTGGTGGTCCGGGATCGTGTAGAGCAGCTTCGGACGCAGCCCGGCGGCGAGCCGCCGCTCGAGCTCGTCGACCTCGAGCCCGTGCGCGTCGACGGGAACGGCGACGACCTCCGCCTCGAAGCTGCGGAACGCCATGATCGCGCCGAGATACGTCGGCGCCTCGACGACGACGAGATCGCCGCGGTCGAGGAACGACTTGCCGACGAGCTCGAGCGCCTCCATCCCGCCGCTCGTGACGAGCAGCTCCTCATCGGCGGGCCGGCGCCCCTGCACCGCCTCGAGCCGTCCGGCGAGCGCGTCGAGCGGGCCCGCGAGCCCGCGCGTCGGCGCGTACTGGAACGCGAGCGTCTCGCCGTTCGCCGCGAACTCGTCGAGCAGCGCGGACGCGCGCTCGCGCGGGAACGTCGACGGATCCGGGAACCCTCCCGCGAACGAGATGAGGTTCGGCACCTCGAGCGACGCGAGCACCGCCGCGATCGCGTCGCCGACGTCTCCGCGCGTGCGCCGGGCGAAGAGCTCGTCCCAGCGTCGCGACTCCGGCGTGACCGCCATCACCGGACTATAGGCGGCGGCGGTGTCCTAGAGCCCGACGTCGAGACTCGGGTAGCGCGGCGTCACGAGCGAGTAGTACGCCTGCGTCTGCGCGTGGTAGCGGATCACGTACGCGAGCACGCTCCGCATGCCCTCCGGCATCTTCCCCGTGAACAGGCAGACGAACCACGCGAAGAAGGCGACGATGTTCATCAGGTAGTTCATCGCGCCGGAGAGGATCATCGCGGGGATCGCGAGGATGAACCGGAAGAAGACCGTCCACCGGTTCTGGTCGACCGGCGGCGCCACCTCGACGTCGATCGGATACGTGCCCGGCGACCCGTCGAACTTCGGGAACGGATTCGCGGCGAGCGTCGCGTACGCGTACACGTGCACCTGGTAGCGCACGTAGCGCGCGAGGAAGCCGTGGATCCCGTCCGGCACGCGCTTCGTGAACAGGGCGGCGAACCACGCGACGATGTGCGCGAAGAACGCGGCGATCCCCCACAGCGCGAGCCAGACGAAGTGGGGGAGCGCGAGGATCAGACGGAAGAACACCGTCAGCCGGCTCCGCCGCAGGTCGTCGGTGACGACGAGCTGGATCGGATGATCCATCGGACACGAGTGTAGGACCCGGTACGGACGGCGCGGTCGCGCCCGCGCGCTAGGCTGCGGGCGTGCCAGTCGAGATCCTCTATTGCCCCGTCTGAAGCGGCTACGACGAGCGGGCCGCGAGTCTCGCGGCCGAGCTGAACGGCAAGGGGTTCGACGCGTCGATTCGCGAGGGACGCAACGGGCAGTTCGACGTCGTCAGCGACGGGACGCTCGTCTTCTCGAAGGCGGAGGTGCGCCGCTTTCCCGAGCCGGGCGAGGTGCTCGGGCTGCTGCGGGGCTGACGCTCGCGGCCGGCGTGCTCGCGGTCGCCGGGTGCGGCGGCGGCAGCCTCTCGCACGGCGCCCTCGTCAAGCGGACGGGTGCCGTCTGCTCCGCGTACCTCTCGCAGGCGGCCGAGCCGGTGCCGCACCCGCGCTCGTACGCGGAGATCGTCGCCTTCGTCAACCGGACGCTGCCGCTCTACCGGGCGGCGTTGCGGCAGCTCGAGGCGCTCCGGCCGTCGCACGCCGACGAGACCGACTTCCGGTCGTGGCTCGCCGCCGACCGCGAGGCGGCGTCCGCGCTCCGGGCACTCGGCCTCGCCGGCGAGCGGCACGACTATCCCGGGACGACGGCGGCGGTCGTGCGGCTCCAGCAAGCCGCGCTCGCGAGCCGCGCCGCCGCCGAGTCGCTCGGCGTCACCGCCTGCTCCGCCGGCTGAGTTGTTTCGCAAGCGTCGGAATCCGCTCGCGCGGATTCCGACGCGCGTGAAGACCCCTGAAGCCGGCCGCCTGCGCGGCCGGACGGTTCCTGATCTACCGCCCCGTGAAGTCCGGGGGTCGCTTCTCCGCGAAGGCGGCGACGCCCTCGCGGAAGTCCTCGGTCTGCGTCGCCGCGGCCTGGAGCTGCGACTCCATCTCCAGCTGCTCCTCAAGCGTCGCCGTCTCCGCGTGGTCGAACAGGCGCTTCGTCATCCCGATCGCACGGGTCGGGCCGGCCGCGAGCGTCGCGGCGAGCCCGGCGGCGCGCGCCTGCAGCGTGTCCGGCGCGACCACCTCGGAGACGAGACCCCAGTCGAGCGCCTCCGCCGCGGACAGGCGGCGGTTCGTCGCCATCCATTCGAACGCGCGCGACGCGCCGAGGATGCGGCAGATGAAGTGCGTGCCGCCCGCATCGGGGACGAGCCCGATCCCGACGAACCCCGGCACGAGCGCGGCGTCGGCCGACGCGAGGCGGATGTCGCAGGCGCACGCGAGCGACAGCCCGGCGCCGGCGCACGCGCCGTTCACCGCCGCGATCACCGGCTTCTCGAGCGCCCGGATCGCGAGCACGTTCGGGTGATACGTCGACTCGAGCGCGTCGCGGATGTCGGGCAGCTCCTGGAACTCGGCGAGATCCTGGCCGGCGCAGAAGCCGCGGCCGGCGCCGGTCAGCACGACGGCTCGCACCGCCGGGTCCGCCGCCTCCTTCAGCGCCGTGCGGAGCGCCGCGTGCATCGCGCGGTTGAACGCGTTGAGCACGTCCGGACGGTTCAGCGTGATCGTCTGGACGGCGCCCTCGCGGGTGACCTCGACCTCGGCCATCGCGCGGAGCCTACAGCGGGAGCGCGCCCGAACGAGGGCGCGCTCCCTGTCCGGAGGAGACCGGACTTCTCAGTGCCCGAAGCGAACGGTGCGGCGGATCTCGAGGACGCGCCTCTTCGGCCGTCTCCGCGCGCGAATCCTCCGGACGATCGGCACCGCGACGAGCGAGAGCACGGCAAGCGACTCGATGCCGCGGACGACGTGGTGCTTCATCCGGCCCGGCTCCTCTTCCTCTCTCTTGCCCAGCAGCATCGGGGTGCACCTCCTGGCTGACTGGTGCGAGCCTCCGACGGGCGGAGGGCGCGTCCATCCGTGATTTCTCGGAGGCCTAGCGCCCCTTGAAGTCCGGCTGCCGCTTCTCGACGAACGCGCGCAGCCCCTCGTCCGCGTCCTCCGAGGCCCGGGCGAGGTCGAAGCTCCGCCGCTCGAGCTCGACGCCGGTCGAGAGCGGCGCCTCGAACGCGGCGTCGACCGCCTCCTTCGCGAGCCGGACCGAGACCGGTCCCTTGGCCGCGATCACGGCGGCGGCGCGCTTCGCCTCGTCGAGCCACCGCTCCTTCGGCACGACGCGCGCGACGAGCCCGAACGAGAGCGCCTCGCGCGCGGAGATCATCCGGCCGGTGAGGATCATGTCCATCGCGACCGCCTTGCCGACGGCGCGGGTCAGCCGCTGGGTGCCGCCGGCGCCGGGGAGGATGCCGAGGTTGATCTCCGGCTGGCCGAACCGCGCCGTCTCCGACGCGACGATCAGGTCGCAGAGCATCGCGAGCTCGCAGCCGCCGCCGAGGCAGTAGCCGGACACGGCCGCGACGACCGGCGTGCGAATCGCGCGGATCCGGTCCCAGCGCTCGAGCCGGCGACTCTCGTAGAGCGAGATCGGCGTCGCCGCGGCGAGCTCGCCGATGTCGGCGCCGGCGGCGAACGCGCGCTCGCCGCCGCCGAGCACGATCGCGCGGATCCCCGGGTCGGCGTCGAGTCCCTCGAGCGCGGCGACCACCTCGTCCATCAGCTCGCCGGAGAGCGCGTTCAGCGCCTTCGGCCGGTTCATCAGCACGACGCCGACGCGGCCGTCGCGCTCGACGAGCACGAGCGGCTCAGCCATCGCGGCGCTCCAGGAACGTGCGGATCGCGTCCTTCGCCTCGTCGCTTCGCATCGACAGCGCGAGCCAGTCGCGCGCGTGGCCGACGGTCTCGTGCCAGGAGATGTCGCGCCACCAGTTGAGCTGCTGCTTCGTGTACCGGATCGTCTGCGGCAGCTTCGCCGCGAGCTTCTCGACGAGCTCGTCGACGACGGCGTCGAGCTCGGCACGCGGGCAGACGCGATTGACGAGCCCCCACTCGAGCGCCTGCCGCGCGGGGATCTCCTCGCAGAGGAACAGGATCTCGCGCGCCCGGCGGTCGCCGGCGAGGATCGGCAGCCACTGCGTCGCGCCGCCCGCGGGGACCGAGCCGTGCTCCGGCCCGACGTGGCGGATGAACGCGTCGTCCACCATCACCGCGAGGTCGCACGCCAGCTGCAGCTCGTTGCCGCCGCCGACGGCGATGCCCTGCACGCGCGCGAGTGTCGGCTTGCCGATCTCCCGCAGCCGGTCGTGCATGTCCTTGAACGCGCCGAACCACTTCCAGTACGCGCGCGGGTTGTCGACGAGCTCGGCGCCCCAGCTGCGCAGGTCGGCGCCGACGCAGAACGCGCGGCCCTCGCCGGTGACGACGACGACGCGGATCGCGTCGTCCCAGCTCGCGTCCTCGCACGCGCGCGCAAGCTCGCGGAGCATCCGGAAGTCGAAGGCGTTCAGCACCTCCGGGCGGTTCAGCGTGATCGTCGCGCGGTGCCCGTCCTTCTCGTAGCGGATCCGCTCGAAGCCGAGCTCCGCCGGGTCCACCGCGACCGGGGCGTCCGGCTCAGCCAACGTCGGCGACGTACACCGAGTGCGCGTAGCCCATCGCGGCCGCGTCCTCGGCGGGCGGGCCGAACGACGGGCCGGCCGCCTTGTACGCGTCCAGGTCCGGGAACTCGTACTCCGCGTAGTACGCGAGCGGCTCGCCGGCGATCGTCTGCGTCACCGGCCCGTGGCGGAACGCGGTCGCGCCGGGAACCTGCCGGCAGAGCTCGACGTGCTGCGCGTACCGCTCCGGATCGGGCACGTCGGTGTAGACGACGAAGACGCGGATCATCGCTTCCTCCGTTGGCTCGGTTGCGGAGGGAGCCTAGCCGGTACTAGCGTCGAGGGGACCGAGACGAGAGGAGACGCAGTGGCTGGGGAGATCGTCCACATCGAGTACCCGTGCAAGGACGTCGACCGGGGGCAGGCGTTCTGGAGCGGACTGTTCGGCTGGCAGTTCGGCGAGTCCGGGATGCCGGAGATGGACTACCGGATGGCGCAGACGAGCGAGAGCGCGGGCGCGGCCGTGTACGCGGGCGAGACCGGGCATCCGAACTACTACTACGACACGCCGGACATCGAGGCGTCGATGGCCAAGGTGCGCGAGCTCGGCGGCGAGGCGGGGGACAAGTCGCCGGTGCCGACGCACGGCTGGTTCGCCCACTGCACGGACAGCGAGGGGAACGCCTTCTCGCTGTGGCAGAGCGACGCGTCGGCCGGCTAGCGGGCGCATCCGGCTCCGGCCGTTGGGGAACCGCGGCCGCAGTATCGTAGGGCGGTGTCCGGGAGCGCCATCACCGCCGCCATGGCCGTCGTCGCCGGTCTCGCCGGCGCCGTGCAGGTCGCGGTCATGGCGGGGCTCGGCGACCGCATCGGCAGCGTAGGCGCGCTCGCGTTCGCGACGGTCGTCAGCGCCGTGCTCGCGGTCGTCGCGCTGCTCGTCGCCGAGGGGAGCTTCGACGCGTTCTCACGGGCGGTGCACCAGCCGTGGTGGACGCTCACGGGCGGTCTCGTCGGCCTCTTCATCCTCCTGACGATCACCGTCGCGGGCTCGCGGATCGGCATCGTCGCGACCGTCGGGATCCTCATCGCCGGCCAGCTCGTGATGGGCGCGGTGATCGACCGGTTCGGGCTGTTCGGCGTGGATCGGGTCGCGCTCGGCTGGCCCCGCGTGCTCGGCGTCGTGCTGCTCGCCGTGGGCGCCGGGCTGACGTTGAAGCGGTAGCTACTCGTCGAAGTCGAACCGCGTTGCGCTCTGCGGGTAGTCCTTCTCCCGCCACGCGAACGCGCGCCGCGGCCGCAGGCCGTACCAGCTGCTCCCGTCCGGGACCCGGAACGAGTACTTCGCGTCGTACGCGTCCGAGAGTTCGGCGCTGCCCGCGACGACCTCGACCGAGCCTTCGAGCACGACGACCTCGTCGCCGCTCTCGAGGTGGACGACGACGCGCGGGTCGGCGGCGAGGTCGAGCGCCGTCCGCGAGCGCTCGCCGGTGTTGAAGACGAAGACGCCGTCCCGCCAGAGACCCCACACCGGCTTCGCCGCCGGCCCGCGCCCGGCGGACGCGGTCGCGACCCAGTAGTTGTGCGCCGCCGCGAGCCGCTCGTCGGCCCAGCTCCAAGGCAGCATCCCCTCCTCGTTCGTGGAGATCCCGTATCCGGAAAAACGCGGACGGCTCCGGCGCATGTCTGCGGAAAGTAGCGGTTGACGGCCGTTCTCCGGTTTGCCGACAATCGGATCCAAGAAGCAGGGTTGCATCTGCTACGTTCGAACCCGAGCCGAGTATCGGATCCGAACCAGGCGAGAGGAGCGGACATGTCGAGCACGATCCACGTGGAGGCGGCCCGCATCCCGGACCGTGACCGGCTGATCGAGGAGCTCGAGGCGCACGGCCTCGAGGCGAGGCCCGACGGCGAGGTCGGCATCGAGGTCCCGACCGACCGTGACGAGCAGGAGGTCTCCGACGAGGTCTTCGCCCAGGTCGAGGACGTGATCATGCGGATCGGCGCGCCCTTCGTGCCGATCAAGCACGAGGGCGTGATCTACATCAGGCCGCCGGTCGGCTGACGCGCCGCGGCCGCAGCCGCCGCAGCGCCGAGACGAGCCGGTCGAGGTCGGTCTCGTCGTTGTAGTAGTGCGTCGAGACGCGGATGCCGCCGACGCCAGACGTGTAGCGGATCGAGACGAGGAGCCGCTCGTCGAGCAGCCGCGCGAGCAGTCGCTCGTCCTGCTCGGGGTCCGGCGAGGCGCGGAAGGTCGTGATCCCGGACGGCGCCTCCGGGCGCGAGACGAGCTCCAGGCCGAGCTCGGCGATCTCCCGGCGCAGCCGCGCGGCGAGCGCGAGCACCCGCTGCTCCGAGGCGTCGATGCCGACGTCGTTGACGAGCGCGAGCGAGGCCGCGAGCCCGGCGGCGCCGGGATAGTTCGCGGTCCCGCCGAGCTCGAGCGCGCGCGCGACCTGCGGGAACTCGTACGGGCGGAGCGGCGTCGAGTCCGGGTCGGCGAAGTACGCGGGCCAGCCGCCCGCCGGCGGGTCCATCGCGAGGTAGCCCCACCACGGCTGCCGCAGCGACGGCAGCGCCTTCCGGCTCACGTAGAGGACGCCGCAGCCGTACGGCGCGTTCAGCCACTTGTGGCCGCCGGCGACGAGCAGGTCGACCGGCGTTTCCCGGACGTCGACGCGAAGCGCCCCGAGCTCCTGGACCGCGTCGGCGACGAGCAGCGTCCCGGCCGAGCGGCAGAGCGCGCCGAGGCCGCGCAGGTCGACGCGGTAGCCGTTGCACCACTGGACCGAGCTGACGACGACGGCGCGGGTCCGTTCGTCGATGACGCGCGCGAACGCCTCCGGCTCGAGCGCGCCGCCGACGTTGCGCGCGAGCCGCACCTCTGCGATCCGTCCCGCTTCGGCGAGCTTCACGAACGGAATCGCCACCTGGAGGAACTCGAGGTCGGCGATGACGACGTTGTCGCCCGGCTCGAACGGGATCCCGAGCGCGGCGAGGTTGAGCCCCTGCGTCGTGCTCTCGACGAGCGCGACCTCGTCCACGGATGCGCCGAGCAGGATCGCCGCCTCGCGCCGCGCGTCCTCGCGGATCCGGTCGAGCGCGAGATGGTGCTCCGACGCGTCGCGCTCGCCGCACGCGGCCCCGCGCCGGGCGACGTCTTCGACTGCCCGGGCGGCACGGTCGGGCGCGATCCCGACGCAGGCGCTGTCGAGGAAGACGGCGTCCCTCAGGCCGGGGAACGACGCGCGGGCGGAGGCGAGATCCATTCCCGGATGGTCGGCGGCGCGGGGCGGCCGCGCATCGTGAAGGACTACTGACGCTCGAACAGGGCCGCCTGGCCCTGGCCGACGCCGACGCAGAGGGTGGCGAGTCCGTAGCGGCCGCCGCGCCTGCGCAGCTCGTGGAGGAGCGAGACGACGAGCCGCGCACCGCTCATCCCGAGCGGATGGCCGAGCGCGATCGCGCCGCCGTTCACGTTCACCTTCTCCGGGTCGAGACCGAGCTCGCGGACGACGACGAGGCTCTGCGACGCGAACGCCTCGTTCAGCTCGACGAGGTCGATCTCGTCGACGCCGACGCCGGTGCGGGCGAGCAGCTTCCGCACCGCCGGGACCGGGCCGATGCCCATCACGCGCGGATCGACCCCGGCGACGGCGCTGCCGACGAAGGTGCCGAGCGGCTCCGCGCCGAGCGCACGCGCCTTCTCCTCCGACGCGATCACGAGCGCAGCGGCGCCGTCGTTGATCCCCGACGCGTTGCCGGCCGTGACGGTGCCGCCCGCACGGAACGCGGGCTTCAGCGTCGCGAGCTTCTCGAGCGTCGTCTCGGGACGCGGATGCTCGTCGCGCCCGACGTCGCCGACGGGGACGAGCTCGTCGTCGAAGCGGCCCGCGTCCGCCGCCGCGGCCCAGCGCTGTTGCGAGCGGAGCGCGAACGCGTCCTGGTCCTCTCGGGTCACGCCCCAGCGCTCGGCGACGTTCTC
>DATKNT010000019.1:0-24906 GCA_035541175.1 Gaiellaceae bacterium
CGGCCGACCAGGCGAAGCAGCAGCAGGACCAGCAGTCGCAGCTCGTCTGGCAGCAGCAGCAGTCGAGCGACCAGTCGAGCCTCAGCACGGCGAAGGCGAACAACGACCTCGCCGGGATCACGAACTACACGAACGCGGTCAACTACGACCAGGGCCAGCTCAACATGCTCGCGCGCACGCTCCAGACCGACGGCTTCGCCGTCGCCGCCGACCAGAACCAGGTGAGCGCCGACCAGACGGCGCAGTCCACGCTGCAGGCCGACGCGTCGGCTCTCAAGAGCGACGAGCAGAAGCTCGCGCAGGACCACGTCTCGATCGCGAACGCGAAGAACAACCAGACCGCGACGCGGTTCAAGGACGCCCAGAGCCTCCAGTCGTCGCGCCAGCAGCTCGCGTCGGCACAGCTCGGGCTCGAGTCCACGCTCCTCGGCATCAAGGTGAAGCAGGCGCCGCCGACGCCCGCGGCGCTCGCACAGGCGCACGCGTCGGTCACTCAGGCGAAGATCGCGCTCGCGAACGCGAAGCTCGCGCTCGCGAACACGACGCTGCGCGCGCCGATCGGCGGCGTCGTCGCCGACGTCAACGGCACGGTCGGGACGCAGACCTCCGGCGGCGGGACGACCTCGTCGAGCAGCTCGTCCTCCAGCTCGGGATCCTCGGGCGGCGGCACCGGCTCGACCGGCGGAAGCTCCGGCTTCGTGACGCTGACGAACGTGAGCGGGATGCAGGTCGTCGCCGGCTTCAGCGAGATCGACGCCGCGAAGATCCGCGTCGGCCAGGCGGCGACGGTGACGGTCGACGCGCTGCCGAACGAGACGTTCGCCGCGCACGTGATCGCGGTGGCGACGACGGCGACGACCTCGTCCAGCGTCGTCACGTATCCGGTGACCTTCGTGCTCGACAACACGGTGCAGGGGCTGAAGCCCGGCATGACCGCGAACGTCGACGTCGTCGTCGCCGAGCTCGACAACGTGCTCCACGTGCCGACCGCGGCCGTGCGCGGCAGCGGCAGGAGCGCGACGGTGACGGTGCTTCGCAACGGCAAGCAGGTGAGCGTCCCGGTCGTCGCCGGCCTCCAGGGCGACTCCTCGACGGCGATCCTCGGCGGTCTGACCAACGGCGAGACGGTCGTCCTGCCCTCGGTGAGCGTCGCGACCTCGTCGTCGAGCGGCACCTTCGGCTCGGGCAGCACGACGACGACCACGAGCGGCGGGACGACCCGGTTCCGCGGCGGCGGCTTCGGCGGGTTCGGAGGCGGACTCGGCCCATGAGCCGTCCGCGCCGCAGGTCGATGGTCGTGCTGCGCGGGGTCTCGAAGAGCTACGGCGCCGGCGACATCGCCGTGCACGCGCTGCGCGACGTCGACCTGAACGTCGAGCGCGGCGACTTCGTCGCGATCATGGGCGCCTCCGGCAGCGGGAAGTCGACGCTGATGAACCTGATCGGCTGTCTCGACACCCCGACGGAGGGCCGCTACCTGCTCGACGGGATCGACGTCGGCCAGCTCGACGACTTCCAGCTCGCGTACGTCCGCAACCGCAAGATCGGCTTCGTCTTCCAGTCCTACAACCTGATCCCGCGCACCTCGGCGCTCCGCAACGTCGAGCTGCCGCTGATCTACGCGCGCGTCCCGAAGCACGAGCGCCGCGACCGGGCGCTCGCCGCGATCGAGGCGGTCGGCCTCACCGACCGCATGCACCACCTGCCGTCCGAGCTGTCCGGCGGCCAGCAGCAGCGCGCCGCGATCGCGCGCGCGATCGTCACCGAGCCGGCGATCGTCCTGGCCGACGAGCCGACCGGCAACCTCGACACGGCCTCGAGCCACGAGGTGCTGCAGATCTTCTCCCGCCTCAACGTCGCCGGCCGCACGATCGTGATGATCACGCACGAGGCCGAGATCGCGGAGTACGCGAAGCGGGTCGTCCATCTCGTCGACGGGCGCATCGACTCCGACCGGCGCACGGCCGCGCTGACCGCGATGCCGCCGAGGTTCGAGCCGGGCGACGTCTCCCGGAGCGTGACGGCATGAGCGTAGGCTCGACGGAGCTCACCAGAGAGCGGAGGCGCCGGCTCTGCCGGCGCCGGGAGCGGACGTGAGCGTCTCCGAGGCTGTCCGGATCGCGTTCCAGGGCGTCCTCTCGAACCGCCTCCGCTCGCTCCTGACCATGCTCGGGATCACGATCGGCGTCGCGGCCGTGATCATCCTCGTCGCCGTCGGCAACGGCTCGGCCGTCGCCGTGCAGCAGCGGATCGAGAATCTCGGGACGAACGTCGTCGCGATCCAGCCCGGCGGCTTCGGCTTCGGCCGCGGCTCGGGCGGCTTCCAGAGCTCGTTCACGCAGCTGACGACGAAGGACGTGAAGGCGTTGCAGGACCCGAGCGCGGCGCCGGACATCAAGTCGGTGACGCCGGTCGTCACCGGCTCGGTGACGGCGACCTTCGGCGCGGCGAGCTACTCGCCGAGCCAGTTCATCGGCACGACGTCCTCGTACGTCGAGGCGCGGAAGTCGCCGGTGGAGGCCGGCACGTTCATCACGCCGGAGGAGGAGGCGACGCACGCCCGCGTCGTCGTCCTCGGCACGACCGTCGTCTCCAACCTGTTCGGCGGCGAGGACCCGCTCGGGCAGACGGTCAAGCTCAACGGCATCGGCTTCACCGTCGTCGGCGTCCAGGCGCCGAAGGGGACGAACGGGATCCAGGACCAGGACGACATCGCGATCGCGCCGCTGACGACGACCCAGGACCTGATCACCGGGGTGACCGGCGGTCTCAGTCAGATCATCGTCGAGGCGAAGTCGTCGCACGACGTGAACGCGGCCGAGGCCGAGGCGACGTCGATCCTCACACCGACGCACTCGAGCAACGGCAGCGCGAACTTCCGCGTCCTCAACCAGGCATCGCTGCTGCAGACGACCGCGTCGACGAATCACGTCTTCACGGTGCTGCTCGCCGCGGTCGCCGCCATCTCGCTCCTCGTCGGCGGCATCGGGGTGATGAACATCATGCTCGTCACCGTCACCGAGCGGACGCGCGAGATCGGCATCCGCAAGGCGATCGGCGCGCGCCGCGCCGACATCCTCGGGCAGTTCCTGACCGAGGCCGCGCTGCTCTCCGTGCTGGGCGGGCTGCTCGGCGTCGTCGCCGGCCTCGTCGGGAGCCGGTTCAAGATCGTCGGCGTCCAGCCGGTCGTCCAGACCTACTCGGTTCTCCTCGCCCTCGCCGTCGGCGTCGCCGTCGGCCTGTTCTTCGGGATCTATCCCGCCAACCGTGCGGCCTCGCTGAGGCCGATCGAGGCACTCCGCTACGAATAAGGAGCACGACACCATGACCACGCTCGACAGCGACGTCGGGCCGGGGCCGCTCGACGATGACGACGAGCTCGAGCCGGAGCCGATCCCGGTTCGCTACCGGCGCCGGCTGCCGCTCGTCACGATGATCCTCGGCCTCGGCGTCTTCGCCGCGCTCGCGTTCATCGCGGGGGTCGAGATCCAGAAGCACTACGGCGGCAGCTCGAGCTCGGGGTCCGGGGGAAGCGCCGCCTCGGCCTTCGCCCGCTTCCGTGCCGGCACGACGACCACCGGCGGCACGACCACCGGCTCGAGGGCCGGAGGCTTCTTCGGCGGCGGCGCGAGCGGCTTCGGCGGCACCGCCGGGACCGTGACGCTGATCAAGGGCACCACCCTGTACATCACCGACGCGAGCGGGAACACCGTGAAGGTGACGACCTCGCCCGCCTCGACGGTGACGAAGACCGTGTCGACGAACCTCAGGTCCGTGCGGCCCGGTCAGACGGTCGTCGTCCGCGGCACGCAGCAGTCGAACGGGAACATCGCCGCCGAGTCGATCACCGTCGGCTCGTCGGGCTCGGGCGGCGGCTTCGGGTTCGGCGGCGGCGCTTCGGGGTTCGGCGGGGGCAGTGGCAGCAGCGGCAGCGCAAGCACCGGCGGCGCGACGGGATTCGGAGGCGGAAGTGGCTGAGCGGCGCACTCTCGTCCTCGGAGCGGCCGCCGTCCTCGGGGCGGCGCTCGCTGCTGCCGGCTGCGGCTCGTCCGGCGCGAGCACCGCCGGCACGACCACGACCGCCGCGGCGGCCTCGAGCGGCACTGCGACCGGCTCGCCCGTCAGCGGCTCCGTCTCCGGCCCCGTCGTCGACGTGAAGGGCTCGACCTTCACGCTCACGACGTCGCTGAGCCCGACCGGGAAGTCGACGGTCGACGTCGGCTCCGGGACCGTGATCACCGAGCAGGCGACGGCCACGCGCGCCGATCTGACGAACGGCACGTGCGTGACGGCCGTCGGCAGCCGCAGCAAGACCGGAGTCGTGACCGCCTCGCGGATCACGGTGATACAGCCGGTCAACGGGCAGTGCGCGTCGGGCTTTCCCCGCGGGAACGGGACCCGTCCGCCCGGCACGTTTCCGCCGGGCGGCCAGCGTCCGCCCACGGGCGGCCAGCGTCCGTCCACCGGCGGGCAGCGCCCGCCCGGCGGCTTCGGCGGCTCCGCGAACTTCGGCTTCGCCTTCGGAGCCGTCTCGACCGCCGACGGCTCGACGCTGACGGTGAAGGGGCCGCGCGGGACGACGAAGGTCACTGTCCCGGAGAGCGCACAGATCGTGAAGACGGAGAAGGTCGGCTCGTCGGCGATCGCGGTGAAGATGTGCGCCTTCGTCCGCGGCACGAGCACGGACAAGGGCGTCACCGTCAAGGCCCAGGACATCAGTCTCTCGAAGCCGGGCGCGTCGGGCTGCACCTTCGGGTTCCGGCGACCGTAGCCGTCCGCCCCGCTCTCGGCGCCCGGCTGCCGCGCTCGGGGCGGCCTAGGCTCCGGCCGGCGCCGCGGGCCGGTTGACGAAGACGTTGTCGAGCGCGAAGCGGAGGCCGACCGCGAGCGCGCCGTTGAGGACGGCGGCGTCGCCGAGGCTCGAGATCTCGACCCGCGGCGGATACGGCAGCCACTCCGCGAGCAGCGGCCGGATCTCGTCGAGCAGCTCCGGGTTGGCGCCGACGCCGCCGCCGAGGACGACGAGGCCGACGTCGGTGACCGCGGCGACGGGAACGATGTGCAGCGCGATCCGGCGCGCCTCCTCCTCGACCGCCGCCCGCGCGACGGCGTCGCCCGCGCGCGCGGCCGCGAAGATCGCGCGCCCGTCGTACGGCGGCGCCAGCGTCGTCTTCGCGCCGGGCGCGGTCGCGAGCCGCTCGGCGACGGCCGAGAGCGCGGCCGCGCAGGGGTCGACGTCGCGGTCGAGCCCGGCGGCCGCGTAGTCGAGCTCGCCGGCGGCTCCGTGCGCGCCGCGGTGCAGCTCGCCGCGGAGGACGAGGCCGGCTCCGAGGCCGGTGCCGATCGAGAGGAAGACGAAGTCGTCGACGCCGTGCGCCGCGCCGCGCCAGCGCTCGCCGAGCGCCGCGAGATTGATGTCGTTCCACACGGTGACCGGGAGCCCGAGCGTCTCCGACAGCTCGCTGCCGAAGCGGCGCCCCTCGAGGCCGGCGACGTTCTCGCTGAGGTGCACACGGTCGAGGTCGGGCTCGACGGCACCCGGGACGCCGACGACGACGCCGTCGATCGGCACGCCCTCGAGGCCGGCCGCGCCGACGAGCGATTCCCGCAGCCCGGCGACCGACGCGAGCACCGCGTCCGCGTCCGCCTCGCCCTTGCCGATGCTCCGCAGCTCGACGTCCTGGCGCGCCCGGATCGTCCCGCGGAGATCGCAGAGCGCCGCCCGGAGGAACCGCGCGCCGAGGTCGAGCCCGAGCACGAGCGCGGCCTCGGGGACGGGCTCGAAGAAGACGGCGCCGTACGTCGGGCCCGCGGGCGCGGGCGGCGCCTCGCGCACGAGACCGGCCTCGAGCAGCGCGAGCAGCGCGAGCGATACGGTCGGCTTCGAGATGCCGGCGCGGCGCGCGATCTCGGCGCGGGAGATCGGCGCGCCCTCGCGGATCGTCTCGAGCACGGTCCGCTCGTTCAGGCGCTTCAGCAGCGGCGGGATCGCTCGCGGAGCCGCCATCTCGTTAGAGAGCTTAACTCCCGTCTCCGCTATTCCGGCCGGCGCTGCTCGGTGCCCCGGGAGCGAAGCACGCGATCCCAGAGCTGCTCCATCCCCGCCGCGAGGCAGCCGTCCACGACCGCGTCCTCGCCGAGCGCGCTCACGCGGATCTCCGGCACGAAGGCGGCCAGTCGCTCCAGTCTCGCCGCGACCTCTGCCGCGAAGCCGGGCGCGCACCCGATCCCGCCTCCGAGGACGATCAGCTCCGGGTCGACGACGGCGACGACCGAGGCGAGCGCCTTCGCCACGAGGGTCGCCTCCTCGCCCACGACCTCGCGCGCCGCCGCGTCGCCGCCGGCGGCGGCGGCGAACACGCTCCGTGCGGACAGGTGCGGACCCAGTCCACGCGTCCGCGCCGACCGGACGACCGCCGCCGACGACGCGGCCGCTTCGAGCGCGCCGCGGCGCCGTACCTCCCGCACGTCGGCCCCGTCGGGCCCGAGCGGCAGGTAGGCGATCTCGCCGGCCGCGCCGTGGGCGCCGCGGTGGAGCTTGCCGTCGATGACGAGCCCCATGCCGATGCCGGTTCCGACCGAGACGAACGCGAACGTGGAGACGTCCCGGCCGTGACCGTAGTCCCGCTCCGCCACCGCGGCGACGTCGACGTCGTTCTCGATCGCCGTCGTCTCGCCGAGCCCGCGCCGGATCTCCTCCACCACCGCACGACGCTCCCAGCCCGGCAGGTTCCCGACCATCGTCAGCGCGCTCCGGTCCGGGTCGAGCACCCCGGGGCTGCCGACGACGGTCTGGAGGATCGCTCGCGAACGGCGCACCCCCGCCGTCCGCAGCAGCTCGTCCGCGAGCGACGCGAGCTCGCCCACCCGTGCGCGGGCGCTGGCGGAGCGCGCCCGATGGGTCAGCTTCGCCCGCACGACGCCGGCGAGGTCCGCGAGGGCGCCCCGGACGTACTCGTGGCCGACGTCGAGCCCGAGCACGAAGCCGGCGTCGCGGCGGATCTCGTAGAGCGCCGCGGCCCGGCCGCGGCTGCCGGTCCGGCGGCCGGCGACCTGGACGAGCTCGTCCTGCTCCAGGCTCGCCAGGGCGAGCGCGACCGTCGGCTTGGAGAGACCCGACAGCCGGACGAGGTCGGCGCGCGAGAGCGGCCCGGCCCGGCGAACCTGGCCGAGCAGGAGCTGCTCGTTCATGGCCCGCATCAGTTGCGGCCGGGCGGCGAGACCTCCGGGATCGCTTGCCGGCACGGTCATGGCACGAACCCTAGACTTGTCAGCCGTAAAAAGATAGGTTAGTTTCCTAACTGACTCCCGCGCGTCCAGCGCGTCCAATGGAGGAGCCCCCTGGGGAGGTCATGAGCTCGCCCGTTGTGCTCGGCCTGGATTTCGGCGGCACGAAGGTCGCCGCCGCGGTGGCGACGCCGGGCGGCCGGCGTCTGGGCGAGGTCACGATCGCGACCGAGCCGTCCCGCGGAGCGCGCTGGAATCTCGATCGCGGACTCGACGCGGCGTCGCGCCTCCTCCGAGACGTCGCGCCCGGGAGGCGGCTCGCGGCCGTGGGCGCGTCGACCTTCGGCATCCCCGGAGCCGACGGCGTCGGGCTCGCTCCTGCGATTCCCGGCTGGGAGGAGCTTGCGCTCCACCGGGAGCTGGCGGCCGCGTTCGCGTGCGACACGATCCGGCTGGCGACGGACGTGAAGGCGGCGGCCGCGGCCGAGGCCCGTGCGGGCGCCCTCGCCGGGCACGAGCCGGGCCTCTACCTCAACCTCGGGACCGGCCTCGCCGCCGCGATCGTCTTCAGGGGCAGCGTCGTCTGCGGAGCGAACGGCGCTGCGGGCGAGATCGGCTACAACCTGCTGCGTCGGGCCGACGTGGGCCGCCGCGACCATCCGGTGCTCGAGGATCTCGTCAGCGGCATCGGACTGTCGGCGACCGCGAACCGCCGTGCGGGCGCTCGGCTCTCCGCCGAGGACGTCTTCCTTCGCGCGGCGACGAGTCCGCGGCTGTCCGCGCTCGTCGGCGAGTTCGTCGAGGAGCTCGGCTTCCATCTCGTCAACCTCGCGGTGGCGGTCGACCCGTCGCGCATCGCCGTCGGCGGCGGGATCGTGCGGTCGTGGGATCGCCTGGAGCGGCCTCTGCGCCGCGCCCTCGATGCGGGCGTTCCCTTCCCACCCGAGCTGGTCGTCGGGGCGTTCCCGTTCGACGCGGCGCTCGTCGGAGCGCTGGCGCTGGCGGTGGACGCGACCGGGCAGGCGGACGAGCCCAGTGAGCATGAACGGAGGCTCCCGGCGCGCAGAGCCCCGGAGCCGGTCAATACGAGCACGGTCGCAGGGCGGCCGGGGAGGCATCGATCATGAAAAAAGCGGTATTCGTGTTGCTCCTCGCGGGGCTGCTGGCGGCGGTGTGGACCGCGGCCGGCTCCGGTGCGGGGACGCGAGCCCTCGGCTCGTCGGGGAGCTCGGTCACGATCTCGAACGAGCAGGGCACGACGTGGACCTGCAACTTCAATCCGTTCAATCCGTCGGTCGAGTTCCTGTCGTTCGGCCCGGTCTACGAGGACCTCGTCTACCAGAACCTGCTGAAGAGCGGAGCCGCCACGCCCTGGCTCGCTTCCGCCTATGCCTGGAGCAACAACGACAAGACGCTGACGTTCACGATCCGGCCGGGCGTGCACTGGCAGGACGGAAAGCCGCTGACCGCAGCGGATGTCGTCTTCACGTTCCAGCTGCTGAAGAAGCATTCGGCGCTCGATCTCAACTCGGCGTGGTCGGTGCTCTCCAGCGTGACGCAGAAGGGGTCGAACCAGGTCGTCTTCACCTTCAAGACGGCCGCCGTGCCGTACTTCTACTACGTCGCCGGGCAGACCCCGATCGTCGCGCAGCACATCTGGGCGCAGATCAAGGACCCCGTCACGTACAAGGACTCGAAGCCGATCGGGACCGGCGGCTTCGAGATGAGCTCCTGCTCGCCGCAGGTGATCAAGTACACGAAGAACGCCGGCTACTGGCAGAAGGGCCTGCCGAAGATCGACACCATCTACTACCCGGCCTACACGTCGAACGATCCTGCGAATCAGGATCTGGCGAGCGGCAAGGCTCAGTGGGGAAGCCAGTTCATCCCGAGCATCAAGACGTTCTACCTGTCGAAGAGCCCGGATAACCACTACTGGTTCCCGCCGATCGTCAACGTCTCGATCTTCGTCAACCTCACGGATCCGACCCTCAAGGACGTCGCCATCCGCAAGGCGATGGCGTACGCGATCGACCGGCCGCGCGTCGCGCAGATCGGCGAGTACGGCTATCAGCCGGCGGCGAACCAGACGGGCATCGTCACGCCGACGTTCCAGAGCTGGCTCGACCCGACGCTCGCGAAGCAGTACACCTACAACCCGCAGAAGGCGATCTCGATCCTGAAGGCGGCCGGATACACGATGTCCGGCGGTGTCTTCCACACGAAGTCCGGGAAGCCGCTCTCGTTCACGATGGTGAACATCGGGGGCTACTCCGACTGGGTCGCCTCCGCGCAGATCGTCGCGCAGGAGCTGAAGGCGGTGGGGATCGAGGTCACGCCGTCCAACCTCTCGAGCACGACCTATGACTCGGACGTCTACACCGGCCGCTATCAGCTCGCGTACGACGGCAACGAGGCCTACGGGCCGAGCCCGTACTACGAGCTCCGCAACGTGCTCTACGGTCCTGCCTCGGCACCGATCGGGACGGCCGCGGCGTCGAACTGGGAGCGGTACCACAACGCGGCGGTCGACAAGCTGATCAACGCGTACGCGGCGACGACGAGTCTGGCGACGCAGAAGCAGATCGTCGTGAAGCTCGAGCAGGCGATGGTGCGGGACGTCCCGGTCATCCCGATCACCGAGGGCGTCGACTGGTACCAGTACAACACCTCGACCCTGACCGGCTGGGTGACGCCTCAGAACCCGTACGCGCAGCCGGCCGCCTACGCTATCCCGGACTGGGGCATCGTGGCCCTGCACCTGGCGCCGAAGGGATAGTCGAGGCAGTGGCATGAGGCGCGGTAGATGAGGTTCATCGTCCGGAGGCTGGGGTTCTTCGTCGTCACGCTCTGGGCGGCGGTCACGCTCAACTTCCTCATCCCGCGCCTCATGCCCGGCAACCCGGCGATCGCGATGATGGCGCGGTACCGGGGTCGCATCAGCCCGCAGACGCTCCACGCGCTGGAGGTCGCCTTCGGCGTCAACTCCCACCAGAGCCTGTTCAGGGCCTACCTCGCCTATCTCGCCAACATCGCGCGAGGGCGCTTCGGGACCTCGCTCACGTTCTTCCCGGACACGGTGACTCACCAGGTGCTGCAGGCGCTGCCGTGGACGCTCGCGCTCGTGGGGCTGACGACGATCTTCGCCTTCATCCTCGGGACGCTGATCGGGCTGCTGTCCGCGTGGCGGCGCGGCGGGATGCTGGACAGCGTGATGCCGCCGATCTTCGTGATCACCTCGGCGTTCCCGTACTTCTGGCTCGCACTGATCGCGATCTGGCTGTTCTCGATCAAGCTCGGCTGGCTGCCCGAGAGCGGGGGCTACAACATCACCGACACGGTCGGATGGTCGTGGGGCTTCGTCGGCGACGCCGTCGAGCACTCCATCCTTCCCGCCCTCACGATCCTCGTCACCGCGATCGGGGCGTGGATCCTCACGATGCGCAACAACATGATCTCCGTGCTGTCCGAGGACTACGTGCGCATGGCGAGGGCGAAGGGGCTGAAGCCGTGGCGGGTCATGTGGACGTACGCGGGCCGCAACGCGATCCTCCCGAATCTCACGGGCTTCGCGATGTCGCTCGGCTTCGTCGTCAGCGGCGCGATCCTCGTCGAGTTCGTCTTCAACTACCCCGGCGTCGGCTGGATGTTCCTGCAGTCGGTCGAGAACCAGGACTACGCGCTCATGCAGGGCCTGTTCCTGATGATCACGGTGACCGTGCTGCTGGCCATCCTCGCCGCGGACGTGGCCACCGCCATGCTCGACCCGAGAACGCGGGACGTCCGATGACCGAGGCGCCCCTCACCGTGCCGCAACTCGCCGACGCGGGCACCGCGCCCCCGGGCGCGCCCGCCGGCGAGGCGCCGCCCGCGGCCCGGTCGCGCTCCGGCCCCGCGGCCAACGTCTGGCGGGCGATCGGGCACAACCGCAAGGCGCTGGTCGGGATCGCGATGCTCGCGTTCTTCGCCGTCGTCGCGGCCTTCCCCGGGCAGATCGCCCCCGACGACCCGCAGGCCGAGATCTACCAGCCCGGCGCGGGGCCGTCGCTCCACCACCTGCTGGGGACGACCGCGTACGGGCAGGACATCTTCTCGCAGCTCGTCTGGGGCACGAGGCTCTCCTTCGTCATCGCCTTCGCGGTCGGCGGGCTGGCGACCGCGCTCGCGGTGCTCGTCGGCGTCTCGGCCGCGTACCTCGGCGGCCTCGGCGACGGGATCCTGTCGCTCATCACCGACGTCATCCTCGTGATCCCGATCTTCCCGCTCGTGATCGTCATCGCCGCGTATCAGAAGAACGCCGGCCTCCTCACCCTGATCATCGTGCTGGGAGCGCTCGGGTGGTCGTACGGGGCGCGCCAGCTCCGGTCGCAGACCCTCTCGATGCGGACCCGCGACTTCCTGATGGCGGCGCGGGTCCGCGGCGAGCGCAAGCTCTACATCATCCTCTTCGAGATCCTGCCGACGATGACCTCGCTCATCGTCGCCGCCTTCCTCGGCGGCGCGCTCTACGCGGTGCTGACCGCCGCCGGTCTCCAGTTCATCGGGCTCGGCGACCCGAACAGCCAGAGCTGGGGGACGATGCTCTACTGGGCCGAGAACAACGAGGCGCTCGGCGCCGGCATGCCGCTGTGGGCGATCGCGCCCGGCGTGTGCGTCGCGCTGCTGGGCGCCGCGTTCGCGCTCGTCAACTACGCGTTCGACGAGATCAGCAACCCGGCGCTCCGGCCGGTCCGCCGGCGCAAGTCCGTCGACGTCGAGCGGTGAGCGACCCCGTGACCGCAGAGCGGCAGCCGGCCGAGCGCATCCTCGAGGTTCGCGGTCTCCGCGTCGCGTACGCGTCGGACGGCGGGGCCGTCGTCGCCGTCGACCGGGTCGACCTCGTGCTCTCGCGCGGCGAGTTCCTCGGGATCGTCGGCGAGTCGGGCTGCGGCAAGTCGACGCTTCTGTACGCGATCTCGCGTCTGCTCAGCCCGCCGGCCGCGATCATCGGCGGGGAGGTCCTCTTCCACGGCCGCGACATGGTGACGCTCGCCGAGGACGAGCTCCGGAACATCCGCTGGCGCCAGCTCTCGGTCGTGATGCAGAGCGCGATGAACGCCCTCAACCCGGTGCTGACGGTCGGCGCGCAGATGGCCGATGCCTGTCGCGCCCACTCGAACATGTCCTCCGCGGAGATCACGGCGCGGTCCCGGGAGATGCTGCGGCTCGTCTCGATCGACCCGATTCACCTCCAGAGCTATCCGCACCAGCTCTCGGGCGGGATGCGCCAGCGGGCGATGATCGCGATGGCCCTGCTGTTCACGCCGGAGCTCGTGATCATGGACGAGCCGACGTCGGCGCTCGACGTCGTGGCGCAGCGGTCGCTGATGGTGCAGATCAAGGAGCTGCAGGAGCAGCTCGGCTTCGCCGTCATCTTCGTGACCCACGACATGTCCCTCGTCGGCCACTTCTCCGACCGCCTGATGGTGATGTACGCGGGCCAGGTCGTCGAGCTCGGGAGCACGCGGCAGGTGTTCGAGCGGCCGTGCCACCCGTACACCGGCGGCCTGCTCGAGGCGTTCCCGTCGATCCACGGCCCGAAGGTGGAGCTGCTGGGCATCCCGGGGTCGCCTCCCGACCTCGCCCGCCCGCCGATGGGCTGCCGGTTCTCTCCTCGCTGTCCGCTGGCGGCGGAACGGTGCGGCGTCGTCGAGCCCGGGCAGTACGACGTCGAGGGTGACCTCGTGCGCTGCTTCCGCTACGAGAACGTCGACCAACCCGAGGCGGCGGCCGCCGCGGGCGCTCCGGGAGGGTCGCCGTGAGCGATGAGCTGCTCCGCACCGAGGGCCTCACCCGTCACTTCCGCGTCGGGCGGCTGGCGAGGCAGCAGACCCTTCACGCCGTCGACGACGTCAACTTCACGATCGGCCGGGCCGAGATCGTCGCGCTCGTCGGCGAGAGCGGGAGCGGCAAGAGCACGGTCGCGAACCTGCTGGCGCTCATCTACCGGCCCACCAAGGGCGAGATCTACTTCGAGGGGCGGCCGCTCAGCCGCGTCAAGACGCGCAGGCAGCGGCTGGCGTACAGCGGCGACGTGCCGATGGTCTTCCAGGATCCGTACAGCTCGCTCAACCCGGCCTACCGGGTCTCGCACGGGATCGCCCGGGGCATCAAGCTCCACCGCTCGGACCTCGCGCGCCAGGAGCGCGGCGCGGAGCTCGAGCGGGTGCTCGAGACGGTCGGGCTCGTGCCGGCGGCCGACGTGCGCCGGAAGTTCCCGCACGAGCTGAGCGGCGGCCAGCGCCAGCGCGTCGGCTTCGCCCAGGCGCTCGCGTTCCGCCCGAAGCTGATCATCGCCGACGAGCCCGTGTCGATGCTCGACGTGTCGATCCGGGCCGGCGTCCTCAACCTGATGAGCGAGCTGCGCCGGCGTGAGGGCGTCTCGTTCCTCTACATCACGCACGACGTCGCGAGCGCGCGCTACATCGCCGACCGCGTGCTCGTGATGTACGCCGGCCACCTCGTGGAGGAAGGGCCGGCCGAGGAGGTGCTCCAGCGGCCGAAGCACCCCTACACGCAGCTGCTCCTCTCCGCGGTCCCGGACCCGCAGGCGCCGCTCGGCCTCGCGGACACGACCGACGTCGGCGAGCCGCCCCGGGTCGTCGACCCGAAGGAGGGCTGCCGGTTCCAGCCGCGCTGTCCCTACGCCGTCGCGGAGTGCGGCAAGGTCACGCCGGCGCTGCGCTCCATCGGCTCCGGGCGGCGGGTCGCGTGCCACGTCGCCGAGGCCGACGCGCCGGTCGCCGCGGAGCCGGCCGCGACCGCCTAAAGGGACGGCGCGGTCTCACGCGTCTCGATCCGGGCGACGGCCTCGCCCAGCTCGCGACGAACCCGCTCGTGCGCCTCGGCGTCCGCGCCGAGCTCGTCGAGCCCGAGCAGCGCCGAGCCGACGACCGGCGGCGACGCCGACAGGTGCACGGACAGCGCCGGCCCGACCTCGCTCATGCCGGCGCGGACGCCGTCGAGCAGACGGACGTTCCCGGAGCGGAGCAGGCCGCCTCCGAGCACGACGTCGACGGGCTCCTCCGTCAGATCGAGCCGGGTCAGGGCCGCCCGCGCCATCGTCACGACCTCCGCGGCGAGCCGGTCGACGATCTCGCCCGCGACGGCGTCGCCCACTGCCGCCTCGAAGACGAGCGGCGCGAGCCCGCCGACGTCGCGGGTCGCAACCTGACCCCGGAGCAGCGCACGCGCCAGCTCCGTCGGCGTCTCCAGGCCGAAGTGGGCGGGGACGAGGCGCTCGAGGCTCGTTCGCGGCCCGCGGCCGTCCTCGCTCCTGGCCGCGGCCGAGACCGCGGCCATCCCGACGTCCAGCCCGCCGCCCCAGTCGCCGCTGATCACGCCGAGCGACGGGAAGCGGACGTGGCGTCCGTCGGGCGAGACGCCGACGCAATTGATCCCGGCGCCGCACGTGACCGCGACTCCCCAGCCGCGCTCGCTGCCGGCGCGGAGCACGGCGAAGGTGTCGTTGCCGAGGATCGTCCTCGCCGCCCACCCGCGCGGCTCGGCCCGGGCACGGTACGCCTCCTCCTCGTCGGGAAAGTCGAGGCCCGCGAGCAGCAGGACGGCGAGATCGGCGTGACCGCCGACCGCGTCGACCAGGCGCTGGAGCTCGTCGAGGCTGCCGTCGACGCCGAGATGGTCGGGAGACGCCTGGGGACCGCGGACGTATCCGAGCACGGCGCCGTCGTCGCCGACGAGCGCGACGTCGGTCTTCGAGTTCCCGCCGTCGACCGCGAGGATCGTGCTCAGCGGACGGCCACCTCGATCAGCCGGTCGAGCAGGCCGTCGACCAGCTCGAGCTGGCCGATCAGCGGATGCGTGAGGAGCGCCTTGCGGGCGTCCACCGGATCGCGGCTCAGCGCGGCGTGAGCGGTCAGGCGCTCGTAGGCGGCGACGTGCTGCACGAGGCCGAGCAGCTCCGGCGCGAGCGGAGCCTGCGGGAGCGGCACGGGCCCGGCAGGGCCGACCCGCGCGGGCACCTCGACGACGTCGTCGGCGGCGAGCCCGGCCAGCGTGCCCGCGTTTCGCACGTCGACCTCGTGCACGCCGCCGTCGTCGGTCGCGAGCGAGGCGACGAGGCCGAGCGCGGCCTCGCTGTAGTAGGCGCCGCCGCGCTGCATCAGCAGGTCCGGCCGCTCTGACACGCCGGGGTCGCGGTAGAGCTCGAGCAGCCCTCGCTCGATCTCGCTCACCACCTGGGCGCGCGGGACACCGTCGACCTGCTCTCTCAGCACCTCGTCGTGGGCGTAGAAGTAGCGGAGGTAATAGGAGGGGATGGCGCCCAGGTCGTCGAGCACGGCCCGAGGCAGCTCGATCTCGTCGGCGATCGCCTCCCCGTGCTCGGCGAGCACGTCGGGCAGCACATCGCGCCCGTCGAGCAGGACGGCGCGCACCCAGGTGAGGTGATTGAGCCCGACCTGGTCGACGAGGATGCGGTGCGGCTCGACGCCGAGCAGGCGCGCCGCCAGACGCTGGAAGCCGATGGCGACGTTGCAGAGGCCGACCGCGCGATGACCCGCGTCGAGCAGGGCGCGCGTGACGATCCCGACGGGGTTCGTGAAGTCGACGATCCACGCGTCCGGGGCCGCGAGCTCGCGCACCCGCTCGGCGATCCCGAGCACGACCGGGACCGTGCGCATCGCCTTCGCGAAGCCGCCGGCGCCCGTGGTCTCCTGGCCGATGCACCCGCACGCGAGCGGCACCGTCTCGTCGCGAAGGCGGGCCTGCTGCCCGCCGACCCTGATCTGCACGAGCACGAAGTCCGCGCCCTCGACGGCGCGGTCGAGGTCGTCGGTGACCTCGAGCCGGCCGCGGTAGCCCTGGCGCTCGAGCATGCGCCCCGCCATCGCGCCGACGACCTCGCGGCGCTCGGCGTCGATGTCCTGGAGAACGACGTCGGAGACGTCGAGCCGCGTCAGCCCCGACACGAGCTCTGGCGTGTAGGTCGACCCTCCGCCGACGACCGCGATCTTCACCGTGGTCGCCATCGTACTCACCGCATTCCGCGGCGGTCGCACAGGCGTCGAGCGACCGCAGGCGGCTCATCGCGGCCCGGCGG
Organism: Gaiellaceae bacterium; assembly: GCA_035541175.1. Taxonomy (GTDB): domain Bacteria; phylum Actinomycetota; class Thermoleophilia; order Gaiellales; family Gaiellaceae; genus Palsa-739. Next base: position 16,328 of record DATKNT010000019.1, read on the forward strand.
TCGGCCTCCGGACGGCCGCTTCGCGGCTACTCGTTGTCGTGGTCCCGCTCGCAGAAGTCGGGGCACGTGCACTCGGCGAGATCGGCCGTCGAGACGGCCCCCTCGGGGGTGAACGGCCGCGCGACCGGCTGGATCGGGCGCTCGGCGAGCAGGATGGTGGAGAGCTCGGGTTCCATATCTCGGATCCTAGACTAGCAGGATCGACGGCGGCACGGACTGTTTTTGCCGATCTGGGATCCAATCCTTGTGCGACAACGAGCTTTGTGAGGGTTTCGCAATGTAAATGTTCGGGAAAATCCCCCAGTTGACCCAAACGGGGGACGGCGGTGTGCCGGCACCGCTGCTTTGATGGGGCCCGCCCAACGACAGAGCGGCCGCCCACCTGCGCGGCTGCGCCCTTGCCGAAGGGGGTCACCTTTCTCATGCTGCGGAACCTGCGGTTCTTCCTTCTGTTGCTGTCCGTCGCCGTCGCGCTCGCGGTCGCGCTCGTGCGGCCGCTGCCCGGCCGCGCCGACGACCCGGCGCCCGATCCGACGCCCGTGCCGCCGACGCCCGTCAATACCGATCCGGTCACGCCGGCGCCGGCGGTCTTCCTGCCGGCCTTCCCGACGAAGCCGAGGAAGCGGCGCGCGCTCTCGGTCGGCGTGCGGGCGGCGACGTACGCGAGGAGGCTGCTCGGTGTCCCGTACCGCTACGGCGGGAGCTCGCCCCGGACCGGGTTCGACTGCTCCGGATTCGTGCGCTACGTCTACGCGCACTTCGGCATCTCGCTCGCGCACTCGAGCTTCGCCGACTACTGGCGCGGCAGGCGTGTCGGCCGGTGGGCGATGAAGCCGGGCGACCTCGTCTTCTTCGACGGGGAGGGCCACGTGGGCATCTACATCGGCCACGGCCGGTTCATCCACGCGCCGCACACCGGCACCGTCGTCTCGATCTCGACGATGACGGGCTGGTACAGCAGCCGCTTCGACGGCGCGCGGCGCATCTCGTAGCCGCTCCCGGGTCGGTCGGCGGCGTCCGCGAGAGCACGTAGCCGAATCGGTCTGAGCCCCGATGTCACCCGGCCCCGATGCGTCGAAGGTTGCGGATGCCACCGGGGAGGAGAAGGAGATGACCGCGATGCTGCCGGAGCTTGCATCCGTCCACCTACGCGAGACGCAGCGAGAGCTCGTGATCGAGGTGGAGATGCCGCCCGAGGTCGACCTGTCCCGCGTCGCCGCGCGCCTCGTCGACGGAGTGCTGGAGATCACGCTGCCGCGCGCCGCGCGGACGCAGCACATTCCCGGGTTCCATCCGGAGGCGGAGGGCGTGTAGGGACGCGACACCGCTATACGGCGGTTGCTAGTGTCGGCCGGTCGTGGAGACGGTCGACGAGATCCCCTATCTGACCGAGCGGGAGCCGGCGCCGGGCCGGCTCGCGCTGGTGCAGCGGTTCGTCAACACGGTCGACTACGAGCACGGCCGCGAGGTGCTGAGCGACCCCACCCGGCTGCGGCGGCTGCTCGTCGAGCTCGGGCTGCTCTCCGGCGCTGCCGGCGTCACGAAGGCCGATCTCGATCGCGCGGTCGCCGTCCGAGAGGCGCTTCGCGCCCTCGCGCTCGCGAACAACGGCGCGGCGGTCGAGCGGGAACAGCTCGCCGTGCTCGAGCAGGCCGCCGCGGACGGCCGGCTCGCGGTCCGGTTCGACAGCTCCGGCGCGGTGCTCGCGCCCGCGGCGCCGGGCGTCCGCGGCGCGCTCGCCGACCTCGTCGGGATCGTCTACACGGCGATGGCGGACGGCACCTGGCCGCGGCTGAAGGCGTGCAGGCGCGACGTCTGCCGCTGGCTGTTCTACGACCGCTCGCGGAACCGCTCCGCACGCTGGTGCCAGATGGCCGTCTGCGGCAATCGCACGAAGACGCGCGCGTACCGCACGCGCCGGCGCAGCTAGCGCAGCTTCTCCGCCATCGCCGTCAGCAGCTTCCACGCGATCGCGGAGTTGCTCTCGACGAGCGGGCGGAAGTCCCACGGCGTCATGCCGTAGCAGAGCATGTCGGTCGTGGCGACGATCGTCGCGGTCCGGTCGGAGCCGGTGAGGAGGGCGATCTCGCCGAAGTAGTCGCCGGGGCCGATCGTGCCGCGCGCCACGCCCTCGACGGTCACGTCCGCGGTGCCCGAGTCGACGACGAAGAAGCCCGCGCCGCCGGCGCCCTCCTCGACGACGGTGTCGCCCGCCGCGAAGCGCCGCTCGCGCATCGAGTCGGCGATGCTCTCGAGCTCCTTCGCGTCGAGCCCGGCGAAGAGCGGGACGTTTTGGAGCGTCTCGACGGAGGCCCTGGCCACGGCGCAGTTATACACCGGAACACGTTCGCCGGAACCGGGCCGGCGCTTTCCGCCACGATAGGGGCGTGAAGCTCACCGTCGTCGGCTGCTCTCCCGCCTGGCCCAACCCGGGCGGCGCGCAGTCGGGCTACCTCGTCGAGAGCGGCGGCCGGCTGCTGATGGACTGCGGCCCCGGCGTGCTCGCGCGCCTGCGCGAGCGCGAGGCCTGGCCGCGCGTCGACGCGATCGCGATCACGCACTTCCACCTCGACCACTGGGGCGACCTCGTCCCGTGGGCGTTCGGCGCGATGTACGGCGCAGGACGGGGCACGCCGCCGCCGGAGCTGTGGCTGCCGCCGGGAGGGCTCGAGACGCTCGCCTCGTTCGGCGACACGTTCGGCGTCGACTCGATGTTCGAGCAGGTCTTCCGGCTTCGCGAGTACGAGGAGGGCGTGCCGTTCACCGCCGCCGGGCTCGAGGTCACGCCCGTGCGCCTGCTCCACTTCGGGCTCGTCACGTTCGGGCTGCGCGTCTCGGACGGGGCGCGGACGCTCGCGTACTCGGGCGACTCCGCGCCGACTCCGGCGCTCGCGACGCTCGCGCGCGACGCCGACCTGTTCCTCTGCGAGGCGACGCTCGCCGAGCCGGACCCCGCGCAGGACGGCGACCGCGGGCACCTCACGGCGGAGGAGGCGGTCGGCGCGTTCCGCGAGTCGGGGGCGCGGCGCCTGCTCGTGATCCACCGCCCGGACGAGCTGCCGCTCGCGGACGGACTCGAGCGCGCGTACGACGGCCTCGAGCTTACGGTCTAGCGGCCTGGGACGGCTCGTGCGGCACGAGCTCCACCAGGAGCTCGCAGTCGAGCGCGTCGGCGATCCGCAGCAGCGTGTCGATCCGCGGCGGCCGGCCGCCGCGCTCGAGGCGGGCGATCGCCGACTGCGTCGTCCCGCACAGCTCGGCCAGCTCGCGCTGCGACATCCCCATCTGCGCGCGGCGCTCCGCGACCTTGTCGGCGATCTGCGCGAAGAACCAGCCGCGGTCGCCCGCGACGATGCGCTCGCGCAGGCGCTCGAGCGGCCGCTTCGGCTCCGGATGCGACGCCGCTGCCATGGCGATCAGGATAGCGGGAGTGCTATGCCTGCACGAGCAGCGGGACGACCGGATCGCCGACCCGCACCCGGCCGGGGACGGCGACCGTGCCGTAGACGCCGAACGGCAGCGGCTCGTTCCGCCCCTCGCGGCGATACCGCGCGAGCACGCCGAGCGTGTCGAGGTCGGTGACGCCGCGGTCGGGATCGTGCGAGGTGACGACGCAGCGGCCGACGTCGCCGTTCAGCTGCAGCACCGCCTCGCCGACCCGCACGTGCGCGCCGAGCCAGTCGTCCTCCTCGTGCGCGCCGACGCCGTCGATCTCGAACAGCATCCGGAAGCGGCGGCCGTCGACCGGTGCGTCGACGCCCGCCTCCCGGCGCAGCCGTTCGAGCGAGGCGCGCGAGACGAGGCTGACGGTGCCGCCGAGCATCACGCGATCGACGGTGCCGCCGTCCGCCCAGAGCAGCGTCAACGGCCGCCCGGCGTAGTCGGAGAGCGCCCCCTCCCACGGCCCGGCGACGCGGCGCGACACGATCGGCTTCCCGTACAGCTCGCCCGCGACCGGCTCGCCGAGCTCGACGGTCCCGTCGACGACGGTCCCGTCGGGGAACGACAGCGCCAGCCGCCGCGTCGACTCGTCCCACTCGGACCGGACGCGCATGATCGGCCCGTAGCGCTTGCAGTTGAACAGCCGGCCCTCGTCGTCGACGAGCCAGAATCGCCGGTCGCCGGCGACGCCGCCGGCGCCGACCTCGACCTTCTCCGGGTGCACGAGCCCGAGCCCCTTCACCGGCGCGATCGAGATCCGGACAACGCGTCCCTCGGCCCTGTCCATGTCGCCGGTCACGTGGGCGTGCACGAGCCGGAGCCTATAGTCCACCGCAGTGGACTCGGGTCTCGCGGGAAAGGGTGTGCTCGTCACCGGCGGTTCCGGCGGGATCGGGTCGGCCTGCGTCCGCGCCTTCGCCGCGGAGGGCGCCCGGGTCGCGATCCACTACCACCTCGGGCGGGAGCGGGCCGACGCGCTCGCCGACGAGCTCGGCGTCACCGCGGTCGCCGTCGGCGCCGACCTGACCGAGGAGGACCAGGTCGACCGGCTCTTCGCGGAGACGCGGGAGGCGATCGGCCTGATCGACGTCTGCGCGGCGGTCGCCGGCGTCTGGCCGCGCGACGACGAGCCCGTCTGGCGGCTCTCGCTGGCGCGGTGGGAGATGATCCTGCGGGCGAACCTCACCGCGACCTTCCTCACCGCGCGCGCGTTCCTGCGGGAGGTGAAGGACACCGGCCACGGCAGCCTCGTCCTCGTCGGCTCGACGGCGGGCCGGTTCGGCGAGGCCGGCCACGCGGACTACGCGTCGGCGAAGGCGGCGATCCAGGTCGGGCTGCTCTTGAGCTTGAAGAACGAGATCGTCAGGATCGCCCCGTCCGCCCGGGTGAACGCCGTCGCGCCCGGGTGGACGTACTCGGAGATGACGCGCGGGAGGCTCGACGAGGAGGAGGTCGAGCACCTGACGCGGACGATGGCGCTGCGGAAGGTCGCCGTCGCGGAGGACATCGCCCGCGCGGTGGTCGTCCTCGCCTCGGACCAGCTGTCGGGCCACGTCACCGGCGAGGTGATCACGGTCGCCGGCGGCATGGAAGGCCGGCTGCTCCATCCGTGAAGCGAAGCGGCGCCTCTCGGCGCCGCTCGGGACCCCAGCCGCAGGATGATTGCCGTCAGTCCCCCGACAAGAGTCGCGACGGATATCGGCATGCCAAGGGCGCCGCTTTAGACGCCTGAGGCCGAGAGCGGCGGAAGGCCGGACGCCAACGCTGTCGAAGGCGCGTCGGCGGGAGGCCGGAGGAAGCGGCCCGGGCTGCGAAGCACCACGGGCCGCGCTGCACGCGAGTCCGCCGACACCCGCCACGCGCGCACGCCCCACCACCGGGAAACCGCAGGTTTCCCGGGTGAAGCGCAGCCGTCAACCGAGGACGAGGGATTGAATCAACGAGCGGGGCGGCTCGATAGTCAGGGCACGGCAACCGTCGAGTGGCCCCGATGCGGCGGGGGCCGCTCCGGTATCGGAGACGGGGTCGGCGGCGGCCCCGTCTCCACTTCTCCCCCGCCTAGACTGGAGCCCGATGAGCCGGTTCCTCGCGCGCCTCTCGTCGGGGCCGCCGATCGTCGCCGACGGCGGCATGGGCGCGCTCGTCGCGAGCGCGGCGCCGCGGCTGCGCGTGCCGGAGGAGGCGAACCTCGTCGCGCCGGAGGTCGTCGTCTCCGTCCACGTCGGCTACATCCGGGCGGGCGCGGAGCTGATCGAGACGAACACCTTCGGCGCGAACCGGGCGAAGCTCGCCGCGCGCTACCTCGACGACGACACGGCGAGGATCAACAGCGAGGGCGTGAAGCTCGCGCGCGAGGCGCGCGAGGTCTCCGGCGCCGACGTCCTGATCGCGGGCGCGATCGGGCCGCTCGGCGAGGGCGCGATCGTCGTCGACCGCGGGGCCGTCTACGCCGAGCAGGCGGAGGCGCTGCAGGCGCGCGGGGTCGACCTGTTCATGGTCGAGACGTTCTACGAGCTCGAGGAGCTGGAGACCGCGATCGCGGCGGTGCGCAGCGTCTCGTCCCTTCCCGTCGTCGCCCTGCTCTCGTTCGACGCGGACGGAGAGACGGCGGGCGGCGTGGGCGCGGCGGAGGCGGCGGCGCGGATGGCCGAGCTCGGCGTCGCCGCGTGCGGCGCGAACCACGGCTCCGGCCCGCAGGCGGCGCTCACCGCGCTCGCCGCGATGGGAGACTCGGGGCTGCCGCTCGCGGCGCTCCCGAACCTCGGGCTCGCGAGCCGCTGGGGCAACCGGATCGTCTATCCGCACGCGGACGTCGAGTACTTCGGCGACTTCGCGGCGCAGGCGCGCGACCTCGGCGCCCGGATCGTCGGCGGCTGCTGCGGCACGACGCCGGTGCAGATCGCCGCGATCCGCGAGGCGCTGCGGGAGGAGCGGCCGGTCGCCCAGCCGATCTTCACGCCGGAGCCGTCGCGCGGCCCGCGCGGTCTCTCCCACCCCGAGGAGAGCCGGTTCGCCGAGGCGCTGCGCGAGCGGCGCTTCGCCGCGACGGTCGAGATCAACCCGCCGAAGGGCGGCTCGGTCGAGGGCCTGCTCGAGCTCTGCCGCGCGCTCCGCGACTCCGGCAAGGTCGAGTTCCTCGACGTCACCGACAACTACACCGCGCGGGCGCGGATGAATCCGATGATGGCAGCCGCCGCGATCGAGCAGCAGGTCGGGATCGAGACGATCCCGCACCTGACGCCGCGCGACAGCTCGGTGATGGGACTCGAGTCGATCCTGCTCGGCGCCCACGCCGCCGGCCTCCGCAACGTGCTCGCGATCACCGGCGACCCGCCCGACGTCGGCGACTATCCCGGCGCCCGCGGCGTCTACGAGGTCGACTCGATCGGCCTCTGCCGGCTGCTGCAGCGGATGAACGAGGGCGAGTCGTTCGCCGGCAAGGCGCTCGACGCGCCGACGTCGTTCTTCTACGGCGTCGCCGTCAACCCGACGGCGGACGACCTCGACGAGGAGCTGCGCCGGTTCGAGCGGAAGGTGGAGGCGGGCGCGCGGTTCGCGATCACGCAGTCGCTCTTCGACCTCGCGTTCCTCGACGAGTTCGAGCGGCGGCTCGGCGGCTGGCCGGTCCCGGTGCTGCTCGGCGTCTTCTACGTGACGAGCTACCCGCTCGCGCTGCGGCTGCACAACGAGGTGCCGGGGATCGTCGTCCCGGAGCCGGTGCGGGAGCGGTTCCGCGCCGCCGGCGCCGACGCGGCGCAGGTCGGCTTCGAGGTCGCCCGCGAGCTGATCGCCGAGGCGCGCAGCCGCGTGGCCGGGATCGAGGTGATCGCCCCGTTCAAGGCGCCGCTCGCCGCGCTCGACCTGTTGCCGGAGCCTCAGCCGGCGCAGGAGCCGGTGCCGACCGCGCCGCGGACGGAGTCGAGCGCGCGCCGGACGAGCGGCCGCGGCACGCCGTAGCCGCTCGCGCCGCCGACCCGCGCGGCGAACACCGTCGACTGGACCGCGCCCGAGTCGTCGATCGCCGGCGCGCCGGAGTCGCCGTGGCGGACGCGTCCCGCCAGCGCCGTGATCGTGCGCGGAACGGGGCCGTGACCGTACGCGTCCTGCGTGAGCACGACCTGGGTGCGGCCCATCCGCGCGGGCGTGAGCCGCAGCGGGCCGTTCTCCGGATAGCCGGCGACGGCGACGGCGACGCCGGGGGTCGCGTCGACGAGCCGCAGCGGCCTCGCGCGCACGCCTGCGACGCGGAGCACGGCGACGTCGTTGCGCGTGTCGAAGGCGACGACGACGGCGCGCACCGGCCGTGCCACGCCCTGGACGACAACCTCGGTGTCGCGCTCGCCGGCGACGACGTGCGCGGCGGTGACGACGAGATCCGGCGTGGCGAACCAGCCGCTCCCCTCGACGCCGAGCCCGCAGGCCGTCCCGAGCACGCGGACGACCGACAGCGCGGCACGCCGGATCCGCGGCGCGCGCGCGACGTCCGCTCTCGGCGGCGCGGCCGGCGGCGCGGGCCCGACGATCGACGGGAACGGGTCGATCCGCGCGAGCAGGTGGAGCAGCTGCCGCGGCGGCACCGCCGCGTTCAGGTGCCGGATCACCTCGGAGCCCTGCGCCTCCTGCCGGATCCGCGGCTCTCCCGGGACGAGCAGCGCGGTCGCGCCGATCACCCAGACGAGCGCGAGCCCGGCGACGCCGCCGAGCAGGAGCCCGCCGGCCGAGTCGAGGAACCGGAACGGCGTCAGCCGCAGCCCCCCGCGCGCGAACGAGCCGGCGAGGCTCGCGACCCACTGGCCGAGCAGCGCGCCGACGACGGCGCCGATCAGCCCGGCGAACGCGGCCCAGGGCGACCCGGCGCCGCCGCGCAGCAGGTGCGGCGCGACGCGCGCGCCGACGTACGCGCCCGCGACGAGCCCCGCGAGCGAGAGCGCCGTGGCGACGAGCCCGCGCCGCCAGCCGGCGAACGCCGCCAGCGCGACGATCCCGAGCGCGACCCAGTCGACCGTCGTCCACGCCACGACGGCAAGGGTAGAGCGGCGACCGGCTACACTTGGCCGGCCACGGGGGCGTAGTTCAGCTGGTTAGAACGCCGGCCTGTCACGCCGGAGGTCGCGGGTTCGAGTCCCGTCGCTCCCGCT
>DATKNT010000020.1:0-9102 GCA_035541175.1 Gaiellaceae bacterium
CTTCGCCTACGAGCCGTTCGCGCAGGCGGAGATCGCGCGGCTCGAGGAGCTGCGCTGGGAGGCGACCCACCTGCGGATCGACGCGGAGCTCGCGCTCGGCCGCGAGGGTCTCGTCCCGGAGCTCGAGGCGCTCGTCGCGGCGGAGCCGCTGCGGGAGCGGCTGCGGGCGCAGCTGATGCTCGCGCTCTACCGCGCGGGGCGCCAGGCTGACGCGCTCGCGGCGTACCGCGACGCGCGCACGATGCTGATGGACGAGCTCGGCCTCGAGCCGGGCCCGGAGCTGCGCGAGCTCGAGGCGGCGATCCTGCGCCAGGACGAGACGCTGGCGCGGCCGGTGAGGGCTCTGCCCGCGCGGGCCGCCGCGCCGCAGCGGAAGCTCGCGACGATCCTCTTCGCCGACCTCGCCGACTCGAGCGGGCTCGCCGTCTCGCTCGACCCCGAGGCGCTGCGCGGTGTGCTGCGACGCTACTTCGACGCGGCGACGACGGCGGTCGAGCGCCACGGCGGAACGGTCGAGAAGTTCGCCGGCGACGCGGTGATGGCCGTGTTCGGGACGCCGCTCGCGCACGAGGACGACGCGCTGCGCGCCGCGCGGGCGGCGGTCGAGATCCGCGACGCGGTCGGGCTGCTCGACGCGGAGCTCGAGCGCGAGCTCGGCGTGCAGCTGGCGGTGCGGCTCGGGCTCGCGACCGGCGAGGTGCTGAGCGGCGGCGCCGCCGGCGACCCGCTCGCCACCGGGCCGGCGACGATCGTCGCGCGCCGGCTGCAGGAGGACGTCGAGCCGGGCGAGATCGCGGTGGACGGACTGACCCGGCGGCTGACGGCGGGCGCCGGCCGCTTCGAGGAGCTCGGCGAGGTCGAGCTGCGCGGGCTGCGGCGGCCGATGCAGGCATTCCGGCTCGTGGAGCTCGTCGCCGACGCGCCCGCGCTCGTCCGCCGGCTCGACGCGCCGCTCGTCGGCCGCGCGTACGAGCTCGCGGTACTCCGCGACGCGCTCGCCGGCGCGGCGCGCGCGGGAGAGCTGCGCGCGGTCACGGTGCTCGGCGCGCCGGGGATCGGCAAGTCGCGGCTCGCGCGCGAGCTCACGGCCGCAATCGAGGAGGACGCGACCGTGCTCGTCGGCCGCTGCAACGCGTACGGCGAGGGAACGACGTTCCGCCCGCTGCGCGAGGCGCTCGGCAGCGAGGAGGCGGTGGCTGCGGCGCTGGCGGGCGAGCCGGAGGCGGAAACGATCGCGTCCCGCCTCGGCGCTGTGTTCACGACGGACACGGCCGTCCCCGCGGAGGAGGTGCCGTGGGCGTTCCGCCGCTACTGCGAGAGGCTCGCGTCACGGCGGCCGCTCGTCGTCATGCTCGACGACCTGCACTGGGCCGAGCCGGCGCTGCTCGACCTCGTCGAGAGCCTCGCCGCGTCCTCGCGCGCCGCGCCGATCCTCCTCGTCTGCATCGCGCGCGACGAGCTCGCCGAGGAGCGGCCCGACTTTCCCGGCGCGGGCGAGCGCCTCGTGCTGGAGCCGCTCTCGGGCGAGGAGACGGAGGCGCTCGCGGATCATCTCCTCCCGGAGTCGGCGCTCGACGCGGCGACGCACGACCGCCTCGTCGCGGCAGCCGAGGGGAACCCGCTCTTCCTCGAGCAGCTCGTCGCGCACGTCGCGGAGACGGGGCAGCTCGAGCCGCCGGAGACGCTGCGCGCGCTGCTCGCCGCGCGTCTCGACCGGCTCGGCCCGGGCGAGCGCGGCGTGCTCGAGCGCGCCGCCGTCGCGGGTCGCGAGTTCGACGCCGCCGACGTCGCGCAGCTCCTCGACGCCGCTGCCGCGCCGACGGCCGCCGCGCACCTCGACGCGCTCGTCCGCCGCGGCTTCCTCCGCCCCGCGCGCGGCCGCTTCCGCTTCCGCCACTGGCTGATCCACGACTCCGCGTACCGCGCCGCCCCGAAGGAGCTGCGCGCGGACCTGCACGAACGCTACGCCGACGTCCTCGACCGCGCCGCCGCGGACGACGAGCTCGTCGGCTATCACCTCGAGCAGGCATACCTGCTGCGCACGGAGCTCGCGCCGCCGGACCGCCACGCGCGGCGGCTCGCCGAGGACGCGGGCCGCCGCCTCGGGATCGCGGGGATCCGCGCGTGGAAGCGAAGTGAGGCGGTCGGCGCTTCCCGGCTGCTCGGACGTGCCGTCGGCCTCTTGCCGGTGGACGACGAGGAGCGGCGGGACCTCCTCTGCGAGCTTGGTGTCGCGCTCATCGCGTCTGGCGAGAACGAAGACGCGGATGAGGTGTTGCAGGAGGCGCTCGGAGTTGCGAGGCGCATGGATGATCGCCGGATCGCGTGGCGCGCCGAGATCGAGCTGTGGGGACGCCATCTCTACGACGACCCGCAGTCTGCGGCGGAACGCCTGCTCGAGCTCGCCCCTAAGGCTCTCCCGAACTTCGAGCTCCTCGGCGACGGCAGGTCTCTCGGTCGGACGCTCATGCTCACCGGCTGGGTTCACGGCGGAATGCGGTGTCAGTACGCCTTGTCGGAAGCCTCCGCCGAGCTCGCTCTCCAGCACTACCGGGGTGCGGGTTGGCCGATTACAACGTGTATCGGCCACATCGCGGCCGCGAAGTTCCACGGTCCGTCGCCCGCGGGATCCGGAATCGAGCGGTGCATCGCGTTGCTCGACACGGAGGTGGATGACCGCGCCGGCGAGGCGAACGTCCTCGTCTACCTCGGGGGCCTGCGGGGAATGTGCGACGACGCAGCCGAGGCTCTTACGCTCGTCGCCCGAGCGCGCGAAATCTACGAGGAGCTGGGCCGGCTGCCGACGATCGCGTCGACCTGCCTTCCGATCGCCGCGGCGCTCCAGCGATCCATCGGGGATCTCGATTCCGCAGAAGCCCATCTCCGCGAGGCCTGCGCAGGCCTCGAGACGATGCAGAACCAGAGCACACTCGCGACCGTGGCGACGCAACTCGCGGACGTGCTCCTGCTGCGCGGTGATCTCGCCAACGCGGAGGTGTGGGCCGACACGGCCCGACGTTGCGCTGCGGAGAGCGACGTCGACGCGCAGATCTCGCTTCGCAGCGTGGAGGCGAAGACGTACGCGCTCACAGGTCGACACAAGGATGCGCTCGACCTCGCGGAATCCGCGGTCGCGCTTGCCAACACAACCGACGCGACGAACCGTCGTGCACAGGCGCTCCTCGATCTCGCGGACGTCCTCGACGCGTGCGGTCGAGGCGGGGACGCTGACACCCGCCGGTCAGATGCACTCGCGCTGTACGAGGAGAAGGAGAACGTCGTTGCGGCGGACGCCGTGAGGAGGGCGCATGCAGTGCCCTCCTCACGGACGTCCACGGTCTAGCAGCCGGTCGGATCGCCGTTGCCGGCCAGTGCCCCGAGCGGCATCACGGCGGCCAGCACGAGCAGGATCGCGACGAGGAGCGTCATTCGCGCTGCCATCACTCTCCTTTGGCCGTGGCGAGCCCAATGGTAGTGCTGTGCTGACAGACGTCTACACACGATGTAGCCGCCCTGACGAGGGCGGCTACATCTTTCGTGCGGCTCGGTCTAGACTCCGCTCGGGTCGCCGCTGGCCGCGAGTGCCACGAGCGGCATCACGGCGGCCAGCAGGAGCATCACGCCCGTCATCAGCGAGACCCGAAGGCCGAGGCTGGTGAGAGTGGTGCGGCGCATCTTTGCCTCCCTTGAGGAAGTGGTCGATGTCGCCGCCAAACTCCGTTCGCCCGCCAACGGCGGGCTCGCGTCGCGCTAATCGCGCGCTAATGAGGAGCGGGCGCTACCGCAGCCGCGCGAGCATCGTCACGGCGTTGCCCGTCTCGCGGACGGGCTCGAAGCCGAAGCGCTCGTAGAAGCCGGTCTGGCCCTTCTCGGCGGAGAGGCTCACGGCCGAGTAGCCGTCGGCGCGGGCGCGGTCGAGCAGCGCCTGGAGCAGCTCCGCGCCGGCGCCTTTCCCGCGCCGGCTCGGGACGACAGCGATCGTCAGCTCCGGTGTCTGCTCGTCGACGAACCCGAAGCCGGGCTCGCCCGCCGGGAACAGCCGGTACCACGCCGCACCGTACGCGTGCGGGCCTTCGAACGCGACGACTCCGGCGTCGCCGGGGCGTCCCCAGTTCTGCGCGTACCGGTACACCGGCAGATCGGGATCCTCGTTGAACCGCCAGTGATACGCGTGGCGGAGAAGATCCCGAAGAAAGCGCGCGTCCTGGTTGTCGGCCGGGCGGAGCACCGATCGGCAGTGTAGGGCGCCGACCCCGTTGTGTAGCCAAACCCTGGCGAACCGCTGGCGTGGCGTGGCGACGCCACGTGGCGTGGCGTGGCGACGCCACGCCACGTGGCGTGGCGTGGCCAACTCTTTCCCCCTGCAAGAGCGCGGCGACGCCAACCGGCGTTGGCGTCGCCACCTGTTACGTCTTCGTCAGAACCCGCCGACGCCGTTCGGCGAGCCGAGGCCCGTCGGGCCGTCGTAGCCGGAACCGGCAGTGCAGAGGTAGGACCCGCCACACGAGCCGTTGCTCCCGGAGAGCACGTCGTGAAGCGACGAGACGTGCGAGTACGGGTACGACCCGTACGTGACGCTCGCCGCGTTGCCGGCGAGCGCGTACACGCCGGCGATCAGCGGCGACGAGAGGCTCGTGCCGCCGACCTGGAACCAGCCGCTCTGTCCCGAGTACGGGACAGAGTCGTAGACGGCCGCGCCGGTGTTCGGGTCGGCGTCCGCGGACACGTCCGCGACGGTGCGCCGCGAGCAGCCGGTGTCCGTCTGCCACGACGGCTTCGCGTCGTAGCGCGAGCAGCCGGAGCCGCCGCTCGACCACGCGGTCTCGCTCCCGTACGCGTTGCCCGGTCCGAGGTTGAGCGTCGTGCCACCGACCGCGGTCACGTACCGCGAGGCGGCCGGGTACTCGACGCCATAGCCGGAGTCGCCCGACGAGACGGTGATCGCGACGCCCGGATGGTTGAAGTACGCGCTGTCGTAGCTCGTGTCCAGCGACGACTCGCCGCCGCCGTACGAGTTCGAGACGATCGTCGCCCCGAGCTTCACGGCCTCGTTCACCGAGGCGCCGAGGCTCGCCATCGACGCGGAGCTCGCCTCGACGAGCAGGATCTTGCAGTTCTGGCAGATCGCGTGCGCCGTCTGCACGTCGAGCGAGATCTCGAGCGCCCAGCCGGAGTTGCTGCGCGGGTATCGCGTCGTGCCGGTCTGGCTCACCTTCTGGAAGCAGCCGTTCGCGGTGGTGCACGCCGGGAGCCCGTACTGCGCGTCGAACACGCCGAGGTCAGCCTCCGCGTTCGGGTCGTCGTACGCGTCGACGATGGCGATCGTGGGCGCCGTCGGCGACGCCGTCGGCAGGTTGTACGCGGTGTGGAACTGCGCCGGGCCGTATGCGGTCGCCGGCGGCGACGAGGACGCGAGCGGCGACCCGTTCGCGTCGGTGACGACGAGCGCGCTGCACGCGGCCTCGGCGAACGTCGCCTGATCGCACACGTCCGTGAACCAGGCCCCGCGACCGTGACCGGGCCCGCCGCGCGGCGGCCCGAAGAAGCCACGGTCGGGGCTCGCGTCGAATGGATGAGCCGCCGCCCCGGCGACAAGCACCAGCGCCGCGCAGAGCGCCACGCCGGCAGCAACCTTGATGCGCATCCCTTTCCCTCCTCCAGCAGACGACAGTGCCTGCCGCAAAACCCGCAGGGACTGACTATGACCGGAGGCTCGGCGGACGGCAATACCTCGCCGCGGGTGAGAGGCCCTACAGCGCCAGGCCCGGATCCTCGAGGAACGCCTTGATCGTCCCGAGGAACTCCGCGCCGGTTGCGCCGTCGACGGCACGGTGGTCGCACGTGAGCGTCGCCGTCATCAGCGGCAGCACGACGAGCTCGCCGTCCCGCGGGACGACCTGCTCGCGCGTCCGCCCGACGGCGAGGATCGACGCCTGCGGCGGGTTGAGCACGGCGACGAACTCGTCGACGCCGAACATGCCGAGGTTCGAGATCGTGAACGTGCCGCCGTCGAGATCCTCCGTCCGCAGCTTCGCCTCGCGCGCGCGCGCCACGAGGTCGCCGCGCGCGCCGGCGATCTCGGCGAGAGTCAAGCGCTCTGCGCTTCGGACGACCGGGACGACGAGCCCCTGCGGCGCCGCGACGGCGATGCCGACGTCCGCGGTCGGGTAGACGAGCAGCTCGTCCTCGCCGAAGCGGACGTTCATGTCGCGGTGGCGCATGAGCGCGGTCGCACAGACCTTCGTCAGGAGATCCGTGACGGTGACGTGGACGCCGGGATTCAGCTCGCGCTGCTTGTGGACGAGCTCGTCGGCACGCGTCATGTCGATGTCGACGGTGAGCTGGAACGCGGGCACGGTCCACGCCTCGGTGAGACGCCGCGCGATCGTGCGACGGACGTTCGAGAGCGGGCGCCGCTCGACCTCGGTCGGGACACGGGTCGCCGCAACGGCAGGCGGCGCCGCGCCGACCTCGGCGCGCTCGATGTCCTCCGCGACGATCCGGCCGTCCGGTCCGGTGCCGCGCACCGACGCGAGGTCGACCCCGCGCTCGCGCGCGATCCGGCGCGCGAGCGGCGACGCCTTGATCCGGCCGTTCGTCGCCGACGGCGCAGGCGCCGCCACCGGCTCCACCCGCGCCGGCGCAGACGGAGCCGCCGCCGCGACGGGCGGCGGCGCGGCGACCTCGACCACCTCCCCCTCCGCGCCGATGTAGCCGATCGTCCGGCCGACCGCGACCTCGCCCTCGGGAACCGCGATCTTCAGCAGGACGCCGCTCGCCTCCGCCTCGACCTCCTGCGTCACCTTGTCGGTGTCGAGCTCGTAGAGCGGCTCGCCCTTCTCGACCGCGTCGCCCTCGGACTTCAGCCACTTGACGATCGTCCCGGACTCCATGCCCTGGCCGAGCCGCGGCAGCTTCACCTCGGTCGCCACGCTCAGACCCTCTTGTTCACGGTCCGGTAGACCGCCGCGAGCACGTCGTCGGCGTGCGGGACGACGTAGCTCTCCATCACCGGCGCGAACGGCAGCGGCGCGAAGCGCGCGCCGACGCGCTCGATCGGCGCGTCGAGCCAGTCGAACGCCTGGTACTGAAGCACCGCGGCCACCTCCGCGCCGAATCCCATCCGCGTCACCGCCTCGTGCGCGACGACCGCGCGGTTCGTCTTCTTCACCGAGTCGACGAGCGTCTGCTCGTCCAGCGGCTGCAGCGTGCGCGGGTCGACGACCTCGACGGAGACGCCCTCCGTCTCCGCCTCCGCCGCCGCCTTCAGCGCGTCGTGGACGAGCCGGCCGGTCGCGATCACCGTCACGTCGTCGCCGGCGCGGTGCACGCGTGCCTTCCCGATCGGGATCGGCTCGATCTCGTCCGGCACCTCGCCCTTGATCCCGTACAGCGTGCGGTGCTCGAAGAAGACGACGGGGTTGTCGTCGTAGATCGACGACCAGAGCAGCCCGCGGACGTCCTCCGGCGTCGACGCGAACACGACCTTCAGTCCCGGCACGTGGACGAACCACGCCTCGAGCTGCTGCGCGTGCTGTGCGCCCGGCGACCAGCCGGCGCCGCCCTGCGTGCGGAAGACGACCGGCACGGTCAGCTGGCCGCCCGACATGTACCGGTGCTTCGCCGCCTGGTTCACGACCTGCTCGGAGGCGAGCGTCATGAAGTCCTCGTACATGATCTCCGCGACGGGACGCATGCCCTGGAGCGCAGCGCCGATCGCCGCGCCGGCGAGCGCCATCTCGGAGATCGGCGTGTTGCGGACGCGCGTCGGCCCGAACTCCTCGAGCATCCCGTGCGTCACGCCCATCGAGCCGCCCATCTCGGCGATGTCCTCGCCCATGACGAAGACGTCCTCGTCCTGGCGCATCGCCCGGACGAGCGCGTCGCGCACCGCCTCGCGGTACGAGAGCTCAGGCACCCTGAGGCTCCTGGCTCGTCGCCGGCAAGCGAGACAAGCGAGGGAGGTGAGGACAGTACGCCCGGTACGGCCGAGCCGAGCGAGCGCCGGATCGCGCGGCCGGCGGCGAGAGCGCACCGCGGAGGCCGGCTCCGCCGGCCGGGAGCGGTGCCCGGCCAGGAGTCTCAGGCATAGACGTTCCTCATGGCGTCCTCGGGCGCCGGATCGGTGGCGTTCTTCGCGAACGCGACGGACGCCTCGACGATCGCCGTCACCTCGGCGTCCAGCTCCTCGAACTCCGCGTCCGTCAGGCCGAGCTTCTCGCGCAGGTGCGTGATCGGGTCGCGCGTCTCGCGCAGGTGACGCGCCTCCTCCTTGGGGCGGTAGACCTGCGGGTCGCCGATGTAATGCCCCGAGAAGCGGCACGTGTCGAGATGGAGGAAGACGGGCCCCTGGCCGGAGCGCGCGTTCTCGAGCGCCTTGCGCGCCGTCCGGTACACCGCCTCGACCTCCTGGCCGTCCGCCTTCATCGACTTCATCCCGAACGCCTTCGCGCGCTCCGACAGGTCGCGGATCGGCGAGTGCTGCGACTCCGGCGTCGACTCGGCCCACCTGTTGTCCTCGAGCACGAAGACGGCGGGGACCTTCCAGAGCTGCGCGAGGTTGAGCGCCTCGTGGAAGGTGCCGATGTTCGTCGCGCCGTCGCCGAAGAACGCGACCGCGACGCGCGGCTCGCCGCGCATCTGGAACGCGAGCGCGGCGCCCGTGATCTGCGGGAGGCCGCCGCCGATGACGGCGTTCGCGCCCATGTTCCCGCGCTCGACGTCGTACAGGTGCATCGAGCCGCCGTAGCCGTGCGAGCACCCCTCCTGCTTTCCGTACAGCTCGGCCATCAGCTCGTTCGGGTGCGTGCCCTTCGCGAGCGTGTGCCCGTGCGCGCGGTGCGTGGACGCGATCACGTCGCCGTCCTCGAGCGCGCGGCAGACGCCGACGGCGCAGGCTTCCTCGCCGATCGCGACGTGCAGGAAGCCCGGCAGCTCGCCGGCGCGGAACCGCTCCTCCACCTTCTCCTCGAAGCGGCGGATGAGCAGCATCTCGCGCAGCATGTCGCGGAGATCGCCCTTCGCGAGCGCCGTCTTCGTTGCCTCCACCTTGGCCACGGCGGGAGTGTACGGTTCGCGCGATGAGCCTCGTCGAGCAGTGGA
>DATKNT010000021.1:0-20977 GCA_035541175.1 Gaiellaceae bacterium
GGTCGCGGACGCGTGGGCCGCCGCCTCCGACGAGGAAGGCCCCGAGCCGGAGTCGATCGGCCTGCTCTTCGTCTCCGGAGATGAAGCGGCGAACGACCCTAGCGTCCGGTCGCTCGCAGAGCGAGCGGACGCAGTGATCGCGGTCTCGATGTTCCAGGGGCTCGTTGCCGGCTGGGCCGACGTGATCATCCCGAGCGCGAGCACGCTCGAGCGCGACGGCACGTACGTGAACCTCGAGGGACGGCTGCAGCGGCTGCGCCGCGCCGCGGCGCCGCCCGGCCCCGACAAGCTGTCGCTGGTGTCGCAGCTCGCCGCCCGCTTCGGCGTCGAGCTCGCGCCGCACGCCTCGGGCGTCTTCGCCGAGGTCTCGGACTGCTGCTTCGGCGGCCTCGGCTTCGGCGAGATCGGCGAGCAGGCACCGCTCGGCGGCTACGAGGGCGCGCCCGCGCACGTCGAGCCGCCGGCGCTGCCGGAGCCGCGCGAGGCGCCGGACGGCGGCCTGCACCTCGTCTGCTACCGGCCGCTCTTCTCCGGACCGGCGGTCGAGCGCGTCGAGGAGCTCCAGTTCCAGCGGCCCGGCGCCGAGGTCGCGCTGGCGCGCGCGGATGCGCGCGCCAGGGGGATCTCGACCGGAGACGTCGTGGCGGTATCGCAAGACGGCGACACGGTCGAGCTGAGAGCGCGTCTCTCCAGCGACGTCCGCGAGGGTGTCGCACTCGTCGCTCGCGACCACTCGCAGGGGCTGCACACCGGCCCGGTTTCCCTAGCGCTCTCGGCGCCGAAGGCGGTGAAAGCGCATGAGTGAGCCCTGGTGGGTCTCGCTGATCAAGGCGGTCGTCGTCGTGAACATCCTGCTCGTCATGTTCGCGTACCTGACGCTGATCGAGCGGAAGGGCATGGGACGCATGCAGCGGCGCTACGGCCCGAACCGCGCCGGCCCGTACGGCGTGCTCCAGCCGTTCGCCGACCTGCTCAAGCTGATCCGCAAGGAGGCGTTCGCGCCCTCGAGCGCGATCGCCATCCCGTACATCGTCGCTCCCGTCGTCTCGGCGTTCACCGCCATCGCCGCCTTCTCCGTGATCCCATGGGGCCCGGGCTGGACGATCGACGGCACGTACATCACGGGCTACGTCGCCAACGTCTCGATCGCGCTCATCCTCATCTTCGCGCTCGGGTCGATCGGCATCTACGGGCTGATCGTCGGCGGCTGGTCGTCGGAGTCGAAGTACTCGCTGCTCGGCTCGATGCGCACCTGCGCGCAGCTCGTCTCCTACGAGGTCTCGCTCGCGCTGTCGGTGCTCGGGGTCGTCATCCTCGGCCGCTCGCTGTCGCTCGTCGACATCGTCCACCGGCAGGGCGTGACGCTCCCGTTCGTCGTCCCGCAGATCGTCGGCCTGATCGTCTTCCTCCTCGCCGGCGTCGCCGAGACGAGCCGGGCGCCGTTCGACCTGCCCGAGGCGGAGTCCGAGCTCGTCGCCGGCTACCACACCGAGTACTCGGGGATGCGCTGGGGCCTGTTCCAGATGGCCGAGTACATCAACGTGATCACGCTCTCCGCGCTGATGGTGACGCTGTTCTTCGCCGGCTGGCACGGCCCGTGGAACCTCGGCCCGCTCTGGTTCCTGCTGAAGCTCGCCGTCGTCATCTTCATCTTCATCTGGCTGCGGACGACGCTGCCGCGGCTCCGCTACGACCAGCTGATGCGCTTCGGCTGGAAGGTGCTGCTGCCGGTGGCGACGATCAACGCGGTCGTCACCGCGCTCGTGGTGGTGTGGGCCGGATGAGCGTTCAGCCGTTCACGACGCTGAAGGGCTTCGGCGTCACGTTCAAGCAGATCTTCAAGAAGCCGCTCACGCAGCAGTATCCGGAGTACAAGCGGCCCGTCTATCCGCGCTTCCGCGGGCGCCACCGGCTGCACGTGCACGAGAACGGGCTCGAGAAGTGCGTCGGCTGCTCGCTCTGCGCGGCCGCGTGCCCGGCCGACTGCATCCGCGTCGTCCCCGCCGAGAACACGCCGGAGCACCGCGTCTCCGCGGGCGAGCGCTACGCGCGCATCTACGAGATCAACATGAGCCGCTGCATCTTCTGCGGCTATTGCGAGCTCGCGTGCCCGTTCGACGCGATCACGCTCGGCCACGAGTTCGAGATCTCCGAGTACAACCGCGACGACCAGATCTACACGAAGGACATGCTGCTGGCCGAGCCGATCAAGCAGGTGCCGGTCGCCGACGCGAGCATCTACGACACGCCGATCCCCTACTACGAGACGCACAGCTGATGCTCGCGATCACCGCAGGCGGCGTCGTCGTGTGGATCGTGTGGGTGGCCGCGGGCTTCGCGTGCCTCGCCTCGGGAGTCGCGGTCGTCTCGTTCACGAACCCGTTCTTCTCGGCGCTGGCGCTGATCGGCAACCTCGCCTCGCTCGCGGTGCTGTACCTGCTGCTCTCGGCCGAGTTCGTCGCCGCCGCGCAGGTGCTCGTCTACGCGGGCGCGGTCATGGTCATGTTCCTGTTCGTGATCGCCTACGTCGGCCCGCGGCGCGAGCCGCCCTGGGCGGGCGGGCCGAGCTGGCAGACGCTCGGCGCCGTCCTCGCCGCGGGCGCGATCTTCGTCGAGATCGTCGTCGTGATCGGGCTGAAGGCGGGCGGCCGGCTCGAGAAGAGCCCGGACGTCGGCTCGGTGTTCGGGTCGCCCGGCTGGATCGGGCGACTGTTCCTCACCGACCATCTGCTCGCGTTCGAGATCACGTCGATCGTGCTGCTCGTCGCGGCGGTCGGCGGCGTCATCCTCGGCTCCCACACGCGCCGCGCGGTGCGCGGAGAGATGGGCTGATGCTCGGGCCCGGCGTCGCCTGGTACCTCGGGATCGCGGCGTTCCTGTTCGCGACCGGCGCGTTCGGCGTGCTGATCCGGCGCAACCCGCTGATCGTCCTGCTCTCGCTCGAGATCATGCTGAACGGGGCGAACCTCGCGCTGATCGCGTTCTCGCGCCATGCGGCGAACGGCGCCGGCCAGATCTTCGCGCTCGGCGTGATGGCGGTCGCCGCCGCCGAGGTCTGCGTCGGGCTCGGACTCGTCGTCGCGATCAACCGGCGGCGGCTCGCCCTCGACGTCGACGAGTTCTCGGAGCTGCGCGGGTGATCGCGGGAGCCTGGCTCTGCCTGTGGGCGCCGCTCGCCGGGACGGTGCTGATCCTCCTCGGCGGCACGCGGATGCCGCGGAAGGTCGCCGCCTGGGTCGCGACCACGAGCGTCTTCGTCGCGTTCGCCGGTGCGCTCTGGTCGTTCTTCGCGCTGCACGCGAACGCGGACCACCACTCGCACTACTCGGCCCTGTGGACCTGGCTCGCCGCCGGGAAGTTCACCGTCCCGTTCGAGATCGTCGTCGATCCGCTCAGCACGTTCATGATGCTGATCGTCTCCGGCGTCGGCGGGCTGATCGTCCTCTACTCGATCGGCTACATGGACGGCGACGACGAGGAGCGCCGCTACTTCGCGTACATCGCCTTCTTCGTCTTCTCGATGCTGCTGCTCGTCGAGGGCGGGAACATGCTGCTCCTGCTCGTCGGCTGGGGACTCGTCGGCCTCTCGTCGTACCTGCTGATCGGCTTCTGGCACGAGCGGCCGAGCGCGGTCGCCGCCGCGAAGAAGGCGTTCATCATGAACGCGTTCGGCGACGCGACGTTCGCGCTGGCGCTGTTCGTCCTCATCGCGCACTCGAACTCGCTCGAGTTCGCCACCTCGTTCGCGACCGCGTCGCACCTCTCGCAGTCCACAGTCGACCTCGTCGCGCTCGGGCTGCTCGGCGGCGCCGCCGCGAAGTCCGCGCAGGTCCCGCTCCACACGTGGCTCCCCGACGCAATGGAGGGCCCGACACCGGTGAGCGCCCTCATCCACGCGGCGACGATGGTCACCGCCGGCGTCTACCTGATCGCGCGCACGCATCCGATCTTCGAGGACGCGCCGACGATCGCGCTCGTCGCCGCCGGCCTCGGCGCGATCACGTTGCTGATGGCCGGGATGATTGCGCTCGTCCAGACCGACATCAAGCGGGTGATCGCGTACTCGACGATGTCGCAGATCGGCTACATGTTCATGGCCGCCGGCGTCGGCGCCTTCTCGAACGGGATGTTCCACCTGATGACGCACGCCTTCTTCAAGGCGCTGCTGTTCATGGCGGCCGGCCTCGTCATCCACGCGGTCGCCGACGAGCAGGACATCCGCAAGCTGCGCGGCGTCGGCGCGCTGATGCCGTTCACGAAGTGGGCGTTCCTGATCGGCGCCGCCGCGCTCGTCGGCATCCCCGCCTTCTCCGGCTTCTTCTCGAAGGACCCGATCCTCGCCGCCGACCTGCACGACCACTGGTACGGCGTCGTCTTCTGGGCCTGCGGGCTCGTCGGCACGTTCCTCACCGGCCTGTACACCTTCCGCCTCTACTTCATCGTCTTCCCGGGCGAGCCGTCCCCGTTCGTGCGCGAGCACTACCACAGCCACCACGGCAGGGAGGGCTCGTGGACGATGCTCGTGCCGGTCGGCGTGCTGACCGTGCTCGCGGCCGTTGCCGGGTGGATCCAGTTCCAGCCGTTCTGGGAGCCGATCACGCACTGGCTCTCGCCGGTGATCCCGACCGAGCCGGCCGCGGAGGCGACGAACTGGGACGACGCGATCACGTCGGTGATCGCGCCGATCCTCGGCATCGCCGGCATCGTCGTCGCCTGGCTGATCTACGGCGCGAGGCAGCGCCTCGCCGTGCCCAGGATCGCGTGGCTCCAGCGGCTGCTCGAGCACAAGTTCTACTTCGACGAGGCGTACGACCTCGTCTTCTACAAGCCGGCCGTTGCGACGGCGACGCTCTGGCGGCGCGACTTCGAGGAGCCCGTCGTCCTCACCACCGGCTCCGACCTCGGCGAGGGGACGCTCGAGCTCGGCAACGCGACGCGCCGGATGCAGAACGGCCTGCTGCGCACCTACGTGTTCTTCCTCGGAGCCGGCATGGCCGTGCTCGCCGTCGTCTTCCTGGCGGTGCGATGAACGCGTCCGACCTGACCACCGTCCTCATCTGCCTCCCGCTCGGCGCGGCGCTCCTCATCTGGCTGCTGCCGCTCTCGCGCTTCGCCACGGGGAGCCTCGCCGTGCTCGTCTCGCTCGTCGAGGTCGCGCTCTGGATCGAGCAGGCGGTGCGGTTCGACTACGGCGCGCGCGGACTCCAGAACGCGCAGCAGACGGCGTGGATCAAGGACCTGCACGTCTCGTACCACGTCGGCGAGTACGGCTTCTCCCTGTTCCTCGTCGGGCTGACCGTCGTCGCGATGGCGGCCGCGGTCGGCTACGGCTTCTGGGTCGGCCGCGACCGGCCGCGCGCCTACTTCGGGCTGATGCTGTTCCTCACCGGCGCCACCGTCGGCGTCTTCGTCGCCCAGGACCTCCTGCTCTTCTACGCCTTCTTCGAGGCGATGCTGATCCCGCTCTACGTGCTGATCGGCGTCTGGGGCGGCCCCGGGAGGATCGGCGCGACCCTGAAGCTGCTCCTGTACACGATGTCGGGGTCGCTGGTGATGCTCGCGGCGATCGTCGTCTTCGGCCTCAAGTACGGCACCTTCGACCTGATCGCCTCGCCGACGAGCCCGAGCCGGTGGCTGTTCCTCGGCTTCATGCTCGCGTTCCTGATCAAGGCGCCGCTGTTCCCGTTCCACGGCTGGCTGCCGGACTCGTACCGCGAGGCGCCGGCCGAGGTGACGGCCGTCCTCTCCGGCGTGATCGCGAAGGCGGGGACGTACGGGATGCTGCGCATCGCCATCACGAAGTTCCCGGAGCCGACGTCGTTCTACCGGACGGCGATCATGGCGCTCGGGGCGGCCTCGCTCGTCTACGGGTCGATGCTCGCGTTCCGCCAGCCGGGCTTCCGCGGCGTCGTCGCGTACTCGTCGATGGCCGCGTCGGGGCTGATCGCGCTCGGGCTCTTCTCGGGCACGAACCTCGGCTACGACGGCGCGGTGCTGCAGATGGTCGCGCACGGACTCGTCTCCGCCGCGCTGTTCCTCCTCGCGGGGGCCGTCGAGCGGCGGACGACGACCGGCGAGTTCGCGTACCTCGGCGGGATGGCGCGCGGGCGACCCGCGCTCGCGACGCTGCTGATGGTCACCGGCGTGATCGCGCTCGCCGTGCCCGGCTCCGCGTCGTTCGCCGGCGAGTTCCTCATCCTCGCCGGCTCGTACCAGCGCGCGTGGTGGTGGGCCGTGATCGGCGCGTCGGGCGTCGTGCTCGCGGCCATGTACATGCTGCGGCTGATCTCGGCGGTGCTACACGAGGCGCGCGGCTCGCTCGTGCGCGACGAGGCGATGGATCTCCGGCCGGGCGAGCTGTCGCTGATCGTCCCGCTCGTCGGCGTGCTGCTCGCGCTCTCGTTCTGGCCCGCCGGGATCAGCAGCCACTCGTTCGCGGGCGACAACCCGACGAAGGCGGTCCGGGAGCAGTTCCGGTGATCCCGACGCCGCACGTCGACTGGTTCGCGATCTCGACGATCCTCGTCCTCCTCGGCGCGTCGTTCGTCGCGCTGCTCTCGGCGGTGCTCGTGCCGCGCTCGTGGCGGCGGCCGTTCGCGTCGTCCGTCGCCGCGCTCGGCTTCGCCGGCGGCATCGTCACCTCGATCTGGCTCTACGTCGACTCGCCCGACGGGCAGCGCGTGATCGCGAGCTCGTTCTACCGCGACCGCTGGACGGCGCTGGCGCAGATCGCGCTCTGCGCCGTGGGGCTCGTCGCGACGCTCGTCTCCGTCGAGCACATTCCCGGACCGGGGAGCCTGTCCGACCCGGCCCGGCGCGACGACCACATCGCCGAGTTCTTCGCGCTGCTGCTCGCGGCGACGAGCGGGATGGCGTTCCTCGTCGGCGCCGCCAACCTGATGACGCTGTTCCTCTCGCTCGAGTGGTTCTCGATCTCGCTCTACATCATGTGCGCGATCGACTACGACCTCGAGGGCTCGCTCGAGGCGGGGCTCAAGTACCTGATCATCGGGTCGTTCGGGTCGGCGTCGCTGCTGTTCGGCTCCGCGCTCGTCTACGGCGCGACGAACCGGATCGACTACGCCGGGATCGCGCAGCAGGTGGATAAGCTCGGGCTCTCGCACGACGTCCTGCTCGTCCTCGGCCTCGCGATGATCATCGCCGGGCTCGGCTTCAAGGCGTCGGCCGCGCCGTTCCACATGTGGACGCCGGACGTCTACGAAGGCGCGCCGACGCCGGTGACGGCATTCATGGCGTCGGCGACGAAGATCGCCGCGCTGTTCCTCGCCGTCCGCGTCCTCAACACGGCATTCCCGCAGGAGCGCTACCTGTGGACGTGGGCGTTTGCCGGGATCGCGGTCGCGTCGCTCGCGATCGGCAACCTCGCGGCGCTCACCCAGCGCAACGTCAAGCGGATGCTCGCCTACTCGTCCGTCGCGCAGGCGGGCTTCCTGCTCATCGGGCTCTCGACCGGCACGCCGCTCGGCGCGCGCGGCATGGCCTTCTACCTGCTCGCGTACTCCGCCGCGGCGTTCGGCTCGTTCGCGGTGCTCGCCGCGCGCGAGCGCGAGCTCGGCGAGCCGGTCACGCTCGACAACCTCGCCGGCTTCGGCTGGGAGCGGCCGTTCCTCGGCCTCGCGATGTGGCTGTTCGTCTTCAGCTTCGCCGGGCTGCCGGTGGGCGGCGGTTTCGTCGGGAAGTTCTACGTCTTCTCCGCCGCGTACGAACACGGCTGGACGTGGCTCGTGATCGTCGGCGTCGCCGCGACGCTCGTCAGCCTCTACTACTACCTCGCGATCGTGCGCGCGATGTACATGCGGCAGTCGCAGGAGCTGCGCGTCGCGCCGGTCTCGGGCGGATCGCCGCCGCCGGAGCGGCTCCTGAACGCGGCCGTCGGCGCGGCGCTCGTCGTCTCGGTCGGGACGCTGTTCGCGGTCGAGCCGCTGATCACGCTGGCGAGGCACGCCGCGGCCGCGCTGCCGTTCTGACACCGGCTATTCCCGTATGATGGTGTCGTGGTGCTCCGCGGCACGGTGGTGCTTCTCTGCTCGCTGCTCCTCGCGGCGTGCGGCTCGGCCCACACCACGGCGACGAAGAAGCACTGCGTCTCCCCGAAGGCGGCGCGGGCGCTCCGCAGGATCACCGCGGACACGGCAGCGATCCGGGCGGCGGCGCTCCTGCCGGCGAAGAGCACGCTCGACGGCAACGCCGCCGTCAACCGCGCGACCGATCGCTTCCTCACCGACGTCGAGACGGCGCCGCTCGACAACCTCACGCGGAACCGGCTGATCGATCACGCCGCCGCCGCGCTCGCCGGCTCGTGCGAGCAGTGCTTCCAGGCGCTCGAGGCGGACCGCCCGATCGTCACGATCGTGCACAGCGCCCACACGGGCAACTGCCCGAAGTAGCGGCTACGCGCCCGGCAGCGTCCGCGCGTGCACGCGCGACGCCCGCGGGCGCGGGCGGAGCGGCTCGAGCACCCAGAAGAGCGCCGGCACCGTGTAGAGCAGCACCGCCGCCACGAGCGTCGAGACCGCGAAGGGCGGAACGTGCCCGCCGCGCGGCGCCGAGGCCCGCACGGTGCAGCCGATCACGAGCAGCGACAGCGCGAGGCTCGTCGACACGGCGCGCATCCGCGCCTCGCGTCCCTCGAGCGCGTCGCTCACGGCGACGAACGCCGCCGCCGCCGCGCACGGGATCGCCGCGAGCACGAGCACGAAGGCGAGGCCGTCGCTCCCCGCGACCCCCGCCCCGAAGGCGGCGAGCGCGAACGTCAGCGGCAGCAGCCTCGACCCGACCATTCCCGAGACGTTCGCCGCCGGCGCCGACGGTCCTTCCGCTCCGTTACGCTCGCGGCGGAACCGTCAGGAGGTTTTTCCGAAAGGAGCCCCATGCCCGACACGACGCTCACATGGCTCGGCCACGCTGCCTTCCGAGTGGACACGCCGGGCGGCAAGCGCGTCTACGTCGACCCGTTCCTCAACATGAACCCCAAGTGCCCTCCCGCGGAGCGGGACCCGGAGCGCGTGGACGTGATCGCGGTCACCCACGGCCACGGCGACCACGTCGGCGACACCGTCGCGCTCGCGCAGAAGCACAAGGCGACCGTCGTCGCGCTCGTCGAGCTCGCGCACTGGCTCGGCCGAAGCGGGGTCGACGAAGGCTCGCTCCAAGCGCCGAACAAGGGCGGCACGGTCGACGTCGACGGCGTGCGCTTCACGCTCGTGAACGCGTTCCACAGCGGCTCGGCGCCGGACGGCTCGTACGCCGGCGAGCCGGCCGGGATCGTCCTCCGGGCCGAGAACGGGACGAGCATCTACTTCGCCGGCGACACGTGCGTCTTCGGCGACATGCAGCTGATCGGCCGGATCTACTCGCCGGACGTCGCGGTGCTTCCGATCGGCGACCACTACACCATGGGACCGACCGAGGCAGCGGTCGCGCTCGAGCTGCTCGGAACGTCGCGCTGCGTGCCGTGCCACTGGGGAACGTTTCCGCTGCTGACGGGCACGCCGCAGGAGCTCGCGCTGATCGCGCCGGCCGACGTCACGATCGAGATGCTCGAGCCGGGCGGATCGGTGACGGTGTGAGGCAGCGCTGGTGGGGAGCGACCGGCCGCCGGATCCCCGAGCTCGCGCTCGAGGGCGATCCGGCCGTGCCGCTCGGGGAGGCGCTCGTCGTCGACGGCGTCGGTGATCTCGAGCAGCTCCGGCAGGCGTTCGACGCGGGGACGCCGGTCGTCGTGCGCGCGGCGACGGTCGAGCAGGTGACGGCCGCGCTCGCACGCCCGGAGATCGCGTGCGTCCTCGTCCCCGCCGACCGGGCCGAGCTGCTCGAGCTCGACCTGACGAGGCTCACGTATGGCTAGCCCCGCCGTCGCGACGTACTCGATCGCCGCGTGCGACCTCGCCGCGGGGCAGTGGGGCGTCGCCGTGCAGTCGAAGTTCCTCGCCGTCGGCTCGGTCGTGCCGTGGGCGGAGGCCGGCGTCGGCGCGATCGCGACGCAGGCCTGGGCCAATCCACGCTACGGGCCGGACGGGCTCGCGCTCCTGCGGGAGGGGCTGTCGGCGCACGAGGTTGTCGCGCGCCTCGTCGACGCGGACGAGGGACGAGACGAGCGGCAGGTCGGCGTCGTCGACGCGGAGGGGCGGAGCGCGAGCTGGACGGGCCCGGGCTGCCTCGCCTGGGCCGGCGGCCGCACCGGGCCGGGCTACGCAGCGCAGGGGAACATCCTCGTCGGGGCGGCGACGGTCGACGCGCTCGCCGAGACGTTCGAGGCGACGGCGGAGCTGCCGCTCGCGCGGCGGCTGCTCGCGTGCCTCGCGGCGGCCGAGGCGGCCGGCGGCGACAGTCGCGGGAAGCAGTCTGCGTCGCTCCTCGTCGTGGAGCGCGGCGGCGGCTACGGCGGCCTCTCCGACGTCGCGGTCGACCTCCGCGTGGACGACCATCCCGAGCCGATCGATGAGCTCGGGCGGATCTACGAGCTGCACCACCGGCTGTTCGGGAAGACGCCGCGCGAGCAGTGGCTGCCCGTCGACGCGGAGCTCGCCGCGGAGATCTACGGACGGCTCGTGCGCCTCGGCTACGCGGGCGAGCTGGCGGACTCGCTCGACCGCTGGGCCGGGGTCGAGAACCTCGAGGAGCGTCTCGACGGCGTCGAGGAGATCGACCCGGTCGTGCTCGACGCGCTCCGCGAGGCGACGCCGTGAGGACGCTGCGCCGGAGCGAAGCGCCTCCGCGGCTCGAGTAACACCGTGTTACTTGGAGTCGCCGGGGAGGCGCACGCCCGCGGCGCGGGCGCGGAGTGGGGGCACCGGATCCGCCTCCGGGCGGGCGACGAGGAGCACGGCGCCGTGGCCCGGGTCGCGGACGAGCGCGTCCACGAGCAGCTGCAGCCCGACCGCGAGCGCGAACGCCTTGTGCGCCTGCTCGCCGCCGAACGGGACGAGCTGCTCCTCCGCCGCGAGCCCCGCGACGACGTCGCCCCAGGTGACCGCGCCCATCGAGACGTCGGCGACCACCGGGTCGCCGCCGGAGGACGGGATCCCGATCGCGAGCGGGTTCGTCCCCGCGAGCTTCGGCCCGCCGCCGGGCGGCGCGAGCCGCGCGGGCGACGTCGCCGCCGCGGCGCCGACGAGACCGCCCTCCGCGAGCCGGCGCACCCAGTGGCCGAGCATCCCCGTCGGGAACGCCCGCTCGCAGACGACGACGCGCGCGTGCGCCGGCGGCCGCGCGAGCGCACGCGAGACGACGCGCCCGAGCACGAGGTAGCCGACCGCACCGCGTCCGTGCCAGCGCTCGAACGCGTCCGCCTCCTCGACGAGCTCCGGCTCGGCGCCCGGGTCGAACTCCTGCGTCTCGAGCCACGCGATCCGCGCGTGCCCGTGGCCCGGCTTGCCCCGCCGCTCCGCGTCGTCGAAGTGCGCCCACAGCGCCTCCGCGTCCAGGTCGCCGAACCCGAGCCCGCGCAGCCGCGCGAGCCCTTCCTCAGCGTCCACGCATCCTCGCGGCGAGCACGGCGAGACCGAGCAGCAGCGGCACCGCGACGAGCACCGGCGACACGCGCCGCCGCGCGTGCGGGTACGCGCGCGCGCTGAACTCGAGCACCGGCCAGCCGCGGTCGGCCGCGATCCGGCGCAGCTCACGGTCCGGATTCACCGCCACCGGCCGTCCGACCGCCTCGAGGAACGGCAGGTCGGTGTGGCTGTCCGAGTACGCGGTGCACTCGGCGAGGTCGAACCCCTCCGCCTCAGCCAGCTCGCGGACGCGCGCCGCCTTGTTCGCCGCGTGCAGCGCGCGCAGGGCGTGACCCGTGTAGCGGCCGTCCCGCACCTCGCACACGGTCCCGAGCGCGCCGTCGAAGCCGAGGTCGTCCGCGATCGCCTGGACGATCTCCTGGAGCGTGGCGGAGACGATGTAGACGGGCTCGCCGCGCTCGCGGTGCTGTTCGACGAGCCGCAGCGGCTCGGCGTAGACGAGCGGGCGGAGCACCGGCTCGAGCGCCTCCGCCACGAGCGTACGCAGCTCGTCCGGCGTCGACCCGCGCAGCACGAGCAGCCCGTCCTCCGCGCCGCGCCGCACCGCCTCGTGACTCGCGCCGCGCAGGACGAACAGGAGCTGCCACAGCGCCGCCCGCGCGAGCTGCGTCCGCGTGATCAGGCCCCGCTCGCGGAACGAGCCGGCGAGCGCGAGGGCGGACGAGCGACGCAGCAGCGTCCGGTCGAGGTCGAAGAAGGCGGCCGCGCTCATCCCCGCTCCGGCGCCGGCCGAGCCGGCGCTTCCGCTCTTTCGTCGCCTCCGTCGAGCCTCCGGCTCATACTCCGAGACCGGCGGCGGCGAGCGCATCCTCGCGGCGGTTGTAGTCGTGCATCGAGACGATCTTCCCGTTGCGGAGGACGATCACCTGGAACAGCCGCGGGACGAGTCCCTTCGCGCCGAGCCGGTCGAGCCGCCGGCCCCGCAGCTGGACGAAGACGCGGTCGCCGACCTCGATCATCTCGCCCGGGCGCATCCGGTTCGTGCCGGCGCGCCACAGCAGCGTCCGCACGATCTGGTCCGCGTTGACGCACGGGTTCCACGCGCCCTCGCGCGCCGGCTCCCACGTCGCGTCGTCGAGGATGAGCGGCCGCAGCTCGCGGTGATTCGCCCGCATCGCGAGCCGGTACGCCTCGCGGACGGTGTCGACGTTGCTGCCGGGCATCGCAGCCGTCAGCGGACGAGCGGCAGGGACTTCACGATCCTGCCCGCATCCTGCGCCGTCGCGTCGATCGCCTCGGCGATCGCGACGATCGCGCGCGCCGACTCCGCGTCCGGACGCGCGGCGACGATCGGCTCGCCGAGGTCGCCCTGCTCGCGGAGCAGCGGATCGAGCGGCACCGTTCCCAGCAAAGGCACCTCGAGCCCGGCCGCCAGCTCCGCGCCGCCGCCGCTCCCGAACACCTCGCCGCTCATGTTCTCGACGACGCCGAGCAGGCGCATGTTCGTCTTCCGCGCCATCGCCGCGGCCCGCGCCGCGACGTCGGCCGCGAGCTTCTGCGGCGTCGTGACGACGACGACCTCGGCGCGCGGCAGCAGCTGCCCGAGCGAGATCGAGACGTCGCCGGTGCCCGGCGGCATGTCGACCAGCAGCACGTCGAGGTCGCCCCAGTGCACGTCGGTGAGGAACTGCTCGAGCGCGCGGTGCAGCATCGGCCCGCGCCACATCACCGGCTCGTTGCCGTCGAGGAAGAAGCCGATCGACATCAGCTTCAGGCCGTCCTTCACCGGCGGGACGATCAGGTCGTCGACCGCGACCGGCCGCTGGCGGATGCCGAGGATGTGCGGGATCGAGTGCCCGTAGACGTCGGCGTCGAGCACGCCGGTCCGGCGACCGAGGAGGGAGAACGCGACGGCGAGGTTCGCCGTCAGCGACGACTTGCCGACGCCGCCCTTCCCGCTCGCGACCGCGATCACCCGGCAGCTCGCGGGCAGCCGGATCACCCCGTCGCGCTCCTGCGCGCCGCCGCGCAGCTTCGTCGTCAGCGCCTGCCGCTCCTCCGGCGTCATCACCGCGAACGACAGCGCGACCCCCGTCACGCCGGGGACGCCGGCGAGCGCCCGCTCGACCTGCTCCTCGAACGAGTTGCGCAACGGGCAGCCGGCGACGGTCAGCACGACCGTCAGCGAGACGACGCCGTCGGCGATCTCGACGTCGCGAACCATGTCGAGCTCCGTGACCGGCCGGCGCAGCTCCGGGTCGATCACCTGCTCGAGCGCCTTCAGGACGGCTTCGCGATCCGGCTCCATCTCACGTCCGAGCGTAGCGGAGATAGTGTCATCTGCATGACGTGGATCGGGCTCGTCCGGAAGAACCTCCTGCGCCGGCCCGTGCGGACGCTCCTCACCTCGGCCG
Organism: Gaiellaceae bacterium; assembly: GCA_035541175.1. Classification (GTDB taxonomy): domain Bacteria; phylum Actinomycetota; class Thermoleophilia; order Gaiellales; family Gaiellaceae; genus Palsa-739. The sequence continues at coordinate 13,892 of DATKNT010000021.1, forward strand.
GCGTCGCCATCGGCGTCGGGCTGATCGTGGCGCTCCTCTCGATCTCGGCCGGGACGGAGCAGACCGCGGGCGATCTGATCCACCTCGGCCGGGCCGACTTCGGGCTGTTCCAGAGCGGCGTCTCCGACGCGACGCGCTCGCTGCTCCCGGACGCGCTCGAGCAGCGGGTCGCCCGCGACCGCGGCGTCGCGCAGACGGCCCGGGTCTTCCTGCTCGTGACGACCGTTCAGGGCCAGGAGTCGTCGCTCGTCTTCGGCCTCGCGCCGAACGAGTTCCCGTACCAGCGGCTGACGCTGCTCGAGGGCGACCGCTCCGGCGCGCTCGTCGGTGACGCGGGCGCGAAGCAGTTCCACGTCCGCCCCGGCTCGCCGATCGACGTGAACGGCCGCCGGTTCCGCGTCTCCGGCATCTTCCACAGCGGCGACCGCTTCGAGGACCAGGGAGTCGTGCTGCCGCTGACGGCGGTGCAGGCGCTCGCGAAGCGGCCCGGCGAGGCGACGTCGATCGCGGTGACGGTGAAGCTCGGGGAGAAGCCCCAGACGGTCGCGTCGCGGCTCGAGAAGGAGTACGGCGTCTCGGCGATCGTCGAGCCGGGCCAGGCGGTGAAGGTGGACACCTCGTCGCGCCTGATCATCGACGTCGGCTGGGTCGTCTCCGTGCTCGCGCTCATCGTCGGCGGGATCGGCGTCATGAACACGATGGCGATGTCGGTGTTCGAGCGCATCCGCGAGATCGGGATCCTCCGCGCGGTCGGCTGGCCCGGGCGGCGGATCGCCGCGCTGATCGTCAGCGAGGCAATCGGGATCTCCCTCGTCGCGCTCGCGATGGGGCTCGTGCTCGGGCTGCTCGCGGCGCACTTCTTCACCGCGCAGACGGGGCTGTCGACGCTCGTCTCGCCGAAGTTCACGCCCGGCGTGTTCGCGTGGGGGCTCGCGTTCGCGCTCGGCGTCGGGATCCTCGGCGCGGTGTACCCGACCTGGCGGGCGCTGCGGCTGAGCCCGATCGAGGCGCTGCGACGCGAGTAGGGAGGAGCGGCGCGGCGGGCGGAGAAGGTCCGCTCTCATGTCCCGCAGCTCCGGCTGGCCGATCTCCGACACGCGGCGGATCCCCGTCGCGCCCGCGTACCGGGCGCCGCGGCAGAAGCTGCCTCGTGTCGCCTGGGTGCTCGCCGTCTCCGCGTTCCTCTGCGGGGCGATGATCAGCGCCGCGGTGTTCGCGGCCGGCTGGAAGCACGAGGCGCAACGCGGCTCGTCCGCCCAGACGGCGCTGCTCGCGGCGACCGCGCGCAGCCATTCGCTCGCCGCGGCGGCCGCGGCGGCGCAGGCGAAGGCGCTGTCGGAGAAGGCGGCGGCCCGCCGCTCGCGGGCGGCGGCGGCGACCGCGTACGCGGGCGCGACCGCGCTCCGCCGGCAGGCGGACGCGCTCGCGACGGAGCTGAGCTCGACCGCGAACGGCGCCGGCTCGGTGATCGGCGGCGCCTCCTCGCTCGGCGACGACCTGTCGAAGCTGACGAGCGAGCTGCACGCGCTCACGACCTATCTCACGACGACGCCGCCGTCGCAGATCGACGGCGGCTACGTCGCGACGCAGACGGCGTACCTGACGAAGGCGATCGCCCGCCTCGACGGCGACCAGGCGAGCCTCGCGAGCGCCGCCGCCGCCTACGCGAGCGCGGCGAAGGCGGCCGCCGCGCACGCCTCCTCGCTCGCCGGACGCTGACCCGAACCGACACGTCCGGAGGAGCAGGTGTCCTAGGTAGGCACCGTCTGCGGCGGCGGCGGCGGCGCCGAGGCCGGCGCTTCGGGCGAGACGAGCATGCCGTCGCGGATCCGCAAGATCCGCTCCGCCTGCGCGGCGACGTCGTCGTCGTTCGTGACGAGCAGGATCGTCATCCCGTGCTCGTCGCGGACGCGCCGGATCAGGTGGAGGATCTGCGCCCCCGTCTCCGAGTCGAGCGACCCGGTCGGCTCGTCCGCGAGCAGCAGCCGCGGCTCGTTCGCGAGCGCCCGCGCGATCGCCACCCGCTGGCGCTCGCCGCCCGACAGCGTCGGCGGATAGGAGCCCATCCGCTCGCCCAGCCCGACCTCGCCCAGCAGCTCGCGCGCCCGCGCCTCGCGCGCCCCGCGCGGGCGCCGCCCCATCATCGGCACCTGCACGTTCTCGATCGCCGTCAGCGTCGTCATCAGGTCGTGGAACTGGAAGACGAAGCCGACCGTCTCCGCCCGGTACTCGGACGGATCCTCGAGCCGGCCGACGTCCTTCCCGTCCACGAGGATCTCGCCCGCGTCCGGCCGGTCGAGCGCGCCGATGAGGTTCAGCAGCGTGCTCTTGCCGCAGCCGGACGGCCCGGTGAGCGCGACGAGCTCGCCCGGCTCGAGCCGGAGCGAGACGTCCTCGAGCGCGCGGATGCGCCCGCCCTCGAAGCTCTTGCGGACATGCTGGACGACGACGGAGGCGCCGCTCACTTCTTCTTCACGACGGCGATCGACCAGCCCGCCTTCGCCGGCGCGTAGCCCTTCGCGGTCACCGTCGCCTGGAGGACGAGCGGCTCGCCCACCGCCGCCGGCGGGAACGCGTCGGGCCCGTGGGCGACGATCGTCTCCTTCCAGACGCCGTTCTTGACGGCGTGCCGGCCGACCTCGCCGACGACGCCGCCGCCGCTGAGGAGCATCTGGAGGTGGATCGTGCAGGCGACGGGCTTGCCCGCCGCGTTCGTGACCGTGACCGAGTACGACCAGGTCTTGCCGACGACCGGATGATGGCTCTGCCCCTTGATCACGACGTGGAGCTTGGGCAGGGCGGCGCCGGCCGTCGCCGAGATCCCCCCGGCGACGAGGAGCGCCAGACCCAGCACGAGCACACGCCGCACGCCCTCAATGCTACGCACGGACGGAATCATCGCGACGCTCCTGCGGCCGTCGACGACCGCCCGTCCTCGAACGGAGCGACCATGACGGTGTCGGTCGGTACGTCGCAGCGGTACAGGACGACGAGCCAGCGCCAGGGCCCGAGGATGAAGCGGTACCCGGACCAGCGGCCCGTCTCGATCGCCCGCCCCAGCAGCGGAAACCGCTCCAGCCGTTCGAGCGACCGGCGGACTCACGCCCCGGTCGACGGCGGAAGGCTGTGCGTCTTCATGAGCCGATCGAGATCGTCGCGGGCCGACGGAGCGACGAGCACCCGCGCCATCGGTCCGCCGACCTAGAGCTCGTCGAGCGGGATTCCCTTCGCCGCCCGAATCGGCTCGATGCCGAGCTCGGCGCGCTCGAAGGCGCCCGGGATGCCGTCGAGAATCTCGACGATGCTCCGCGCGTCGATGTCCGCCTCGTCGATCGCCTGCGAGAGCAGGGAGCGCGCCAGCGTGCCCTCCTGGGCGCGCTCGGCGAGGATCGCGAGCTTCTCCGCGTGCTCCGGCTCGAGCGTCACGTTGAACCGGGTCTGGCCCATGCGCGCCATCGACCGCCCAGGTTACACGCATGGACACGATCCGTGTACCGGCCGATTCACGGCTCCCCGGCAGCTTCGTGCCAATGGTGTGGCGGAGGAAGCACATGGCAACGAGGTACTGCACCTGCGCGGAGGAGAGGGGCTGCGTCTTCAGTGCCGGGGCGGCGGATGCACCGGCGCGACGACGTGCGTCGAGGCCTTCACCGCGTGCTGGACGCCCGTCGCCGCGTCGCTGAAGCCGCTGAACGCGCAGTCCTACCTCGATCGAAGGACTAGGGCTTCCTGTCGGCGAAGTTGGTTCTTGGACCGCTCCCCGTTTCCGTGTTGACGGTTAGCTGAGTTGGGCCGGGCAGGCTCGGAGGGGGCGTAGCCCCCGGAGAGGTTGTCCGGCGTCGGGCTCAGCATGGGCCGCTCGACCGACAAGGAGCGATGGGTTGAGCGAACAGAGGAAGTACCGCAGTTGGACGGCGCAGCAGAAGCTGGAGATCGTGTTGGCGGGGATGCGCGGCGACAGGTCGGTCCGCGACGTCTGCCGTGAGCACGGGATCGCCGAGACGCTCTACGACGGCTGGCGTGACAAGATCCTCGAGGCGGGCCGGGAGGCGCTGGCGGGCAAGGAGGAGCGCTCCGGGGAGCGTGAGCTGCGTCGCAAGATCGGCGAGCTCGAGCGGGCGCTCGGTCGCAAGACGTACGAGTTGGAGATCGCGGGTACAGCATTGCGGGCGTGGGAGTGAGCGTGCGCGTCGCTCACGCTCGGGTGCTTGTCGCCGAGGGCGAGGCCCTGGCGGCGGTGGCGCGCGTGCTGCAGATCAGCCGGCAGGCCCTGTACCGGAGGCCGAAGCCGAGGCGCTCGCCGCAGCGGCGACCGGTGAGCGATCCGGTCAAGGTCGCGATCGTGGAGACGGCGAAGAGCTACCCGACCGACGGCTACCGGATGATCTGCTGCTTCGTCCGCCGCTCACTCGGCGTCCAGGTGAACCGCAAGCGGGTGCTGCGGGTGATGCGCGAGCAGAAGCTGATCCAGCGGCGGCCCGTCGAGGCGCGCTGGCGCCGTCCCGGCGTCTTCAAGGTCGAGCGACCCGGCCAGCTCTGGCAGCTCGACATGACCTCGATCTGGGTCGCCGAGCACGGCTGGTGCTACCTGAACGCGATCATCGACTGCTGCACCCGCGAGATCGTCGGCTGGAGCCTCGAGCTGCGCTGCCGCGCTGCCGAGGCGACCGCGGTGATCCGGCGGGCGGTCGACGAGCAACGGATCCTGCCGGGCACGCTAACCCTCGGCACCGACAACGGCTCCGCCTTCACCGCCCGCTCCACCCGGCTCGCGATCAACGCGCTCGGCCTCACCCACCGCCACGGCGGCTACCGCGACCCCGAATCGCAAGCGTTCATCGAGAGCTGGACTCGCTACCTGAAAGAGCGCTGCGTCTGACGCCACGAATACGAGACCCTCGACGACGCGAGACGCGGCATCAGCGGCTACGTCGACCGCTACCACGACCGACCGCACTCGCGGCTCAACTACAAGACGCCGCGTGAAGTGCGCGCCACGTGGGACGATGCACAGGAAGCGCTACAAAAAACCGCGGCCTAAACCGTCAACGCGGAACGGGAGCGGTCCAGTTCTCCACAGGATCCACAGGCCGTCAACGCCGTCATCCACAACGGCTTCTGGAGTACCTAGTACGAGATGCTGGTCACGCGACGCCGACGAGGTATGCGCACGCGAGGCGCTCACCCGGGAACGGCGCGGCGCTGACCTTCGTGACGAGGAGCCGCGTGGTCGCGCCCTCGTCGACCGTCAGCTCGACCGTCGAGCCGGGTGCCGGCGGTGGGCCGTCGTGCTCCTCGAGCCGGTAGCCGTCCGGGCCCGGGACGAAGAGCAGGTGCGTGGCGTCGTCGGCGTGGAGCTCGTGCCGCTCCGCCCGCCGCTGCTCGCCGACCGTGCGCGCGACCTCGAGCACGTCGTGCCGCTCCGCCTCCAGGCGAGCGACCTCGGCCTCGAGTTCCTTCACCCGCGACTCGAGCTCCTCGTTCCGTGAGGACATCGCTTCGTGTGCCCCCTGAAGCGCGACGCTCTCCATCTCGACGCGAGCGGCCGCCTCGCGCGACGCCTCGAGCTCCTTCAGCCGCGATTTTAGCTCGTCGTTCCGGGACATCACCGAGTCACGGGACGCCTGAAGCGCGAGCATCTTCGCCCGCGCCTCGGCCGCTGCGTTGCGCGACTCGGCGAGCTCCGACTCCAGCTCGGACGCGCTCGCCGCCGCGTCCACCAGCTCCTGCTTCCGCGCCACCTCTGCCTCGAGCTCCTGCACGCGCGAGTCCAGGGACTCGTTCCGCGACGCCGTCGCCTCGTGCGCAGCCTCGAGGGCCAGCTTCTCCGTCTTCACGCGCGCCGCTTCCTCGCGCGACTCGCCGAGCTGCGACTCGACTTCGGCGAGTTTCTGCTCGTGCGCCGCCGCTGTGACCGACATCTCCTCGATCCTCTGCTGGAGCTCCGCGACGCGGGACTCGGTCTCCTCCTCCAGCCGCTCGAGCTTTGCCCGCTCGACCTCGACGACCGCCGCCGTCGCCTCGAGCTCGGCGGCGCGAACCTCGGCCGCCTCGAGCTCCTCGATCCGACGCTGCAGCTCGTCGACGCGCGCCGCCGCCGCTTTGACCTGCTCGATCGCGGCGTCGCGCTGCTCTTTCACCTTCTGGCCGTACTGCTGCCATTGCCGCGCGACCTCGACAGGGGACGGCGCTGCGGGCGCCGCCGGAGTCGCGGGAGTAGGCGCCGGCGACAGGACGGGTTCGGCGGGCGGCGTCGCCCGGACCGCAGACGCGGGCGCCAGAGCCGCCGGGCGCTCGTCCTGCGCCGGCACGGGGCTGACGGGGGGCGGCGGCGGCGGACCGGCAGCGGGAGCCGGTGAGGTGGGAGGGCCGAAGCCGACGGCGTAGCCGTATTCGGTCTTCAGCGGACCTCCGTGCTGTGTTGCGAGAGCCTGGGCGACGGTCGCGGCGGAGGCGAAGCCGAGGCGAACGATCACCTCGCCGGTGGGCTCGCCGGTGCGCTTGTTCTCGGCGAGCGCGACTGCGAGCTGCTCCTCCGTCAGGAGACCTCGGCGCACGAGGATCGCGCCGAGCGGAGGCGGACCAGGCGGTTGCAACGAACCGTGATCCGGAGCCGCCGCCATCAGCAGCCGTCCTGCTTGCGCATCCGAAGATCCCTTCGCCGCAGTTTGAGAGCGCGTCGCACGCGTTCCCTATCTGTCATCGTCCGCACGGGGTCTTCTGGTGTGCCCCTTTTGGGGGAATGTGGCCTGCCTTCTCGTCAGCTGACCTGCCTCGGCACGTTGTGGACGGCTCTCCCGAGGCAGAACATCTAGCGGCGGACGACGAGCGTCGCCCTCATCCCGAGCTCGCGGTGGTCGGCGAGCGAGCACCAGAGGACGTACGTGCCCGGGAGCAGGCGGTACTCGCGGTCCGCGAAGCGCCCGGGGAGCACCGTCGGCCACACGTACACGCGCGCGCCGCCGACGCGCTGCATCCGCAGGTCGTGCGAGTCCTGCCCGTTGTTGACGAGCTCGACGATCGCATCGCCGGCCTTGATCGTCCGGCGGGAGAGCGCGAACGAGAACTCCTGCGCGACGACCTGCA
>DATKNT010000022.1:0-20769 GCA_035541175.1 Gaiellaceae bacterium
GCCCGGGAACGACCGGAAGCGGCGCGCGCTTCGCGCGGTCGACGGGGTCGATCTCGCGATCCCGGCCGGCCGCGTGTTCGGCCTCGTCGGCGAGTCCGGGTCCGGGAAGACGACGGTCGCCCGCTGCATCCTCGGCCTCACGCCGCTCTCGGACGGGGCGATCGAGTTCGACGGGATCGACCTCGGCGACGCCGACCGCCGGGCGAGGCGCGGCCTGCATCGCGACATCCAGCTCGTCTTCCAGCAGCCCGTCGCCGCGCTCGACCCGCGCATGCGCGTCGACGACCTGATCGCGGAGCCGCTGACGACGCATCGCATCGCGCGCGGCGCCGCGCTCCGCGGGCGCATCGAGCGGCTCCTCGACGACGTCGGCCTCACACCGGCGCACCTGCGCCGGTATCCGCACGAGCTCTCCGGCGGCCAGGCGCAGCGCGTCGTGATCGCGCGGGCGCTGGCAAGCGATCCGCGACTCGTCGTCCTCGACGAGCCGACGTCGGCGCTCGACATCGTCGTCCAGGCGCAGATCCTCAACCTGCTCGTCGAGCTGCGCGACCGGCGGGGTCTGACGTACCTCCTGATCTCGCACGACCTCTCCGTCGTGCGGCACCTCAGCGACCGGATCGGCGTGATGTACCTCGGCCGGATCGTCGAGGAAGGGCCGGCGGGGGAGCTGCTCGCGCGACCGCGCCACCCGTATACGCGCGCGCTCCTCGCCAGCACGCGCGGGCGCGGCCGGAGCACGCTCGACGAGCCGCCGCCCCTGAAGGACGAGCTGCCGTCGAGCTGGGACCTGCCGAGCGGCTGCCGCTTTCATCCGCGCTGCGCGCTCCGCGAGAAGCTCGGGCGCCCGGCCGTGTGCGAGACCGCCGACCCGGCCCTCGTCTCCGTCGGGACCGAGCACAGCGCGGCGTGCCATTTCACTGCCGATGCGGAAGGGGGGACAGATGGCGAGCGCTCCTGAACGCGGTTCCTCGGCCGCGCCGGCGACGGCCGCCGAGCTCGGCCTGATGCAGGGGTCGCCGCCGGAGCCGTCGCGCCTCGTGACGGTGGCGGGCTGGCAGGAAGGGCCCTGGAACCGCTGGGCGTTCCAGCACGTGAGCGAGCTCGTTCCGTGCGCCGTCGTCCCGCGCGGGACGGGACCAGTCTTCCCGCTCCCGTCGGAGCCGGAGGAGCTCGGCTCGACTCCGCTCGGGGGCGTCGGCTGCGCCGACACGCTCGACGACTTCCTGCACGAGAGCTACACCGACGGCTTCCTCGTCCTGCGGGACGGGCGCATCCTCTACGAGCGCTACGAGAACGGGATGAGGCCGGCGTCGAGGCACGTGCTCATGTCGGTGTCGAAGTCGCTCTGCGGCGTGCTCACCGGCGGGTTCGTCGAATCCGGGGCCCTCGACCCCGACGCGACCGTCGCCACGTACGTGCCGGAGCTCTGGGACTCCGCCTACGGCGACGCGACGATCTCGCAGCTGCTGGACATGACGGTGTCGCTCGAGTTCAACGAGGACTACGCGGATCCCGACTCCGAGGTGCAGGCGCAGGACCGCGTGGCGGGATGGCGGCCGCGCCGGCTCGAGGATCCGGAGACGTCGTACGACTTCCTGCGCTCGCTACGCCGGAAGGACGAGCACGGGCGCGCCTTCCAGTACTGCTCGGCCACGACGGACGTGCTCGCGTGGGTGCTCGAGCGGGTGACGGGGAGGCGGTATCCGGAGGTGCTCGCGGACGGGCTCTGGTCGCGGATCGGCGCCGAGCACGACGCGTTCGTCACCGTCGACCGGGTCGGCTTCGCGTTCGCGAACGGCGGGGTCTGCGCGTCGCTGCGGGACCTCGCGCGCCTCGGTCACCTCGTGCTGCGCGGCGGCTCGGCCGACGCCCATCGCGTGTGCTCGCCGCAGTGGGCGGCGCGGATCCGCGAGGGCTCCGATCCGGGGCTGATGGCGGGCTCGGACTTCGCGCGCGCGTATCCCGACGGCAGCTACCGCAGCCAGTGGTGGAGCACCGGCGGCGAGGCGAGCGCGTTCTACGCGGTCGGCATCTTCGGGCAGTTCATCTGGGTCGACCCCGGCGCCGACGTCGTGATCGTGAAGCTGTCGAGCCTCCCGAAGGCGCTCGACCCCGTCGTCACCCGCGACCACCATCGCGCGTTCAGGTCGGTCGCCGCCGCGCTCGCGTAGCTGGTTCAATCGCGCCGTGGCGACCCCGCGCCGCACGACGCCCGCCGAGCTCACCGCCGCCGCGGCGGCGAGCTTCGACGGCTGCTCCGACGAGCGGCTGCGGACGCTGATGCAGGCGCTCGTCCGGCATCTCCATGCGTTCGCGGTCGAGGTCGGGCTCGCGCAGGAGGAGTGGGACGAGGCGATCCGCGTCCTCACCGAGACGGGGCGGATCACCGACGAGCGCCGGCAGGAGTTCATCCTCTGGTCGGACACGCTCGGGCTGTCGATGCTCGTCGACGCGCTCGCGCACCCGGCGCCCGCGGGCGCGACCGAGTCGACGGTGCTCGGGCCGTTCTACACGCCGGGCGCGCCGCTGAAGGAGTACGGCGCGAGCCTCGCCTCCGAGCCCGCCGGCGACCCGGCGTGGCTGCACGGGCGCGTGCTCTCCCTCGACGGCACGCCGATCGCCGGCGCCGAGCTTGACGTCTGGCAGAACGGCGACGACCGGCTCTACGCCGTGCAACGGCCGGAAGCTCCGGAGGACCACCTGCGCGGCCGCTTCCGCACGCGGGCCGACGGCAGCTTCGGCTTCGTCGCGGTGCGCCCGGTCCCGTACACGATCCCCGACGACGGCCCGGTCGGCGCGATGCTCGAGGCGACGGGGCGGCATCCGTGGCGTCCCGCGCACATCCACGTGATCGTCCGCGCGGACGGGCACCGGACGCTCGTGACGCACATCTTCGACGCGGCGAGCGCGTACCTCGACTCGGACGCGGTGTTCGCGGTGAAGCCGTCGCTGCTCCGCGAGTTCGTGCGGCGCAAGCCCGACGATCCGGAGCGGCCCGCCGGCGTCGACGGCGACTGGTTCTCCGTCGAGAGCGACTTCGTGCTCGTCCCCGACGGCGAGGCGCTTCGCGGGGCGGGAGTGTAGGCTCGCGCCCGTGCGCCGGGTCGTACGCACGGGCGGGTTCGAGGACGTCGGCGGGTATGCCCGCGCCGTCCGCATCGAGGACGCGGTTGCGGTGAGCGGAACCGCGGCCATCGGCCCGAACGGCGCCGCGCTCCATCCGGGCGATGCGTACGCACAGACGCGCGACGCCTTCGAGCGCGCGCTCGCGGCGCTCCGGGAGCTCGGCGGCGGGCTGACCGACGTGATCCGCACGCGCATCTATCTCGCGCCCGGGACGGACTGGAATGCGTCCGTCGCCGCGCACCGCGAGCTGTTCGGCGAGAAGCCGCCCGCGAACACGACCCTCTTCGTCGCCGGCTTCGTCGCGCAAGGCGTGCTCGTCGAGGTCGAGCTCGACGCGCGGATCAGCTGAGCCTCACGGCCGCCGGATCAGACGAGCCGGGAGAAGATGTCCTGCCCGTAGCCGCCGGAGCTCAAAGCGCCGTACGCGGCGGGGAAGGAACGGATTACGGCTTGAAGGCGGCGAGTACGGCGTCGACGACGCGGCCGGCGAGGCCGTCGTCCAGCGGCGCGCCGCTGAGCAGCAGCCGGTAGTACACCGGTCCGAACAGGAGCTCGTGCGCGAGCTCGACGTCCGTGTCCGCGCGCAGGTCGCCGCGCTCGATCCCGCGCGCGAGCAGCCGGTCGGCCTCGGCGATCCGCATCGCGACGACCCGTTCCCGGAACGCCGTCGCCAGGTCGTGGTCGGTTGCGAGGTCGGAGACGAGTCCCTGCATGGCGCGGCCCATCAGCGTCGTGCCGAGGATGGTCACGGCGGCGTCGACGAAGCCGACGAGCTCTGCGCGGGTGTCGCCGAGGTCCGGGGTGGACACGACCTGCTCGACCATGTCGATCAGCACGGCGAGCGCGAGCTCGTGCTTGCCCCGGTAGTGCCGGTAGATCGTCGTCTTCGCCACGCCGGAGCGGGCGGCGACGCCTTCGACCGTCAGCTTGCGGACGCCGCCCTCGGCGAGCAGCTCGCGCGTCGCGTCGAGGATCGCCTGCTCGGAGCGGGGCCGGTTCGGTGTCGGCGTCGTCACCATCCTGAAACGACACGTAGCGTAGCGTGTCTGCTACCGTCGAGACAAGAGACGCTACGGAGCGTTTCGCACGCGAAGGAGGAGACCCGTGAGCCCGAGAACGACCCCGGACTACCTCGCCGTCCGGCACATCCTCACGAGCCCGCGGATCGCCGAACGGACGGCGCCGCACCTCGGGGAGGACGGTGTCGACTGGCAGCCGCTGCTCGCCGAGGCGGAGACGATGTCGAGCGGGGAGCGCCTGCTCGTCCGGATCGCGTACGACCTGTGGCACGCGGACGGCGACGTCGCGTTGTGGGAGCTCCCGCGCCGGCTCGACCGGTCGGGCTTCCGCCGCGTCGTCCGCGCGCTCGAGCTGAGCCGCGGCGAGCCGGCCGCGCACGAGCTCGAGGACGTCGGAGCGGCGGCGTAGTCGCGCCCGCCGTCCGTAGTAGGACGTAAACGCGCTCGGTGCGCCGCCGGATGGCGGCGCACCGGCGTGACGCGAACATCCCCGCATGGCGGAGGTGCAGGGGTTGGCGCAGGTGCAGCGCTCGGCCGGGCTCGTCGACCTGCCCGTGGGCACGGCGCTGTGGGCGAAGACGTTCGCGGTGGCGCCGCTCGTGCTCGTCGGGACGAAGGAGGGTGACGGCTGGGACTTCGCGCCGAAGCACATGGCGATGCCGCTCGGCTGGGAGCCGTTCTACTGCTTCGTCTGCAGCCCGAGGCACGCGACCTACCGCAACGTGCGGGCGCATCCGCAGTTCACGGTCAGCTTCCCGCGCGCCGAGCAGATCGTCGAGTCGAGCTTCGCGGCGGGCGGCCGCGTCGGCGACGAGAAGCCTGCGCTCGCCGCGGTGCCGACGGCGCCGGCGCGCGTCGTCGACGTCCCTCTGGTCGACGGGTGTCTCCTCTATCTCGAGTGCGAGCTCGAGCGGGTCGTCGACGGGTTCGGGCCGAACAGCCTCGTCGTCGGCCGCGTCGTCGCGGCCGCGGCCGCCCGCGACGCGCTGCGCGACCCCGACGTCGACGACGCCGACCTCGTCCACCGGCTCGGGCTGCTCGCGTACCTCGCCCCGGGTCGGTTCGCGGTCGTCCGTGACAGCCTCGCGTTCCCCTACTCCGTCGACTTCCGGCTGTAGTGGAAGCCGCAGCGGCACCGCAGCTGCTGGACTGGCTCGAGAGTCGCCGGGCCGAGATGGCCGACCTGCTGGAGCGCCTCGTCCGCGCCGAGTCGCCGTCCGTCGACCCGGAGGCCCAGCGCGAGCCGTACCGCATCCTCGCCGGCGAGCTCGAGCGGATCGGCTACCTCGTGCGGCCGGTGCACAACGGGCGGCGCGCCGGCGACCATCTGTACGCGCGGCCGCGCCGGCGCCGCCGCTGGGAGGCACGCCAGCTGCTGCTCGGGCACATGGACACCGTCTGGCCCGTCGGGACGCTCGTCGAGATGCCGCTGCGCGTCGAGGACGGGTTGCTGTACGGGCCGGGCACGGCCGACATGAAGGGCGGGCTCGTCGAGATCGTCTTCGCGCTGCGCGCGCTGCGCGAGCTCGGGCTGGCACCGCCGGCGACGCCGGTCGTGCTCGTCAACACCGACGAGGAGATCGGGAGCGTCGACTCCGCCGCCGTGATCCGGCGGCTCGCTCACGGGGCGGAGCGCGCCTTCGTGCTCGAGTCCGGCGAGGGCCCCGACGGCCGGCTGAAGATCGCGCGCAAGGGTGTCGGGCGCTTCCGGCTCACGATCCACGGCCGCCCCGCGCACGCGGGCGAGGACCCCGAGCACGGCGTCAGCGCCATCCTCGAGCTGTCGCGCCAGGTGCAGCGGCTCTTCGCGCTGAACGACCCGGCCCACGGCGTGACCGTCAACGTCGGCACGATCGACGGCGGACTCCGGCCGAACGTCGTCGCGCCCGAGGCGAGCGCGAACGTCGACGTGCGCGTCCCGACGACGGCGGCCGCGCACGAGGTCGAGGAGGCGCTGCGCGGTCTGCGGCCCACGCTCGAGGGCGCGACGGTCGCCGTCGACGGCTCGTTCGGGCGCCCGCCGATGGAGGCGCTCGCGCGCAACCGGTCGCTGCTCGCGAAGGCGAAGCGCCTCGGCGGCGAGCTCGGCCTCTCGATCGAGGATGCGGGCCTCGTCGGCGGCGCGTCGGACGCGAACATCACGAGCCCGTACACCGGCACGCTCGACGGGCTCGGGCCGATCGGCGAGGGCTCGCACGCGATCGACGAGCACATCGACATGCGGCGGCTGCCGGAGCGGACCGCGCTCCTCGCCCTGCTCCTGCTCGAGCCGGTCGACTATCCCGTGCAGCACCGGCGCGCCGGCCCCGGGATCGGAGCGGCGGTGCGCGTCGCGATGCTCGGCAGCGGCACGAGCGCGACGAATCTCGAGATCGCCGCGGCGTGGCGGGAGGCCGGCGTCGACGCGGAGGTCGTGTCGATCGCCGAGATCCGGCCGGGCGACACGGTGCTCGGGCGGCTCGACATCCTGCCGACCATCGACGGCGTCGAGCCGGGACTGCTCGAGCTGCTGCTGCTCGAATGGCGCGGCGTACACGTCCTCAACCGCGCGCGGACACTCGCGACCGCGCACGACAAGCTGCTGACGGCGCGGGTGCTCGCCCGCGCCGCGCTGCCGCACCCGCGCACCGTCCACGTTCGCCGCGACGGGTCGACGGAAAGGGAGATCGAGCCGCCCGTCGTCGTCAAGCCGCGGCTCGGCAGCTGGGGCGTCGACGTCTTCCGGTGCGACACCCGCGAGAGCCTCCGGGCCTGCTTCGACGAGATCGAGACGCGGTCGTGGTTCCGGCGGCACGGCGCCCTCGTCCAGGAGCTGGTGCCGCCGGTCGGGCACGACCTGCGGCTGATCGTCGCGGGCGGCGCCGTCGTCGGCGCGGTCCGGCGCGTCGCCGGTCCCGGAGAGTGGCGGACGAACGTCAGCCTCGGCGCGACGCGCTACCCGGTCGTGCCGCCGCCGGCCGCGTGCGCGCTCGCGATCGCGGCCGCCGCGGCGATCCGCGGCGACTTCGTCGGCGTCGACCTGCTGCCGCACGGCGACGGCTACACCGTCATCGAGTTGAACGGCTCGCCGGACTTCAACGAGACGTACTCGCTGCCGGGCCGCAACGTCTTCCGCGACGCGGCCGCCTCGCTCGGACTCGTCGCCGCCGTCAGTGGAAGATGTTGACCGCCCGCGCGGCGACGAGCAGGATCGTCATCGCCGACAGCGCCGACTCGAACAGCATCAGTCCCTTTGCCCGGCCGCTCAGCGGCATCGCGTCCGTCGGGCTGAAGGCGATCGCGTTCGTGAACGAGACGTACACGTAGTCGATCAGCCGCGGCTGCCAGCCGGGCGGGACGAGCTGCGGGTTCTCCATCTGCGGGAACTGGAAGTCGGGCGGCGGCGGCTCCGGCCGCCGCCGGCGCACGGGGCCGCCGCGGTCGACCGCCCAGTACCAGAGCCCGAACGCGATCACGTTCGTCCCCCAGACCGTGCCCGCCTCGATCAGGAGCTGCGCGCCGTCCGTCACGCCGCCGTTCAGCAGCGCCGCGATCACCGAGAGGAGCAGGAACGCGTTCGCGGCGCTGACGACGCCGATCAGCGAGAGCGCGACCATCCGGCGAAGGCCCAGCTGCTCGAGCCGGTGCCGCGGCCGGTCGAACGCGAGCGGGACGAGCAGGAGCGCCTCCGGCAGGACCGGGACGAGCCAGATCCACCAGGAGAAGTGCCAGACCGTCCAGCCGCGGTCACGGCTGACGAAAGCGATCACGACCTGGCCGGCGATGACGAGCACCACCGCCGGCGCCGCCTCCCAGCGGGACTCGACCTCCTCGACCCGGTCGGCATCGGCCGACGCCGTCAGAACCAGCCTCGCCGCCGGAAGAACACGAGCATGAGCGCGGCCACGGCGAGCTCCGTCCCGACGCCGAGCACGAGGAAGATCTCCCAGCTGCCGATGTTGCGCACCATCCAGCCGAAGTTCTGGCCGAAGAAGCCGGTGATCCACGCGAGCGGCAGGAAGATCGTCGCGATCACCGTCAGCTGCTTCATCACCGCGTTCATCCGGTTCGAGACGGTGGAGAGGTAGACGTCCATCGAGCTCGTCAGCAGGTCGCGGTAGGTGTCGATCAGGTCGCTGATCCGGATCAGGTGGTCGTAGACGTCGCGGAAGTAGCGCTCGTCGTCGTCCGTCGCCGCGGGGATCGTCACGATCCCGCCGGCGATGCGCGCGAACATGTCTCGCTCCGGCGTCACCGCCTTGCGCAGGCCGACGAGCAGCTTCTTCATCGCGAAGATCTCCTGGAGCTGCGCCTCGCTCGCGTCGACGAACGTCCGGTCCTCGAGCTGGTCCATGCGGTCGTCGAGATCGGCCAGGACGGGGAAGAAGCTGTCGACGAGCGCGTCGACGATGCGGTAGAGGAGCCGCGCCCCGTGCTCGATCGGCTTCGCCCGCTTCGCGATCCGCGTCCGCAGATCCGTGAATCCCGGCGCCTCGTCGCGGTGGACCGTCACGAGGTAGCGGGCGCTGTAGAAGCAGTGCACCTCGACGAGCCGGTCCTCGTCGTGCGACGCGCCGTAGAGGACGAGGAACACGTAGTCGTCGTAGTCGTCGATCTTCGCGCGCTGGCCGAAGTGCTCCGAGTCCTCGATCGCGAGCGGGTGGAAGCCGAAGACGTCCTGGAGGACGGTGAAGTCCTCCGGCGTCGGGCAGTCGAGGTCGAGCCAGAAGAACTCGCCTCCGTCGAGGAGATCCTGCGCGGTCTCGCGGGAGAAGTCGACGACCGCGTGGCCGTCGCGGTGGGTGACGTGGCAGGCCCGGGTGCGCTCGCCCTCGTGCTGCCCCTCGTTCTCCACGGTGTCGCGATCGTAGACACCGCGTCGGCGGGCTCTTGACATATCGACAGATGTCGATATGTTGCCGGTGGAATGTCGAACGCGATCGCCTGCTGCGCGCCGCTCGACGCGCCGGCCCTCTCCGACGACGAGGCCGGGGCGACGGCGGAGCTGTTCGCGGCGCTCGCCGATCCGGCGCGGGTGAAGATCGTCAACCGCCTCGCGACCAGGGGCGAGCCCGTGTGCGCGTGCGAGTTCGAGCCGCTGCTCCGGCTCTCGCAGCCGACGGTGAGCCATCACCTGAAGAAGCTGACGGAGGCCGGGCTGCTCGAGCGGGAGCAACGCGGCAGGTGGGCGTACTTCTCGATCAGGGCCGAGGCGGCGGAGCGGCTCGCCGGGCTGATCGACGTCGAAGGAGGACGAGGATGAGCACGACGGCGGACGAGCTCCGCGAGCAGGTGCGCGCGCGCTATGCGGCGGCGGCGCTCGAGGTGACGAACGGCTCCGGCTGCGGCTGCAGCTGCGCGACCGGGTACACGGAGGAGGAGGTCGGCGAGGTTCCCGGCGCGGCGGCGCTCGCCTCGCTCGGCTGCGGCAACCCGATCGCGGTCGCCGAGCTGCGCGAGGGCGAGACCGTCCTCGACCTCGGCGCCGGCGGCGGCATCGACGTGATCCTCTCGGCGAAGCGGGTCGGCCCGGCGGGCACGGTGTACGGACTCGACATGACCGACGAGATGCTCGCGCTCGCGCAGCGCAACGCGCGCGAGGCGGGCGTCACGAACGTTCATTTCCTGAAGGGCGTGATCGAGGCGATCCCGCTGCCGGCGGAGTCGGTCGACGTCGTCATCTCCAACTGCGTCGTCAACCTCTCGACCGACAAGGCCGCGGTTCTGGCCGAGACGGCGCGCGTGCTGAAGCGGGGCGGGCGGCTCGGGATCGCCGACGTCGTCGCCGAGGACCACGTCACGCCGGAGGAGCGGCTCGAGCGCGGCAGCTGGGTCGGGTGCATCGCCGGCGCGCTGTCGCGGAGCGAGTACCTCGCCGGGCTCGAGGCGGCCGGCTTCGTCGATGCGAGCGTCGAGTTCACGGACGGGATGACCGACGGGATGCACAGCGCGATCGTCAGGGCGCGCAAGCCCTGATGGCGCCGCCGCCGCTCCCACGTGCGCTCGCGGCGGAGGCGATCGGCACGTTCGCGCTCGTCTTCGCCGGAGCCGGCGCGGTGATGGTCGACGCGAAGACCCACGAGCTCGGACACGTCGGTGTCGCGATCACGTTCGGGCTCGTGATCATGGCGATGATCTACGCGGTCGGGCACGTGTCGGGCGCGCACTTCAACGGCGCGGTCACCTTCGCGTTCGCGCTGACGCGGCACTTTCCGTGGAGCAGGGCGGGCTGGTACTGGGCCGCGCAGCTTGCCGGCGCGCTCGCGGCGGCGGCGGTGCTCCGCGGCTCGCTCGGGAACGTCGCCCACGTCGGTGCGACGCTGCCCTCGGGCTCGGACGCGCAGTCGTTCCTCTGGGAGGTCGTGCTGACGTTCTTCCTCATGTTCGTCGTGCTCGCCGTTGCGACCGACACGCGGGCGGTCGGCGAGGCGGCTGCGATCGCGATCGGCGGGACGATCGGCTTCGACGCGATGGTCGGCGGTCCGATCAGCGGCGCCTCGATGAATCCGATGCGCTCGGCCGGACCGGCGATCGTCTCCGGCGACCTGCACTCGCTCTGGATCTACATCCTCGCCCCGGTCGCCGGCGCGGCGCTCGGCGCGACGGCGTACCAGCTCGTGCGAGGGGCGCCGGCATGACGCACGTGCTCTTCGTCTGCACCGCGAACGGCGGGCGCTCCGTCATGGCGGAGCGCCTCTTCAACCGCGCCGCCGGCGCCGGCGACGAGGCTCGCTCGGCCGGGAGCGCGCCGGGGACCGAGGCGCACCCGGTCGTCGTCGAGGCGCTCGCTGAGCTCGGGATCGACGCGTCCGGCCACGTCCCGCACCGGCTCGACGAGGAGCGGATCGCCTGGGCCGACGTCGTCGTCGCGACCTGCGACGACGCCTGTCCCGTCATTCCCGGCAAGCGCTACGTCGCCTGGAACCTGCCGGACCCGAAGGGCCGCCCGCTCGAGGAGGTGCGGGCGATCCGCGACGACATCGCCGCGCGCGTCGACGCGCTCGCGGCCGAGCTCGCACAGGAGGAGTCGCCATGAAGTACGTGCTCTTCGTCTGCACGCACAACGCCGGCCGCTCGCAGATGGCGCAGGCGCTGTTCGAGCGCTACGCGCCCGAGGACGTCCGTGCCGAGTCGGCCGGGCAGGAGCCGGCCGACCGCGTGTGGCCGAACGTCGTCGAGGCGATGGCCGAGATCGGCATCGATCTCTCCGGCCGCCGCCCGAAGAAGCTCGACCTCGAGATGCAGCTCCACGCCGACTGGGCGATCACGCTCGGCTGCGGCGGCGCCTGCCCGTACGTCCCGACGATGGTCGAGGACTGGCAGATCCCGGATCCGGCGGGGCTCACGCTCGAGGAGACGCGCCCGATCCGCGACCTGCTCGACGCGAAGGTGCGCGAGCTCGCGGAGCAGCGGATCGACGCGATCCGCGACGACAGGACGGCTCACGCGATGCGCCTGCAGCGGCTGCTCCCGTCGCTCGTCGAGGAGTTCGGGGCCGAGAAGTCCGGCGAGGAGATCCGCGCCTGCGTCGACCTGATGCTCGAGCCGTACGACGACGTTCCCGTGCGCTCGTTCGTGCTCACGCTCGCGCGCCGCAACGCGCAGGAGTGCCTCCGCGAAGGGCGGTGCGCCTCGCTGGCATAGGCGATGACGGCGCAGGTGCTCGTCTACCTCGGCTCGACCGTGCTCGCGCTCTGGGGCGTCACGCACTTGATCCCCACGCGCACGATCGTGCGCAGCTTCGGCGCGATCTCGCGCGACAACGCTCTGGTGCTGACGATGGAGTGGGTCGCCGAGGGTGTGACGCACCTCTTCGTCGCGCTCCTCGCCGTTCTCGTCACGGCCATCGCGGGGGCGGACGCCTCGGCATCGATCGTCGTGTACCGCACCGCGGCCGGCTTCCTCGTCGCGATCGCCGCCCTCACCACGGTGACGGGAGCGCGGACACCCGGCGTCTGGTACCGGATCTGCCCCGTCCTGCTCTGCTCCGTCGCCGTCCTCTACGTGATCGCGAGCGTCGTCTAGTACACGAACGGGATGAACCGGCGCGGCGTCCTCTGCCGGTACTCCGCATAGTCCGGGTGGCGCTCGGCGAGCCACTGCTCCTCGCGGCGCGACTTCAGCTCCACGAATGCGACGAGCACGAGCCAGAGCACGGCGCCGGCGACGCTCGCGAACGCGATCGACCAGCCGAGCGCGAACAGGAGCCCGCCGCCGTACATCGGGTGGCGCGCGAGCGCATACACGCCGGTGGTTGTCAGCCTGTTCCCCTCGTGCGGCTTCGGCAGCGGCGTCAGCGAGGCGCCGAGCCGCAGCCCGCCCGCGACGAGCAGCAGCGAGCCGAGCGCCATCAGCACGCCGCCGACGACGTATGCCGCGGTCTCGAGCCGCTCCGGCCAGCCGAGCCCGGCGCGCGCCGAGATCAGGATGGCGACGATGAGCGCGGCCTGGATCGCGACCCAGCCCCAGCCGCGTGCGCCCAGCTCCGGCAGTCGTCCGTTTCGAGGCACTAGGGTCAAGGGTATGGCCGGGCCGGCAATCCGGACGGAGGGACTGTCGAAGCGCTACGGGGACACGCTCGCGCTCGACGCGCTCGACCTGGCGGTGCAGCCGGGCGAGGTGTACGGCTACCTCGGCCCGAACGGCGCCGGGAAGACGACGACGATCCGCCTCCTGCTCGGCCTGCACCGGCCGACCGCGGGCCGCGCCTTCCTCTTCGACGTCGATGCGTGGCACGACCCGGTCGCGGCGCACCGGCGGGTCGCGTACGTCGCAGGCGAGCCGTTCCTCTGGCCGGCGCTGACCGGGGCGGAGACGCTGACCTACCTCGCGCGGCTGCACGGGTCGACGGACGAGGCGTACCGCGACGTCCTCGTCGAGCGGTTCCAGCTCGACACGGCGAAGCGCGTGCGGGCGCTCTCGAAGGGCAACCGGCAGAAGGTGCAGCTGATCGCGGCTCTCGCCACGCGCGCCGACCTGCTGCTCCTCGACGAGCCGACGGCGGGTCTCGACCCGCTGATGGAGCTCGCCTTCCGCGAGACGGTCCGCGAGGCGAAAGCGCGCGGCCAGACAGTCTTCCTCTCCTCGCACATCCTCAGCGAGGTCGAGGCGCTGTGCGACCGCATCGGCATCCTCCGCCGCGGGAAGCTCGTCGACGAGGGCACGCTCGCGCAGCTGCGGCATCTCGGTGCGCAGACGGTCGAGGTGACGTTCGCGGGGCCCGCGCCGCAGCTGCGCCCGCTCGAGGGCGTCCAAGCCGAGCCCGCGGGGGCGAACACGCTCCGCTTCGAGGTCACCGGCAGCGTCGGGCCGCTGATCGACGAGCTCGCCGGTCACGACGTCGTCGCGCTGACGAGCCGGGAGCCGTCGCTCGAGGAGATCTTCCTCCATCACTACGACGCGCACGACGGCAATGTCGGGAGCAACGGGAGCCGCTAGCGCGCACGCACGGCGCACGCTCGCGGACTCGCGCGTGCGTACGCTCTCGTTCGCGGCGCTGTTCGCGTTCGTGACCGTCGCGAACGTCGTCGGCTACCGCAAGACGTATCCGACCGTCGCCGACCGGATCCGCTTCGCGATCGGGTTCGGCGCGAACAAGAGCGTCCGTCTCTTCTACGGCGTGCCGCACGACCTGCTGACCGTCGGCGGCTACGCGGCGTGGCGCGCCGGCGGCTCGCTCTCGATCTTCGCCGGGATGTGGGGTGTGCTCGCGGCCGTGCGGGCGATGCGCGCCGAGGAGGACGCGGGCCGGCAGGAGCTCGTGCTCGCGGGCCTCGTCGGGCGCGGGCCCGCGTACGTCGCGGAGCTCGTTGCGATCGCCGCCGGCACGGCCGTCCTCTGGCTCGCGTCGTTCGCGGGCCTCGTCGCGTCGCGGCTGCCGGCCGGCGGGTCCGCGTATCTCGCGCTCGCGATCGTCGCGGTGGTGCCCGTGTTCGTCGGCGTCGGCGCGGTGGCGAGCCAGGTCGCGCCGAACCGCCGGCTCGCGCTCGGGATCGGGAGCGCCGCGCTCGCAGCGGCGTTCGTCGTCCGCGTCGTCGCGGACACGGCGTCCGGCGTGGGCTGGCTGCGCTGGGCGACGCCGCTCGGCTGGGTCGAGGAGATGCGCGCGTTCGCAGGGCCGAGGCCGGCGGTGCTCCTGCTCCCGCTGGCGACGTCGGCGCTCCTGCTCGGCCTCGCCGCGGCGATCACGGTGCGACGGGACGTCGGGCGCGGGCTGATCCACGACCGCGACAGCGCGCCGCCCGACGACCGCCTGCTCGGCTCGACGACCGCGCAGGCCGCGCGCGGCGAGCGGGGCATGCTCCTCGCCTGGCTGCTCGGAGTCGGCGCGTTCGCGTTCGTGCTCGGCGTCGTCTCGGCGAGCGTCTCCCCGTCGGACATCTCGAAGAGCCTGCAGCAGCAGCTCGAGAAGCTCGGCATCCCGTCGATCGTGACGCCCACGGGCTACCTCGCGCTCACGTTCCTCTTCTTCATCTTCGCCGTGAGCCTGTTCTGCTGCTCCCAGGTCGCCGCGGCGCGGCGGGAGGAGGCGGAGCAGCAGCTCGAGACGCTGCTGGCGCTGCCGGTGGCGAGGCGGCGCTGGCTCGGCGGACGGATCGCGCTCGCCGCGGTCGCCGCGGCGGTGCTCTCGCTCGAGGCCGGGGTGGTGGCGTGGGCGGGCGCCGCGTCGCAGGGCGCGGGCGTCGCCTTCTCCGGGCTCGTGCAGGCGGGAGCGAACTGCCTGCCCACCGCGCTCCTCTTCCTCGGGATCGGCATGCTCGCGTTCGCCGTCTGGCCGCGCGCGAGCACGTTCGTTGCGTACGGCGTGACGATCCTCGCGTTCGTCTGGGAGCTGTTCGGCGCCGTTCTCGGAGCGCCGTCGTGGGCGCTCGACCTGTCGCCGTTCGAGCACGTGGGGCTCGTGCCCGCCGAGCCGTTCCGCGCCGGCGCCGCCGCGGTGATGCTCGCGATCGCCGTCGGCTGCTCGGCGGCGGCGATCCTCGTCTTCGAGCGCCGCGATCTGACCGGCCCCTAGGATTCGGGTCATGGCGGATTTCAGCCTGCGGGAGCTGCTGGCGTCGCGCTCGGGCGAGGACCTCGACCTGTGGGCGCGCACGATCAACCCGCAGTTCGTCCGCGTGCTGCGGACGATCGACTTCGACCGCACCTGGACGCGCGCCGAGGGCGCGTACCTCTGGGACGAGGACGGCGACCGCTACCTCGACTTCCTCGGCGGCTTCGGCATGTACAACGTCGGGCGCAACAACCCGCGCATCCGCGCCGCGATCGAGGAGTACCTGGAGCTCGAGACGCCCGGGATGCTCGCGATGGGAGTCACCACCCTGCCGGGGCTGCTCGCGGAGTCGCTGCTCGCGCGCGTGCCGCCGCGGCTCGAGCGCTGCCTGTTCACGAGCACCGGCACCGAGGCGGTCGAGGCGGCGCTGAAGCTCGGGCGCGCGGCCACCGGGCGCACGCGCGTGCTCTCGGCCGACCACGGCTTCCACGGGCTGACGCTCGGGTCGCTGTCGGCGAACGGCTGCCCGGAGTTCACCGACCGGTTCCGGCCGCTGCTGCCGGGATTCGAGCACGTGCCGTTCGGCGACCTCGCCGCGCTCGAGGAGCAGCTGCGGCGCGAGGACGTCGCGCTCTTCCTCGTCGAGCCGGTGCAGGGCAAGGGCGTCAACCTGCCGCCGGCGGGATACCTCGAGGGCGCGCAGGAGCTGTGCCGCCGCCACGGGACGCTGTTCGCGGTCGACGAGGTGCAGACCGGATTCGGCCGCACCGGGACGCTGTTCGCGCTCGAGCACTGGGGGCTCGAGCCGGATCTCGTCCCCGTCGCAAAGTCGCTGTCGGGCGGCTACGTGCCGGTCGGCGCGCTGCTGATGACGCGCTCGGTGCACGAGGCCGTGTTCGACTCGATGGAGCACGCGGTCAGCCACGGCTCGACGTTCGCGCCGAACGAGCTGGCGATGGCGGCGGGGCTGGCGACGCTGCACGAGCTCGACGAGGAGCGTCTCGTCGAGCGGTCGGAGCGGCTCGGCGCGCGGCTGCTCGAGCTGACGCAGCCGCTCGTCGACGAGTTCGACGTCGTCCGCGAGGTGCGCGGGCTCGGGCTGATGTGGGCGATCGAGTTCGCGGAGCCGCCGGGAGGCAGCCGCTCGTGGCGGCTGCTCGAGCGGATGCAGCCGGGCCTGTTCGCGCAGCTCGTGATCGGCCCGCTGTTCACGAAACACCGGATCCTCACGCAGGTCGCCGGCCACAACCTGGCGGTGCTGAAGGTGCTGCCGCCGCTCGTCGTCACCGACGAGGACGTGGAGACGTTCGCCGACGCGCTCCACGACTCGATCCGCAAGGCGACGCACACCCCGTCGTCGCTGATGCGCATGGGCCTGGCGGCCGCACGCGCTCGTTAGCCTTCTCTCGGCTCCCAGCGGAAGCGGAAGACCGCCACGAGCAGTCCGGCCACGCCCCACGCCGCGATCACGGCGAGATCCTCGGGCTTCGACCAGATCGTCTCGCCGTGGAGGTAGACGGCGTTCACCAGGTTGATGAAGTACTTCAGCGGCAACACGTCGCCGATCGCGCGGAGGAACGCCGGATAGTGCAGCGTCGGCCCGAAGGCGCCGCTGAGGAACGCCATCGGCAGCAGGATGAAGTTGACGATCGCGGATGATCCCTCGGCGGAGCGGATCATCGACGCGGTCGCGACGCCGAGCGCGGCGAACATCGCCGTGCCGACGACGATCGCGCCGGCGAGCGAGCCGGGCGCGCTCGGGAACGGCGTGCCGTAGAGCGCGCGCCCGAGCAGGAACAGCGCGACGACCTGCAGCACGAACACGATCAACGTCGAGGTGAGCAGCGCCGCGACGTACGTCGCCGCCGGCAGCGGCGTCGCGCGCAGCCGCTTCAGGATCGCGTTCTCGCGGCGGATGACGAGCTGGATCGCGAGCCCGGCGAACGCCGTGTTCGCGCAGCCGTAGCCGATCAGCCCGGCGAGCAGCGCCTGCGACGCGGGCACGCCGTAG
The DNA here is from genome assembly GCA_035541175.1 of Gaiellaceae bacterium. Taxonomy (GTDB): domain Bacteria; phylum Actinomycetota; class Thermoleophilia; order Gaiellales; family Gaiellaceae; genus Palsa-739. Next base: position 17,132 of record DATKNT010000022.1, read on the forward strand.
ATCTTCCCGCTGTAGACGGAGCCGAGGAGCACGAACAGGAGCAGTGGGAACAGGAAGATGAACAGCGCCGCCTCCCGGCTCCGCCAGAAGACGCGCTGCTCGCCGCGCAGCTGGTGCGCGAACAGCCGGAGCCGGTGCGAGCCGCGCCGCCGCTCGCGGACGGCGACCGCCTCGGAACTCATTCCCGCTCCCGGCGCCGGCAAAGCCGGCGCCTCCGTTCGTTGGCGAGCTCCGTCGAGCCTACGCTCACTCCGCCTCCTCCTCGGTGAGCGCGAGGTAGACGTCCTCGAGCGTCGGCCGGCGCACCTCGAGCCGGTCGAGCTCGGCGCCGCGCGCGACGGCGTCGGTCGTGAGCTCGTAGAGCACCCGCGTCGGCTCGGTCGTGCGGACGACGATCTCCTCGCCGTCGCGGTGGTAGCGGATCTCGACCTCGAGCTCGCTCGTCGTCAGCTCGCGCGGCGTGCCGACGCGCACGATCAGCCCTTCGCGGAGGACGGCGACGCGGTCGGCGAGCTGCTCCGCCTCGTCGAGATAGTGCGTCGTCAGCAGCACCGTCTTCCCGAGCGAGCGGAGCGAGCGGATCATCTCCCACGCGGCGCGGCGCGCGGCCGGGTCGAAGCCCGTCGTCGGCTCGTCGAGGAAGACGAGCTCCGGGTCGCCGACGAGCGCGACGCCGAGGTCGAGCCGGCGCTTCTGCCCGCCGGAGAGCGTCTTCACCCGCGCGTCCCGCTTCTCGGCGAGGCCGACGAGCTCGATCACCTCGTCGACCGAGCGCGGGTGCTCGTAGTAGCCGGCGAAGAGCGCGTGCGTCTCGCGCACCGTGAGGTTCGGCCACAACTGCGACTGCTGGAGGACGACGCCGATCCGCTCGCGGAAGTCGGGGCCGGGCCTCTGCGGGTCGTTGCCGAGCACGGAGACCTCGCCGGCGTCGCGGTCGCGGTAGCCCTCGAGGATCTCGACGGTCGTCGTCTTGCCGGCGCCGTTCGGCCCGAGCAGGCCGAAGACCTCGCCCTCCTCGATCTCGAAGTCGACGCCGCGCACGGCCTCGAGGTGCCCGTAGGACTTGCGCAGGCCGCTGACGGAGATGGCGGGCATCGCGGGCCAGGATAGACTCCGCGCCCATGCGGGCGGTCGCGGCTCTGGCGATTCTCGCCGCCGGTGCGGCGCTCCTCGCCGGGCCCGGCGCCGCCGCGCCGGCGACGCCGAAGCCCTCGATCAGCATCGGCCCGATCGACGCCGACTTCATCCCGGCCGAGCGCGAGACGTACTACGCGGTCCAGCGCTTTCACGTGAACGGCAAGCCGGAGGCCGTGACGGTGACGTGGACGCTGAAGCTCGAGCTCGTCGACCCCGCCGGGAAGCCCGACCCGGCGACGCCGGGCTCCGGCGCGGCGGTCGACCTCGGCTGCACGAACGCCGGCGTCGGCACGCCGGAGCCGCAGAAGACGACGGTCGAGCCGGGCCATCAGACGTCCTCGTTCATCTGGCATCACCCGGACGCCGACGCGAGCATCCCGCCCGGCAAGTACCACTGCGACCACGCCGACATGGGCCCGCACGGCCACCAGGGGCTGATCACGGTCGTCGTCGCCGACAAGCACTGGGAGTGCACGGCGACGTACAAGGGCACCGAGTCGAGCACCGCGAACAGCGTCAAGAACGGCACCGCCTCCGAGCCGAAGTGCTCGAAGATCGCCAGCTGATCTAAAGCTCAGTCGAGTTCGAGCCCGACCCCTGTTCGCGAGGTCCCGGGGTGCGCACTCCCCGGTTTCGTATTGAAGAACCCGTGCGTAGGAGACTGTCTCTTAGAGCGAGCGTTGCCGCATTCCGCCGATCACGTGATGGCCAAACCGCTCTGTGAGGGTGTCGTAGAGATGCGACAGAACCGTCGGCCGCCCGGTGTAGGTCAAACGGAGCACCTGGTACATAGCGAACGCTCGATGGTCATCGAGGACGATCGAGTCCTCGTCGTCGCTTGCCTGTGCGTCGTGCATCACCGTCGCTAGTTCGGCTGCTGACTCAAGCCAACCCGTACCTGCGCCGAGCAGTTCAATGTCCTTCGGAAATGCGCCTCGTGCCGACCCTGCCAGTTTGTAGACCAGCATCTCCACTTGCTCCTCGGTCAGGGGGTATTCGTCGACCCCGAGCGTGAGGACGACCGCTCCGTCGGAGTTCGCAAGACGCCGGACCGCTTCATGCGAGCACTCGGCTGCTCGCGCCACGTCCCGAAGGGGTGCGCCAGCACTCGTCGCGGCCCGCATCGCCTGCCGGCGAGCCGAGCGCGCCGCTCGATACTCCCGCTGGGCGCATTCTAGAGCAATGATCGCGTCGGCAGCTTGGATCGGGTTGGGCATCGGGACGAAGTGTGCCAGATCCTCTTGACTTGACGCAAGTCGCCCTGTCTGGCATCGTCCAGCCATGATCACCCTCGAACTCGTGACTGCTGCCGCGGGTGCCGTGTTCGTCTTCTGCCTCATTCTCCTTGTCTTCGGAGATGGGCGAGGCGGCGTGGCGCTTCCTGTGCCCAAGAACCCGATCGGCTTCACCCCACCTGCGACCTAGCGGCGGGTGGTGCCCGCGGATTGGGGCTAGCGCGAGCATGGTCAGCACCGCGCTGACACGCGTCCGTCCGGTCCGCTACAGATCCCGTGAAGTGTCGCCGAGCAAGGAAACGCTGGCTGCCGGGCATGTCGAGAACTGCTTTTGCGACGCATCCGATCTCATCGAGGCGTATCTAGTCGACGGCGCCGCGGGAATGAGTGGATCTGCGCCTATCGCAATCTTCCATCTGATCTGCCGCTCGCTCGCGGACCTGCGGAGTGCTCAGTTCCTCGCATCGAACGGGTTCACGGTGCAGATGTACTCACTCATCAGGCCAGCGATAGAGGCGATCAACCTCGTCGACTTGTTCGCGGCGGAGCCGAACGCCGCAGACGAATGGATGGCAGGAGAGTATTGGAAGTTCCGACCCGCCGCCGTCCGCAACAGGCTCGGGCTTGGCGATGACGAGGTCTACTCATGGGCGTGCTCGCACTCGCACCCTCGCTACCCGGCAATGCAACTAACGACCTACCACGTCACGAACGAGACGACGGGTGAGGAGACAATCAGACCTTATGTAGGCGGTCTACCTCTTGAGTTTCCGCAGGTGCTGATGGCCACGACGCTTCCAGGCAACGTCCTATGCATGCTCTCCCAGTCGCTCATGCACGCGACGGTCAAGGTTGAGGTCGCGAGGACATGGCCCACGGTTGCGCGCCGCGTAGGCGAGACCCTCATGCCAGGTTTCGAGGACGTCTATTCGACTCTCGAAGCGCATGGATTGCCGGAAGATGAGTGCGAGAAGCTCCTCGATTCGCTCAAGCGCGCTATCGCAGCGGCGAAGGAGCTCGAGGAGCTAGACGCCCAGAACCCGCCCGGCGGCTAAGGTCGCCTCGTGGCCCTGTCCTTCCGCTTCGTCGTCTGCGACGTCTTCACCGACGTCCCGCTCGCCGGGAACCAGCTCGCCGTCTTCACCGACGCGCGGGAGATCCCCGAGGAGCTGCTGCAGCGGCTCGCGCGCGAGCTGAACTACTCCGAGACGACGTTCGTCTACCCGCCCGAGGGCGACGGGCACGTGAAGATGCGGATCTTCACGC